>NZ_JALPRG010000007.1:0-469551 GCF_030464945.1 Paraburkholderia sp. CHISQ3
GACTCGTTACGTTGCTGTTCGTCGTGCTCAGACCCGTCGACAGGCTACTGATGCCTGTCGAGGTGGACGTGGACAGCGAGTTCACACCCGTCGACAGCGAGCTGATGCCCGTGGATGCGGAGCTCGACAGGCTCGTCACATTGCTGTTCGTCGTGCTCAGACCCGTCGACANNCAGGCTGTTAATGCCAGTCGAAGTCGAAGTGGACAGCGACGAGATGCCGGTCGATGCGGACGTCGACAACGAATTCACACCGGTTGACAGCGAGCTGATGCCGGTGGACGTCGAGCTCGACAGGCTCGTCACATTGCTGTTAGTCGTGCTCAACCCCGTCGACAGGCTGTTAATGCCAGTCGAAGTCGAAGTGGACAGCGACGAGATGCCGGTCGATGTGGACGTCGACAACGAATTCACACCAGTTGACAGCGAGCTGATGCCGGTGGACGTCGAGCTCGACAGGCTCGTTACATTGCTGTTCGTCGTGCTCAAACCGGTCGACAGCGAAGTGATCCCCGTCGAAGCTGAAGTCGACAAACTCGTCACATTNNCCGTGCTATTGGTCGTACTGAGACCCGTCGACAGCGAGCTGATGCCGCTCGACGTCGAACTCGACAGACTCGTTACATTGCTGTTCGTCGTGCTCAGCCCAGTCGACAGCGAAGTGATCCCCGTCGAAGCTGAAGTCGACAAACTCGTCACATTGCTATTGGTCGTACTGAGACCCGTCGACAGCGAGCTGATGCCGCTCGACGTCGAGCTCGACAGACTCGTTACATTGCTGTTCGTCGTGCTCAAACCGGTCGACAGCGATGTAATGCCCGTCGAAGCCGAAGTCGACAAGCTCGAAATGCTGCTCGTCGTCGTGCTCATGCCGGTGCTCAGCTGCGACACGGTCACCGCATCCTGCGGCGCGGAGCCATCGGCCACATTGGTAATCCGGCGCAACGCCGTCGAGTTACCCACCGACACTTCCGACTGCGGCGCTGCCTGTCCGGTCAGATAGCCCGTACCCGTCGGCGCAGTCGCACTCGTGGTACTGCCCGCACCCAGCGCCACGCTGCCCGCGCTGCTGGCCACCGCGCCGTTGCCGATCGCGACGCCATTGGACGCCGATGCGCTCGCATTCGGGCCCAACGCCATCGCGTTCACCCCGGTCGCACCGTTGTTGTTGTAGTTGCCCTGCTGTACGCCGTTGTCGTTGACGCTGTAGTAGTGCGAGCGCGTGGCCGACACAACGGTGGACAAGCTCGACACGCTGCTGCCCGTCGTGCTCAGGCCCGTCGACAGCGACGTGATGCCCGTCGAAGTCGACGTGGACAACGTGTTCAGACCGGTCGACAACGAGCCGATACCGCTCGAAGTCGAGCTCGAGAGACTGACGATACCGCTGCTCGTCGTGCTCAGGCCGGTCGACAGACTGCTGACGTTGCTATTGGTCGTGCTCAAGCCAGTCGACAGGCTGGTGATACCGGTCGAAGCCGACGTGGAAAGCGAGCCGATACCCGTCGACGTGGAGCTCGACAGACTCGTCACATTGCTGTTGGTCGTACTCAAACCAGTCGACAGACTGGTGATACCGGTCGAAGCCGACGTCGACAGCGAGCCGATGCCCGTGGATGTCGAGCTCGACAGGCTCGTTACATTGCTGTTAGTCGTGCTCAGCCCGGTCGACAGGCTGTTGATACCCGTCGAAGTCGAGGTAGACAACGACGCGATGCCGGTCGAAGCGGACGTCGACAGCGAACCGATACCCGTGGACGTGGAGCTCGACAGGCTCGTTACATTGCTGTTGGTCGTGCTCAGCCCGGTCGACAGGCTGGTGATGCCCGTCGACGTCGAGGTGGACNCAACGACGCGATGCCGGTCGAAGCGGACGTCGACAGCGAGCCAATGCCCGTGGACGTGGAGCTCGACAGGCTCGTCACATTGCTGTTGGTCGTGCTCAGCCCGGTCGACAGGCTGGTGATGCCCGTCGAGGTCGAGGTAGACAACGACGCGATGCCGGTCGAAGCGGACGTCGACAGCGAGCCAATGCCCGTGGACGCGGAGCTCGACAGGCTCGTTACATTGCTGTTCGTCGTGCTCAGGCCAGTCGACAGGCTGGTGATGCCCGTCGAAGTCGACGTGGACAAGGAACTGATACCCGTCGACAGACTCGCCACGCTGGCGCCGGCCGTGCTCAGACCGGTAGACAGCGAGCTAATGCCCGTGGACGCCGAGCTCGACAGGCTCGTCACATTGCTGTTGGTGGTGCTCAGACCGGTAGACAGACTCGCGTCGCGACTCACCGCGGTGCTCAGCCCCGTCGACGTCGAGCTCGACAGGCTCGTCACGTTACTGTTGGTCGTGCTCAGGCCAGTCGACAACGAAGTGATGCCACTCGACGTCGAACTCGACAGGCTCGTGAGATTGCTGTTCGTCGTGCTGAGACCGGTCGACAGCGAATTCACGCCGGTCGACAACGAAGTGATCCCCGTCGAAGCCGAAGTCGACAAGCTCGAAAGGCTGCTCGTCGTCGTGCTCATGCCGGTGCTCAACTGCGACACGGTCACGGCATCCTGCGGCGCGGAGCCGTCGGCCACATTGGTAATCCGGCGCAACGCCGTCGAGCTGCCCACCGACACTTCCGACAGCGGCGCCGTCTGTCCGGTCAGGTAACCGGTGCCTGTCGGCGGAGCCGCGCCGGTGACGCTGTTGGCCCCAAGCGCCACGCTGTTCGTGTACGCCGCAGTGGACGAGGTACCCAACGCCAGCGAATTCGTCCCAGCAGCATTCGCGTTAACGCCGACCGCCATAGCCTGGAAGTTGGACGCTGTCGCACCAACACCGATCGCGGCCGCGCTGCTGCCGCTCGCGGTCGAGAAAGTGCCTACGGCAATCCCTGCGTTCCCCGACGCTATCGCAATCGGCCCCATGGCAACCGAACTGGCACCGCTCGCAGTAGCGCTCGAACCAAACGCGGTCGCAGCACTCGCCGAGGCCGTCGCAAGAGTACCGAACGCCGAAGCCTGCTGAGCGGTACCGCTGGCGTTGCCCGCTACACTCCCTTGTCCTACCGCAGTGGCCGTCAACGTCGACGCCGTAGAATTGCTGCCAATGGCTATCGCTTGCTGCGCCGAGCTAGTGGCGCTTGGCCCTATCGCAATAGAACCGACTCCCGATGACGACGCCGATGTGCCAAACCCAAGTGAGTTCGTCCCGCTAGCCGTCGACGTACCAAGCGCGACTGCCGAGGCCCCGCTCGCCGTGGACGACACGCCCAGCGCAACCGCGTTCGACGCACTCGACGTCGCGCCTACGCCAACGGCAAGCCCGTTCGTCGCCGCCAGCACCACGCTCGAGGAGCGGCCGATCGCGATGCCCTGGGCAGCAAGCGCCGCCGCACCGCCGGTGCCCGTGCTATTGCCGCCGCCAATCGCAATCGCGCTCGAACCCGACGCCGTCGTATCGTTACCGATCGCCGTTGCGCCAGTGCCGGTCGCCTTCGAGCCCGAACCCATCCCGATGGCGCTGGCTGCGTTTGCCGTGCTGTTCTGACCGAAAGCCTGCGAGTAATTGCCGCTCGCCGTTGCGTTGGCACCGATGGCAATCGAGGTGGTGCCGGACGCCGTCGTCGCGCTCGATGCAAATGTGCCGCTAACACCGCCGATCGAAATCGCCTGCGAGCCCGACGCCGTACCGCCGCCCGCCGAGTACTGCGCAAAGGCGACGTTGCTGTGAACCCCCGCGCCCGCGACAACCAGTGCTGCAATCGCCTTCGCTACCGCCGATTTACTCGGTTTGCCACGCGCAGACGCAAGCTCCGAAGCCGCAACCCAGGCACCCAGAGCTTCATTCCAGATAGATCTATATGTTTTATTCATTTCGAATCCCCTCTCCGGTAGCGCCTGTGCGCGGCAGCAGAATTTTCAAACGCTTGATGGAAATCAATCTGTCGACAAATGCAAAGGGCTGCGCGCTCAGATTTAAGTGAGCGGATTGTATCTTCGTGTATTTTTTTCAATTGTCAAATAATGAAAGATCGTCATGTACGAAACGTAAAGAAATGTCAAATCTACATATTGCACATCCTACGAAGCCCCTTTTTACCTGGCAGAGCGGGCGGCCACACAGTTTTGCATTTGTCTAGACAATAAACTAACTTCAAGCGCTGAGGATTTTAAATTAAATATTCATCAGTAAAATTATTGACATTATTCACGCAGAATAAAATATCTCTTTCATGAGAAATTCTCCGCAATCGACCGTCGAAAATGTTCTGTTTAGTTCACGTAACCCTGGTGGAAACCCAGGCTAACCGCTGGCGTTTGTCGGCTACCGGACGGTCGGTAATCCGACGCGCCGGCTAATATCGCTGCGTTTGACCTTTCTTAACGGTTGGATCCGTCAAACGGCGTTATCTTGTTATTTGGCCGGACGGACCGGGCACCACGCGCCCGCGTGCGCGCGGCGACAACCGCTTCAAACATACATTCGACCGATCGCCGTCGGCCGTGCCCGCCTCGACAGGCTGCAGCCTTGCAAACGGCAGCGCCTTTTCCGTTCACTTGTGGAACGCAAAGATGTCCGACCGCAGCGGGACTCCCAGAGGAATGCAACGTGAAGAACATCGGTAGTGGATTGAGCGCACCACCCAGCCGTGCGATGGATGCCGGCGAAACGTCCCGGCGAAGCGACGGTGCGCTCGCCGCGCGCGTGCGCAGAGGTCTGCACGACGGCGAGTTCCGCGTCGCGTTCCAACCGATCATCCATGCGCAGACGTCCCGGCTGTCCAGTATCGAATGTCTGCTGCGCTGGCAGCATCCCGATTACGGTCTGCTGCTGCCAGGCAGTTTCGTCGAGGCGTTCGAGGATGCACGCGCCGCGCGCGAAGCGAGCTACTTCGTTCTCGAATCGGCCTGCGAGCAACTGCGTACGATGCAGCGCGAAGGTCATCCGTTGCCGCGCGTATCGATCAACATCCAGCCGTCGCAACTCGCCGACGATGAACTGATCACGACCATTCAGGCAACGACGAAGCGCTACGGCATCGATCCGTCGCACCTGGAACTCGAGCTCGTCGAAACCGCCGACGCCTCGAAGCTGCTGGCCATCAGCGAGATCACCGACTCGCTGCGGCAACTCGGCGTACGCATCGCGATCGACGGTTTCGGATCTGGCTACGCGTCGCTCGCCATCCTGAGCTCCACGCAGATCGATACGATCAAACTTGCACGCGAATTCATGGCCAGAGTGCCGACCTCGCACCGGGCCTGCACCGTAATGTCGTGCGTACTCGACATGCTCGATAAGCTCGCGGTCACGGTGGTGATCGAAGGTGTGGAAACCGAGGCGCAGCTGCGCTGGCTGAGCCGGCGTGCCGAAGTGTATGCGCAGGGCTACCACATCGCACGGCCACAGACGAAGTTCGCCGCCGCAATCGCGATCGGCTAATCGCGATGTACGGGGTCAACGCCCCGAAGCGTCATTAAAATGCATAAAAGCCGTGGATGGCACCCCAAAATGCCATAGACTCTCCGGAGCTTCAGCCGTGGAACGAGGGCACCATGAGAATTGCAATACTTGACGACGATGCGGACCAGGCAGCACTGACGAACGACACGTTAACAACCGCCGGCCACACCTGCCATACGTTCGAGCAAGGTCAACTGCTTCTGCGTCAATTGCGGCGCGAGAGCTTCGACTTGCTGGTGCTCGACTGGAACGTCCCTGATCTGTCGGGCGCGGAGATCCTCGAATGGGTCAGACAGAATCTGTCCGAGCGCTTGCCGGTGCTGTTCGTCAGCAGCCGCGCGCGCGAGTCCGACATCGTGACGATGCTCAATGCCGGCGCCGACGACTACGTTGTCAAACCCGTCTCGCCCGGTGTGCTTACTGCGCGCGTTGCGTCGCTGTTGCGCCGTTCGTATCCGATGAACCCGGCCTCCACGAAAGAAACCTTCGGCAACCTCGAATTCGATCTGAAGGTTCGGCAGGTATCGGTCGACGGCAATCCGGTCAGCGTCACGCAAAAGGAATTCGATCTTGCGTTGCTGCTGTTCCAGCATCTGAGCCGGCCGCTGTCGCGCGCGCACATTCTCGACGCCGTGTGGAAACAGACCACCGATATTCCGTCGCGTACGCTGGATACTCACATCGCGATGGTTCGCACGAAGCTCGGCCTGCGTCCTGAAAACGGCTTTCGGCTTACGCCGATCTATGGCTATGGATATCGTCTCGAAGCGGTCGGTCAGGACGATGCGAACGCAGCGACGGACGCGACGGCGAATCCGTAACGTCTCGGGCTGCCTCGACAGGGTCGCGCTCCAACTGTTCCAGGTCGCTGTTCAGGGTTGACTCATCGGACAATCCGCTCATCTATGCCACAACCCCGCGAACAGCGATCGATAGACGATGATGCCGTCGCATCCATCAGGGAGTGCTACGCTCAAGGACAATACGAAACCGCTATCCAGAAAGCGCGCGTGCTGCTCGAGCAAGCTTGCGATCACGCTGAGTTGCTAAATATTGTGGGCGTGTGTCATCTGAAGTTGGGCAACTTCGACGCCTCTGAAGCGTGTTTAGAGCAAGCGGCGCAGGCTGCGCCGCAATCGGCTGACGTAGACAACAATCTCGGCGTGTTGCATCAAATGACCGGACGGCGGGACAACGCTGAGCGATCGTTTCGACGCGCCATTTCAAAGACATCCAGTCACGGCGAGGCGCTGCTGAATCTGAGCATGCTGCTCCGCTCACAGCATCGCCTGAAAGAGGCGGATCAGGTCATTCGCAGTGCCATCGCGCATGCGCCTCGCAACCATGAGGCGCTGAACGCACTCGGGCTCGTGCTGAAAGACCTGTGCCGCTACGACGAAGCAGATGCGGCTTATCGGCATGCGCTTGCGCTTCGGCCACAGAGTGCTGCCTACAGACTCAATCTAGGGATTCTTTTACTGCACCAGGGCAACTGGATCGAAGGTTTGCCGCTCTTCGAGGCACGCTATGAAGCCGATCTGAAGAACGTCTTCTCCAGTCCTCCACCCGTTTCCTGGCCACAGTGGCGCGGCGAAACGCTCGAAGGTGCATCGTTGCTTGTCTGGCCAGAACAGGGGCACGGCGATCAGATACAGCTCGTTCGTTATGTGCGCAAAATCAAGGATCTCGGCGCCAAGCGGGTTACGCTCGTCTGCTCCGCAGCGACCCGTTCGTTGTTTGCAACGCTACCCGAAGCGGATGCGGTGATTGCCCGCGAGGCGTTCGATGCATCGACCTATCCACCTCATGATTTCTGGACGTACTTCTGGAGTATCCCTTTCAACCTGAGAGAAACGCCCGCTTCGATCCCGGCGAATTTGCCCTATCTGCATGCGCCTCGCAACGCAGCGTCGAAATGGGAACGTCTCATGCCCAAAGGTCGCATGCGAGTCGGCCTGGTGTGGAAGGGGAATGCAAACAATGCCAACGACTTTGCACGGTCTTTACCAGGCCTGAAGACACTCGAACCGTTGTGGCAAATCAAAGGAATCACCTTTGTTAGCCTTCAGAAGGAAGCGAGCGGCGCAGACCTGCAACGCGAGATGGGTGATCGCTTCATCGTGAATCTGGGAAATCGGATCTCTGATTTCTCCGATGTCGCCGCCATCGTGTCGCGGCTCGATCTCGTCATCGGCGTAGACACTGCGGCGATGCACCTGAGCGCAGCGCTTGGCAAGCCCACATGGATCCTGCTTTCAAACGTGGCAACCGACTGGCGTTGGACCTGCGCGGGCTCGACGTCCGCGTGGTACCCCGGTGTCGTGACGCTCTTCAGGCAGGACGCGGAAGAAACGGATTGGTCGGGTGTGGTCGCACGCGTTGTTGATGCGCTGTCCGTAATTCGGGGAAGGTAATCCAATTTTCCCCAAAGTCGAAAAGAATGGTGCCAACCCGATCTTGTAAACGCAAGTCCTCGGATAAACTTAATTACAGGAGGCAGAGTTTCAAGACCCGGGGCTGCATGACAATAGGACGGTAGCTGAAGCAAGAGTCGTCGGAACAGAGTCCGTATTAATAGCATTAACGGTCACTGAGCTAATTGTTTGGTTAGTATTAGGTATACCGGCCCAGCACTGGTAAGAAACTTGTGTACCGCTAGTTATTTGCATATTCACATTTTGCCCAACCCATGCGACCTTCTGGAGATTGCCAAGAGGCGTTCCCGTTACCTGACAGGTACCACCTGTTCCAGTTGAGTCCGACTGGCATGATAGAGAAATTGACTGTACACCACCAATAGCCATCAGCGGTACGAAACAGGACACTATAAACAGTGACGCCTTTTGATATGTCGATCTCATGAAATTTCTCCAATGATTATATCAATTTATCGCCAATAGCGTTGCCTAGAGATTAGGATGGCGACAGTTGCAAAGAGTAGACAGACTCCAAGTCATCGTCAAGAATTTTTCGGAGATTTTAAAAATAACTTCTATCATGAAATATGAAAATGATAAGAATTGTGAAAACAACTTTCATCTCAAAATGCAAATATGGTTCATCACGTCGTCGGGTCAAGTTCATTCCATCAACATCGCAACCACGCAGGTCATGCCGGTCTTTCTACCCGCGATCGCCGTGCGACCCTACCCCCACACAAGTCCTCCCTTATAATGTGATCAAGTTATAACAACTTGTGCACACGCACCCACCCGTCTCTTCCGCACCCTCAAGCATGTCGACCACGCCCTCCGCGATGCCCACGCTCCCCCGTTCCCGCGGTACTGCGCTGCATCGGCAGATCTTCGTCGTGTTGCGCGAACGGATCGTCACGGGCCGCTATGCGGCCGGCGCCGTCCTGCCACGCGAAGAGGATCTGTGCGAGCACTTCGGCGTCTCGCGCATCACCGCGCGGCGCGCCCTCGCCGATCTCGAGGCACAGGGCTTCGTGCAGCGCCGCCAGGGCATCGGCACGTTCGTGCGCGAAGACCTGCCGGTCGCGCGCGCGGCCGCAACGCTCAGTTTTGTCGACGCCCTGCACAAGAGCGCCACCGACACGAAAGTCGAAGTGCTCGGCGTCCATATCGAGAACGTGCCGGCCTCGATTGCCGCACAACTACAACTGGCGCCGGACGAACCTGCTGTCCACGCGCTGCGTTTGCGCAAGACCGGCAATGTCACGCTCATGGTGTCGGACGCGTGGGTTCCAGCGCGCTTCAGCAAACAGGTAACCGCCAGCCGGCTCAAGAAAGAAGCGTTGTACGAAATCCTGATGAACCAGGGTGTCGAATTCGGTCGTGTCATTCAGGAAGTCACCGCGGTGGCCGCCGATCCGACGTTCGCACACTGGCTCGGTACCGACGTCGGTATGCCGTTGCTGAGAGTCACGCGGATCGTCTACGACGTCTCGCTCGAACCGGTACAGCATCTGACGTTGACTGTTTCGCCGGAACATAGCCGGATCGTCACCGACCTGCCGGTCGACAAGATCAATACGCTCGGCACCGGTCAGATCGTTCACGACGTGCAGCCGGAAGAACCGAAACGGAGCAAGCGTCGCGGCGTTTAGCCGCAAGCGCAGTAACAACCACCGCTAGCCAGTCAGCGACTCCAGCGAGCGCCCATTGGTGCGCGGTCCGAGCGTTGCAATCGACAGCGCGACGATGCCCATGCTCGCAGCGATCAGCAGGAGCGCCCCTGAGACTCCCGCCCGGCTCAATGCCCAGGACACGAGAAAGCCGCTGAACACGCCCGACAAACGGCTCCACGCATAGACGAATCCGACCGCGCGGGCACGGATGCGCGTCGGATAAAGCTCTGCTTGATAGGCGTGAAAGTTGTACGACAGAGTGGTCGCACCCAGTGTGACGAGCCCGCCGGTCAGCACGATCCACACTGGTTGACGCACCTGGGCAAACGCGAGACCTGCCGCTGCGACCAGCAGCGCCGACGCGACGATCTGCCACTTCCGCTCGAAGCGATCCGCGTACAGCATCGCAACCAGCGGCCCACAAGGCATCACGAGCGTAATGCCGAGCGTGTAGCCGAGACTCGCGGTCACGTCGATGCCCTGTCGGACGAGAAACGTCGGCACCCAGTTCGAGAAGCCGTACAGGCCGATGGTCTGGAACACGTGAAACGTACACAGCATCACGGTGCGCGACAGATACCGGCGGCTGAACACCTCGCGCAGCTGCCCGGTTTCGGCGCTGTCGGCAACGCGTGGCTCGGGCGATTGAAGCAGTTCGAGCGGCGGTAGCGCCCTGCCGGTATCTCTTTCGACACGCGCCTCGAGCGCAGCAACAACCGCTTCGGCGCGTGCCTGCTCACCGTGCGAAGCCAACCAGCGCGGACTCTCCGGAATCCGCGTGCGAATCACCCAGATCAACACCGCCGCCACCGATCCCACCAGGACGACCCAGCGCCATCCGTCGAAACCAAGCGGTGCGAGCGGCACCAATTGCCACGCGAGCAGCGCGATGGTCGGCACTGACAGATACGTAATCACCTGATTGAGCGCGAACGCGCGACCTCGAACGTGGCGCGGCACCAGTTCGCTCAGGTAGGTGTCGATCGTGACGAGCTCAACGCCGAGACCGACACCCACCATGAAGCGCCAGAAGTTCAGTCCGCCCGCGTCTGTCTGGAACGCCATCACCGCAGCCGACACGGTGTACCACAGCAACGCGAACGTAAACACCGAACGGCGGCCCAGCCGGTCTGCGACGACGCCGAACATCAGCGTACCGACCAGCAACCCCGCGAATGCCGCCGCGATGAAACTCGCGAGACCCGTCATGCCGAAAAACGTCTTCGTCGTCTCGGTGAGAATGCCCGAACGGATGATGCCCGGCGCAAGATACGCGGTCGAGAACAGCTCGTAAAACTCGAAGAAGCCGCCGAGCGAAATCAGGAGCACAAGCATCCACACCGTACGGCTCGCGGGTAACCGGTCGAGCCGCGCACCGATGGTGCCGGTCACGGCATAAGTGCTAACAGCCTCGGTCGTACGCACTTCAGCAGCACCGATAACCTTGCCTGGCGATGACATAACGCTCCCCACGAAAGTCGTTCACGCTACGTGTCAGGCAAACGGATTGGCGACAACCGGCGCCAGCGCCTCGATCAACTCCCCGACGTCGTCGAGCCGTTCGATGTGCAGCACCAGTTCTTCGATGCGCCGCTGCCGGGCCGTATCGATCACGTCACCTGTCAGCGAACGGAACTTTGCAACGATCTCGTCATTCGTCATCTGCACGAGCGGCCTTCCCCGCGGATGGCGCAACAGCATGTCTTCGCAACGGCCATCGGTGAAGAACATCCGCAGGCGCGTCGCGCCGCGCGCGAGCGGGCCGTCCTCGTCGTACGAGGTTTCGTGACGCACGGTGATGCGTTGCATCAGTGTCCACACGTCGTCCGCATCGATGCGTGCGGGGCTGAACTGCTTCATGCGCGCTTCGCCGTCTATCGCGGTGACCGCCACTGCATAGGCGAGATTCATCTGTGCGCCGATCGGCGTGAGCGGCCGCGCAGCCTGCCAGCCGCCGTGATGAAACGCAGCGCTTGCGAGATCGAGTTCGATGCGTTCTATGTCGTCCACATTGAACGGTCGCTGCGCGCGTATCTCGAGCACCGCCTCGATCGGTGCAAGCAGCGCCCCCATCGCCGGGTACGGCTTGATGATGTTCTTCTCGACCTCCCACACGCTACCGAGATTCGCCGCGATCTGTGTGGCGTCGGGCGCGTGTCCTTCGCCGAAGGTCGATAGAAAGCCGCCGTATTCGCGTTCGAACACGCGCTTGATGCCCGTGTAGCCACCCGCCGCAAGCACCGCGGCGTAGAGACCGCTGCGCGACGCGAAGCCGTGATGCATGCGCTTCGACATCGCTTCGAATTGCGCCGCCATCAAGCCGCCCGATTGCGTACCCGCGAGTCCCAGCGCGTCTTCGAATTGCGCGGCATCGAGCCCGTGCAGCTTGCCCGCGGCTGCCGCACTCGCATGCGTGCCGAATACCGCGCCCGAGTGCCAGCCGCGCGACAGCATCTGCGAGCCGTGTAGCGCCAGCCCGACGCGCGGGCCAACTTCGTAGCCGCACATCGCGGCGAGCAGGAAACGTTCGCCGTTCACGCGGCCTAGCAGTTCAGCGCTCGCCAGCAGCGAAGGCAGCACCACCGATGCGCTGTGCAGCGGCGCAAGCGGATGAAAATCGTCGAGTTCGAAGCTCTGGATGAATGTGCTGTTCAGCAACGCCGCTGCCGGCACGCTGGTTTTTCTACCCGAACCGATCAAGGTCGCGCGTTCTCCGCTTTCTAGCGCGCAGACCAGTTCGGTGGCCTTGCTCGACCACGGCAAGCGTGCGCCGACCAGTGCACAGCCGAGACCGTCGAGCGTCAGATACTTGCCGCGCTCCAAAGCACGCTCCGCGATATCGCCGATCTGCAATTCGGCGAGCCAGCTCGCGAGCCGGCCGGTTGGGCCGTCGGGATCGGTGGGCACCGCACCCGATGCCCCGCGTCGGTCCGTCGTAGGTACCGCAGTGATGCTGCTCATGGATGCTCCCTCATGAAAATCCGCGCACGCCGGCGGCGCACGCGATCGATCGCAATGGCTAACTACCGCTCTGGGCGGGTTGCCGTTCGAGCGGAACCCAGATCCACGGACGTCGTTCGCGATCGGCGGTCTGCCACTCGGCGATCTGCGCGCGGTACGCGAAGGTCTGCGTGATCTCGTCGAGACCTGCCATCAACGCATCGCGCCGAAGCGCATCGATCTCGAACGAGAAACGCACGCTCCCGGCGCTAATCGTGCAGTCGACCAGACTCACCGTCACCGGCTCGCCAGCTTCCGACAAAGCAGCAAGCTCCGCGATCCGGTGCGCGTCGAGACGCACGGGCAACATGCCGTTCTGGAAACAGTTGCCATAGAAAATCTCGCCGAAGCTCTCCGCAATCACGCAGCGGATGCCCGCTTCGAACAGCGCCCACACAGCTCCTTCACGCGACGAGCCACAGCCGAAGTTCGCACCGGTCAACAGGATCGGCGCGGCACGATACGCTTGCCGGTTCAACACGAAGTCGGGGTCTTCGCTGCCGTCCGCGCGACGCCGCAACGCTTCGAACGCGTACTGGCCCAGCGCGTGGCGCGGCTGCTGCGTCAAACGCTCGATGCGAATCACCGTATCGGTATCGAGATTCGCGCGCAGTAGCGGCGCAGCGGCACCCGTGACAATGTCGACTTTATTCATGTGCAAGCCTCCGGCTGTCGGCGATGACTCCGGTGACCGCGGCCGCCACCGCGCTTTGCGGACTCGCCAGATGTGTGCGCGCGCCCGGCCCCTGGCGGCCGACGAAGTTGCGGTTCGACGTCGACACGGCCCGGGCGCCGCTCGGTACGGTCTCGCCGTTCGCCGCCACGCACATGCTGCAACCCGGCTCGCGCCATTCGAAACCTGCTTCGAGAAAGATGCGGTCGAGCCCTTCGGCCTGCGCATCGCGCCGCACCTGCTCCGAACCCGGCACGACCCACGCCTGCACACCGGGTGCAACGTGCCGTCCGCGTGCGAGGCGCGCCGCTTCGCGCAGATCCGAGAGCCGCGAGTTCGTGCACGAGCCGATAAACACCCATTCGACCGGCGTCCCTTCGAGCGCGTCGCCGGGCTTCAGGCCCATGTAGTCGAGTGCGTTGCGCCACGCGTCGCGGTGCGCGGCATCGGGCGCGGTGTCGGGATCGGGAATGCGTCCGTCGACGGCGATGACCTGTTCGGGGCTCGTGCCCCAGGTCATCATCGGCGGTACGGTGCCTGCGTCGAACGATACTTCGCGGTCGAAGCGCGCAAGCTCGTCGGATGGCAACGTGCGCCAGTAGTCGACGGCACGTGCGAACAGTTCGCCGCGCGGCGCGTATGCGCGGCCTTCGAGGTACGCATACGTCGTGTCGTCGGGAGCGACCATGCCGATCTTCGCGCCGAATTCGATCGACAGATTGCATAACGTCAGGCGCGCTTCGACGTCGAGCGCGCGGATCGCTTCGCCCGCGTATTCGACCGCATGACCCGTCGCGGCGTGCGCGCCGAGACGGCCGATCAGATACAGCACCAGGTCCTTCGCGAACACACCGTCCTGCAACCGGCCGTCGAAACGGATGCGCAGCGTCTTCGGCTTGCGTTGCCACAGTGTCTGCGTTGCGAGCACGTGCGTGACTTCGGACGAACCGATGCCAAACGCAAGCGCACCGACCCCGCCGTTCGTACAGGTGTGGCTATCGCCGCAGACGAGCGTCGCACCCGGTTGCACGAGGCCGAGTTCGGGTGCCATCACGTGAACAATCCCCTGGCCCGGTTCGCCGAGATCGAAGAAGCGGACCCTGCCTTGCGACGACAGCGCCCTGAGCCCGGCCCACAAGCGCGCGCCGCCTGCGAACGTCGTGCCGGTACGGCCCGGCATCGTGGACACCGCGTGATCCGGCGTCGCGAACGCGAGATCGGGGCTGTGTATGGCCAGTCCCCGTTCGTGGAGTGCGTGCAGCGCGGCCGTGCCCGACAGGTCGTGCAGCAACAACCGGTCGATGTGCAGCAGCGCGATGTCGTCGCCAGCCTGCGCGACGACATGGCTGTCCCATACCTTGTCGAACATGACGGACGGTTTCATCGCGCGTTCCCTTGCATCGCCGGTTCGCCATCTACTTCGGGCTCAGGATCACGAAAGCGCGTGCGGATCGCATCCCATTCGTCGGAACCAAGGCGCCTGAAACGCTCGCCCACCGTTGCATGTCCCGCCGACGCGGGCGGCACGCGCGTTTCGCGCAATGCGCTCAACGTGCGGTCGCAACTCTCGATCACCGCCCCAAGTAGCAGGCTCGGCAGGATTGCGATCCGGTAACCCATTTCGGCAACGTCACGCAAGCCGATGTCCGGCGTTTTGCCACCACGCACGATATTGAGCAGACACGGCCCGTGTACGGCGCGCGGCACCGCCGCTACTTCGTCCAGCCCTTGCGCCGCCTCGACGAATGCGATGTCGGCGCCGGCATCGAGCGCCGCGTTCGCGCGCCATATGGCTTCGTCGAACCCGAGCACGGCACGGGCATCGGTCCGCGCAATCAGCACGAAGTCCGGGTTCGTGCGCGCTGCCACTGCGGCGCGGATCTTCGCGATGAATTCCGCGCGTGACACCAGTTCCTTGCCGTCCAGATGACCACATTTTTTCGGCGCGAGCTGATCTTCGATATGAATGCCCGCGACGCCGCGTAGTTCGTATTCGCGCACCGTACGCGTCACGTTCAGTTCGTTACCGAAACCGGTATCCGCGTCGGCAATCACCGGCACACTCGCGCTGCGTGCAATCACGCCGGCGTTCTCGACCATCTCGGTCATCGTCAGCAAACCGTAGTCGGGGTAGCCGCGCGCCGCCGCCGTACCTGCGCCAGTCATGTACAGCGTGCCGAAACCGGCCTGCTCGGCGATGCGTGCGGTCAGCCCGTCGTATACACCGGGTGCGACCAGCAGTTCGCCAGTGGCAAGCTGCTCGCGCAATTTCATTGCTTGTTTCATGGGGTTTTCTCCTTCAATGCGTCGGTGATTCGAAAGCGTTGAACAGGTCGCGTGTGCGCAGCGACCGCAGGTCGAGCGCGAGACTAAAAAGTCGTTGTGGATCGATGTGGCTGCCCGCCCAGTCGAGACAATCGGCAAGCTTGGCCGTCAGTTCGTCATCGGTTAATGGGTCCTGCGTCGAGCCGTGCAAGGTCTCGATAGAGCGTCGTTCGCAGGTTCCGTCGCGCAGTGCGAGCGTGATGTCCGCGCGGCGTGGCAGCATGGGGGTGTCACCGTCGGATGCATCGACGCACTCGAAAAACTGCTGGATATGCAGGCGGTTGACGGCTTCATCAGTGAACGTGGCGAGACGGATGTGTCCATCGGCCAGTGCCGCGGCCACCGCATATTCGAGGCTGAACTTGCCTTCGAGCCCGGTTTTCGGTCGGTGGTGCGTGAGCGGTATCAGCGCAGCGCGACTCGTGCGGATCGACACGCGTTCGACGTCGGCGAGCGTGACGCCACGCTCGCGTCGAAACGCGAGCAGCCCGTCGAGCACACGATGAGTCGCGTAGCACATCGGATACTGTTTGACGTCGAGACCGCTGCGCTCCAGTTCCCGCGCATCGGGGCCGAGCGCATGCAACGCGGCGCCGATGTCTTCGCCGTGCGCATACAGATTCGCGTAGCCGTGTGGGCCATCCAGCGCATCGGCCGAAGCACAAAAGCCTGCCTGCGCGAGGAGCGCCGCGCGCACTGCCGCTGCGCTCGCCTGGCCGGCCTGAAACGACTTCGCATCGGAACCGACGTTCGCGCGCACACCCGACGACTGCGCAACGGCGAGTCCGATCGCGTGCACGATCTGCGCCTCGTCCAGACGCAGCAGATGCCCGCACGCCACCGTGGTTGCAACGGCGCCCAGCGTCGCGGTGCAATGCCAACCCTTCTCGTACTGTGCGGCGGCAATAACACGCGCCAGCTTGCACAGTGTCTCGAAGCCGACCGCGTAGGCGGACGCGAGGCGTTCGCCCGACAGATCCTCTGCTTCGGCAAGTGCCATCAGTGCGGGCCAGAGCACGACGCTCGGGTGTCCACGCAGTGGCACGGTCACATCGTCGTAGTCGAGCACGTGGCCAGCGACGCCGTTGTAGAACGCCGCCGCTTCCGCGCTCGCGGTTGCTGGCTGTCCCCATAGGTGCGCACGACTGCCTTGCATCGATGCCACCTCGAGATCGACAAGCCCGGCGTGCTCCAGATAGCGCAACGCGGCACGTGAGGCAGGTTCGTTGCGTCCGGCCACGGCGCACGCGAAGGTGTCGGCAAACGAGCGCGCACAGAGCCGATAGTGGTCGCCGTCGATACGTGCCGGGTCGAACCCGTTGGCGAACGTAGCGATCTTCATGCTTGCGGTTCGGCGGAATGGGCTCATAGGTGAGCCTCTACGGGAGCCGCTGTAACAGCACTCGCAATGGCGGCGCGAGGCACATACACGACGCCCTCCATCAGACGACGCGCGGTGCGACTGAAACCAAGCCGTGTGTACACGATGTCGTTCACGGAACCGGTGCTGCGCGCTTCGACGGCGACCGTCATCACGCCAAGCGGATGACCGATACGCAACGTGCCTCCCGTTGCGTCAGGCACGGCCTGATGCACGATCGACCCCGGTACGCGCGACATCGCGGCGGTGCACATCGAACCGGTACCCGCCATGCTCTCGTGGCAGCGGTTGTAGAAGATCAGACGCGCGCGCAGATCCATCGTCGCTGCGTCAACCGTTTCACCTTTCGCATCGGCATAGGTGGCCGGGGGCGCAATCAGCACCACCAGCGGCAATGCCGGCGAATCGCGTTCGGCCTGCGTCCAGTGCTCGCACAGGCCAATCCGCTGGGCGGCCTTGCCGCGCGCTTCGCGCAGCGTGTCGAGCAACGCGCGCATGGAGTCGATCTGATCGGGAAGCTCGCTGCCGCTCGCACCGACGTCGCTCGCGCGCAGGAACACGCAGGGATTCGCGACATCGCCGATCGTGACCTCGAGTGTGCGGCCGTCTTCTAGTGCGATCGTGTCGACCGCGCGACCCGTCGGCAGTGCGTGGCCGGTTTTCGCGCCGATCGTTTGCGTGTAGTCCATGAAGATTTCCGCGCCCGTGCCCGGTACTCCGGGAATCGCAAAGTCGCCGGTCACGCCTGCTACGCCATCGCTGACCGGAACGTGCGCCACCAGGATCTTCTTCGTGTTGGTGTTGAAAATGCGCACCGTGGCGATCGGCCCCGTTGCATCGACGAGGCCCGCATCGATTGCAAACGGTCCGACACCCGACGAGATGTTGCCGCAGTTGCTCGTGTAGACGACGATGCCGCGCGCCGGCGGCACGATCGCATAGGTGTAGTCGACGTCGGCGTCGGGTCGCGTCGACGGCTTGACGATGGCGATCTTCGATGTGACGAGACGCGAACCACCAAGCCCATCGATCTGCAGCAGATCGCTGCTACCCAGCGCAGCCATCAGGACAGCGTCGCGCTGCGCGCCTGGCTCGGGAAGATCGCGATCGTGAAAGAACAGACCCTTGCTCGTACCCGCGCGCATGATCGTGCACGGCACGGCAAGCAGTTCGGGATGTTTCGTGACCAGCATGACGTACTCCTTCAAATAGCGGTTGGCGTCGCCGCTTATGAACCGCTCGCGTTGGCGGTGCTACGTGGACCACCCGCCGCGCCGAGCGCAATCGAATCGGCCTGGCTATCGAGCGGCCGGTTACGCGTCTCGATACCGAACAACCCGACCACCACGCCTTGCACAACCAGCAGCGCGGCAAGAATCGCGGTCACACCGTTGATCCCACTGCCGCTCTGGAAAATCGCCACGACAACCTGCGGTGCGAGCATGGAAGCGGCCCGCCCCGCCACGTTCGACATCGCCGTGCCGCGCAGACGCAACTCAGTGGGAAACAGTTCGGGTACGTAGGTCGAAAAGGCCAGCGTGCCGCAGAAGTACAGCGCGGCGAACAGCAGCAATCCGAGCACGGTCGCCACGACCAGCGAATGCGCATGCGGATAAAGCAGGCCCAGCGCAGCCGCGACGAACGACATGCCGGCGATGCCTCGCTTCCTGCCCCACCGATCCGAGAGCAACGCCGCCAGCCCCGCGCCGAGCAGCGCACCGGTCGCCATCAGCGATGCATAACCAAGCGACGACGACAGCGTCAGCCCTTTGTCGACGAGAAACGTCGGCATCCAGATGATGAAACCGAACAGCGCGCTAAAACCCACGATGTTGACCGTCATGCCGAGCAACGTTGCACGCACCAGCCGGCGGCTGAACAGATCGGACACGCGAAAATCGCGCCGCGGAGTTTCGATAGCTACGGCCGGTTCCGGAAGCACCGCCCCGCGCGCCACTTCGACTTCGATCTGCGCCACGATCGCATCGGCCTCGTCGTATCGACCAACCGACTCGAGCCAGCGCGGCGATTCCGGCAGCTTCTTGCGCGCGAACCACGTAGCGAGCGCGCCGACACCGACAATCACGAACATCCAGCGCCAGCCGAACGCGGGAATGATCAGATAACCGGCGACCGTCGCCACGAGCAGGGACGAGTTCGCGGCAAGCGTGAGTATCGCGGCCCACTTGCCACGCCACGCGGGCGGAATGAATTCGCCGAGCATGCCGTAGCCGACGATCACTTCGGCGCCAAGTCCAAGACCCATCAGAAAGCGCAGGCCGATCAGCCAGTGAATGTCGGGCGCGGCCGCCGCCGCCAGCGACGCGAGACCGAACAGCAGCAGGTTGAACTGGAAACTAAAGCGCCGCCCGAACCGGTCGCCCGTCACGCCGGCCACGATCGCGCCGATCAGCATGCCGAGAAAGCCCGCCGAGACGAAGTGCGCGTTCTGCGCCATCGTCGACCAGCCGCTGCGCACCATCGCGACCATCACACCGCCGGCCAGATAGAGATCGAAGGTGTCGAAGAAGATGCCTGCGGCGATCATCGCCGCGAGCCGGCGGTGAAACGCGCATTCAGGCAGTCTGTCGAGCCGCTGGGCAGCGGTGTAGCGCATGGCATGTCTCCGGGCCTGGGCGTACGCAAGCGTCGCACACCCAATCTCATCTGTGATGATATTGTTATATTACTAGTACATCTTAGACGAAAGCACGCTATGGTTTACGTGGACGCGCACAGTTTTGGAGGGGCAGTACAGCGCTCCCGAAAAGACTCACCTTATGGTTGTAAATTTCCGTCAGGCTTATGCAAGCCACGATTGCCGTGACGTTTTATTAAACCCGCCGCATGCATCGAGAAGACAGGTAAACTCCGCCGTTGAATAACAAACACCTGCGCGTGCATTCGCCGGTTCCTGCCTGGACGCACGCCTTTTCGGGGTCCCCGCCGCCGATGCTCCATTCACTCGATCGTCGTTCTGGCCAGACACGGCGACCGGCCCGCGCCGCGATGCTCGCGGGCGCTGTGTCGGCGCTGACGGTGGGGGTGCTGGTAGCCGCGCTGGTATCGAGCGCGTACGCGGATGCCGATACCGGCACCGACACATCGGCGGGCAGCACGCCGCTCGTGCCGACCGATGCCGCCCGCGCACTGCTCGCGAAGCCAGATGGATCGCCCGTCGCCGCGCTCGCGGTGTTGTCGCTCGATTGTCCGATAGGTAACGGGCCGGTGCGCCCCGCATGCACGGACAGCTATCTGTTGAGCCTGCAGGCAAACTCCCGCATCAACGGTTATCGCGATGCAGACCAGTTGCCGCCGGAGTGGTATCACGATGCCGCGCCTGCCCGCGTCGCAATGCGCAACGCGCAGTGGCTGACATGGCTCGGCCCGCTCGCCGCAACCGCGCCATTCGATCCCTACCGGATCGCGGCGCAATTCTATTTCGAACAGACCGGCAATCTCGTTGCCGCACAGGACATGCTCGCGCCGCTTCAGCAGCGGCACGACAGCCTGACGCCAGCCGAGCAGGCCCGCTTGCGCTATCTGAACGTGCGTCTGTGGCTCGCGATGAACCGCGACCGCGATGCATCGAATGGTCTGCGCACGATCGAGCAGGCGGACGGCACACTCGACCCGACTGTGCTCGATTACGCGTGTCGTTTGTGGTTTGTTCGCGCGCCCGCTGAAATCGAACCGTGGCGCACGCAGTTGCCGCAGCCCTGGCCGGCGCTGCTCGACCGCCGCGCGGCGCCGGCCGCACCTGGCTCGACAGACAGCGAGTTGAGTGGCCTGCTGTCCACTCACCCAGCGTCGCCTTATGTCACCGATGAAGAATTCCGCAATGCCGACCTGAAGCTCAGGCTCTTTGTCGGCGAACGGATGTCGGACTGGCCGTTTGCAACGGACGCCGCCTCGCAGTTGCTGGCGGCGTTGCCGCAAGCGGGTATCGGCGTCGAGCAGTGGTGGGATGTGCAGAATCGTGCGTGGCACGCAACGCACACTGCGCTGCCCACGCTACCCGACGATCCGGCCGCGCTCGCCGGCATCGCCGGCGATACGCAGGCGCTCGACGCTTTACTGCTGCCGAAGCCCGTCGATAATCGCGCCTTTACATCCAGTGCGCTGGACGGCGCATCGGGAGAAGCCGCCCTGCAACGCCAGATCGAACTGCAACTCGCACAACGCGCACCCACCGGTGCCGCACGCGCTCAGGCATTGCTCGCCGCGGAACGCAGCGCCGGCAATCCGACGCGGATCTATCGACTCGTCGAGCACGACCCCGCGATGCTCGACGGCGTACTAACCACCGACTGGCCATCGCCGTTACTGCTCGTCGCCGTGCAGTCATACGAGACCAGCAACGACGATACGCAGCGCGCGCACCACCGGATGCTCGGGCGCAAATACTCCGATGCGATACCCGATCTCTCGATCGACGACCCATCGCAGTCGAGTGTTCCGCATACGCAGATCGATACGCAGGAGAACCGGATTCACGCGCTGCTACAACTCGACGAACCGCGCGAAGCGGGTCGCGTCGCGTTGCATGATCTGCAGCAGGTTCACGGGCGTCCCGATCTGAACAATGGCTTGATGGAGAACGCGCTCGCGCAGGTCGTGGAGGTAATCCGGTATCAGGACCGCTATGGCCGCACCGACAATGCGCGGGCGCTCGCCTGCGCGGCGCGGCCGGTCGCGGGTACGCTCGTGACCGACAAGACCGCATCGGGACGCGCGGTGCTGGACCACACGCACGGGTGTGCTGCGCAGTAGCAGGAATGTCCGCCGCTCAGAACGCGCGGCACACCACGTTAGAAAGGCGCGTCGCGCAGCGGCGCCGGCACCTAACGCACTTCGGCTACACCGTTGCGCACGCGCTTGATCGTCGTGATCGCAGCCAGCACGACGAGCGCCCACCAGATCCATCCCGCGACCGGTGCGAGCGGCAACCCGAGGCCGATCCACAGACCGAACGCACCAACTGCCACGGCCCGGTCGCTCTTGCCGAGCGGCCCGTCGTAGCGTCGGCTCGCCCCGGCGAGCGGCCCGACCAGCCCTGCGCATTCGACGACCGCAGCCGCGAGCGCAAACGCCCAGATCTGGGCAGGAAGGAAAACGGGAACGGCCAGAAAAGGCAGTGCGAGCGCGATGTCCGACACCACGTCGCCCAGTTCGTTGAAGTACGCGCCGAGCGCGCTTTTCTGGCCGAATTCGCGGGCCAGCATGCCGTCGATCGCGTTGAGCGCCATCCGCAAGAACAGCCACACGGGGATCAGCAGAAACCAGGCGCGATGTGTGCCCAGCCCCGCAATCAGGCCGACCAGAATCGAGCCCGCCGCCGCGAAAACCGTGACCTGATTAGCAGTTACCCCGGACTTCGCCAGCACGCGCACCAGCGGGCGCAACAGGTTCTGAAATTTCGGCTTCAGTGCGTATACGCTCATGGTCTATTTTTCACCCGGTTTGACGCGATCGCCGCGTTATCGGCCGGTTATACGCTTTACGCGGATGGCGCGTCGGAATCATATATAGCCGGCACGGAAACGGATTTTATCGATTATTCAAAGTGGCGTTATCGTCATTTAATCCTGGGAAAAGGTCAAGGACCGTATCGGTTAACCCTTTTTACAGAACCGGCAGTATCGGATTGTGCATCTGCGTCACAATTTATCGATCGCCGGCCGATGTATGGTGCGCGCCAGCGAAAATCGTCATAATCCGTCGAGCGAAACACGCGATCCCGACGGACGCGGTTTAACGGGTTCGCCTCGATATATTCAGGCAGCGCTTCTGGCGTCGCGATAAACGGGAATATGAAGAAAAAATGTTAACCCTCCCCGATATGAACAACGCTGCGACCGGCGGCGTCGAGAGGCGAATCCGATGAGTATCTGGCACGAATGGCAACGCGATGGCTTGCTGGGAATCGTCCATCTCGTGGCGGGCGCCTATCCGGTGTGGCACAAGGGCGCTCCGAGCGCGGCGCAGCGCATCTATTTTTCGAATCACACGAGTCACGTCGACACGCTCGCCATTCTCACCGCGCTGCCGCGCGAGCTGCGCTCGCAGATCCGGCCGGTGGCCGCGCGCGATTACTGGCAGACCAGCAAGACCAAGATTCACATCGCGCGCAATCTGCTGAACGTGGTGCTGATCGATCGCAAGCACGAAAGCGACAGCGATCCGCTCGACCCGGTGCGCGAAGCGCTGCGCCTCGGCCACTCGATCATCATCTTTCCCGAAGGCACGCGCAGTGCCGAGACGCTGCCGCAAGCGTTCAAGAGCGGCCTGTACCGGCTCGCCACTGAATTCCCCGATATCGAGCTGTGCCCCGTCTACCTCGAGAACCTGCAGCGCATCATGCCGAAGGGCGCGATCTGGCCCGTGCCGCTGATCTGCAAGGTGCACTTCGGCGCGCCGCTGTCGCTCGCCGCCGATGAAGCGAAGGCAGATTTCCTGCAGCGTGCCCGCGACGCCGTCGTCGAACTCGCGCCGGCCCACTGACGGACCGGCACCCCGCTTCCCTTAAACCACCAAGAACCACCAAGACAAATCATGCGAACCGTGTTCTGGGAACTCGTAGCCGGCGTAACCGGCTTTCTGGCGATCGCGTCGGTCATCGGTGCGATTCTCGCGTGGCGCGACGGCGGCAAGAGCACGACGATCGCCAACCTGAATCAGCGCATCCGTGCATGGTGGGGAATGATCGCGATCATGGCGATCGCGATCGGCCTCGGCTCGGGCGCGACCTATATCGTGTTCGCGATCGCCTCGTACCTGACGTTGCGCGAGTTCATCACGTTGACGCCGACGTCGCCGAGCGATCACACCACGTTGTTCATCGCGTTCTTCATCGCGATTCCCGTGCAGTACATCCTGCTATGGGTGAACTGGTACGGGATGTTCTCGATCTTCGTGCCGGTGCATCTGTTCATCACACTCTCGCTGGTATCCGCGCTGACGCAGGACACGAAGGAGTTTTTAAACCGCAGTGCGAAGATCCACTGGGCGCTGATGGTTTGCGTCTACGGGCTTAGCTACGCACCCGCACTGCTGATTCTCGACATCGAACACTACCAGGGCGAAAACGCACTGCTGCTGTTCTTCTTCCTGCTCGTCGTGCAGATCAGCGATGTGTTCCAGTATGTCGTCGGCAAGCTGTTCGGCAAGCGCAAGATCGCGCCGCAGTTGAGTCCGTCGAAAACGGTTGAAGGTTTTATCGGCGGTGGGCTGCTCGCGACGCTATGCGGTGCGTTGCTCTATCGCGTGACGCCGTTCAGTTTTGGTGCGGCGTTTTTTATGTCACTGGCGATCGTGTTGTCGGGTTTTGTCGGCGGTCTCGTGCTGTCGGCTGTCAAGCGCTCGCTCGGTGCGAAGGATTGGGGGTCGATGATCTCGGGTCACGGTGGCGCGCTTGATCGGGTCGACTCGATCTGTTTTGCGGCGCCGGTGTTCTTTCATCTTGTGCGTTATCTGTACGTAAAGTGAGTCCGCGTGGCGTTGGCAGTCATCGGACTGGCCTGCCGAAGCAGGCCAGTCCCAGCAGGAGGCAGTTTCTATAGCTTCGAACCGTGCGGAGCCGACCAGATCTGATTAACCTGCGGCGATGCATCCGCCGCACATTGATAGATGTCGACCGGCGTTCCCGCAGTCGAAACAGTGCCTTCGAAAACATCGAGACACCCCTGGCTGTTCTTCAGATTGCCCGTGAGCGTGTAGGAGAAAACCTGCTTCGTGTCGCGTGCGTTGCACGAATTCAGCGTGGCCCACAGCCCGGAAGCAGGATTGATCGAACCGGGCGCCGCCGTTGCGTTGGCGGAGAGACACAGCGATGTACCAGCCAGCGCGATCGTGCCGTTAGCCTCGCGCTGCCATTGTTGAACCGCCGAGTTCGAGCAGGTATCGACGACAACGTTCGAACCGCTCTTCGCCGCTCCACCAGAAACCGACAGGCAGAGTGCAGGCGTCGCGAACCCCGGTTGAGTCGTTTGAATCTGACCGGTCGGAACGAGCTTGCCACCGCCCTCAATCCGCAACATCAGGTTGTCGTGCGAACCGATCGTCTGGGTTACGGACGTCACCGACGGTTGCGTCGTACCGTTCCACAAGTCGCGTACCGAATAGCGACCGTTTGCCGCCGGGGAAAGACCCAATGACGCAAGCCGCAGCGTGTAGGCTTGCTCGCTGCTGCCCTTGTTCAGGACCAGTGCGGCCAGACTCCCATCCTTGAGCGGTTTGACGATCACATCGAACCCCGCGTTCGCAGCCGGGTTGTCGCGCATCACACGATAGCCGCCTGCGCCGAGCGGATCCTGATCGATGGCGACCACGTTCTTGTTGCTCAGGATCTCCAGCGAATTCCGCAGATGCGTCGTCGTGGGATTGACCAGTTTGCGGACGTCGGTACTGAGGATCAGCGGTGCGCCCATGATCGACCAGAGGCCAAGCTGGCTTCTTTCTTCCGCTGTCGACAGGCCATTGTCGCCAATCACGAGCTGATCGGCATCGTTCCAGCTACCCGGCGCCATGTAACGCGACAACGCAATCGTGTCGTCATAGGACTGATAAACCCCTTCTTCGTATGCATTGGCGTTGTAGAAATCCCAGGGGTCGACGAGATTCGACGGATTCGTCGTCATGATGTCCGCCGACACCCGCCACATTTGCCCAAGCTGTTTCGCCAGCGCCAAAGCCGGGTATTTTTCGGGCTGGTCAGGCGAGTATCCGGCCGGCAGCGACGGATCGAAGAGGATCGGGCGTTGCTCGGTTTTCAGGGCTGCCTGCATCTGCTTGTCGAGCGTCCCTACGTCGACGTTGCCTGTCGCGCCGCAGTTATCGAGCTTGAGAAAATCGACACCCCAGTACGCGTAGGAATTCGCATCGACCTGCTGATGCCCTTGCGCACCCGCTTGCGCGCCCTGACACGTCGTCGCGCCCGCCGTGTTGTACACGCCGCCCAGTAGCCCGAGGTTGTGCAACGTGCTCATGTACGAAGTCAGTTCGTAATCGAAACCAGGTTGCGACGACCCGGCCCATTTGGGATCGCCGTGCAGGTAGCCCGCCGCATTGCGCACCATCCAGCAGTCGTCCACCACGACGGTCCGGTAGCCGACCGCACTCAAGCCGGAGTCATACAGCGCCTGCCCCTGGTCTTCCATAAACTGCTGGAAGGAATACGTGGCCTGATTCCCGCCATTGAGCGGTGCCTGCGGTGTGCATTGAAAACGGGCCCAATCGTTGAATCCCATGGGCGGTACCTGAGCGAGCGGCACAGGTTGCTGCTGCGCATGCGCATCCAGACAAAGCAGTCGGAGCACCATCGCTAACACCAGACCGAATCTAACCAGAGCTATTCTCGACATCGCGACACCTCTGAATGGTTCAATATTTGAGAAGTCCGCTATATCAAGGACGGCGGACCGCTTTTTTTGTTCGGGTTACATACCGATACGAGCAGGTGGGAGACGGAAATCAGACAGATCAGGCGTGGCTTCCGGCGGGTTCGTCGCTTGCCGGTTGCCGGTCGGTATGTGTAAATACATTACATCGTTAAATTTTGACTGTCATCCGTGCCAAGCCTTGTTGGTGGCAAATTATGCGTAAACAGCGCCAATTCCAGGGTTTGTACTGTATGACCTGCATGTGATCTTTGAGTTTGAATTGATCATTGACGTATATTATTTACATCGACAACACCGATCATTCGACCATGGCAAAACAGGAACCGGACTCCGATCTCTTTGCGCTTATCCGCGCACGCCTTCCCGAGCTCGCCGATGCACAGCGCAGTGTCGCCCAGGTGTTTCTCGACGATCCCGAATGGGCCATGCAGGCCCACGTTTCCGATATCGCGGCGCGCGCCGGCGTAAGCGATCCGACAGTCGGACGCTTCTGCCGCGCTGTCGGATACGAGGGTTTGCGGGAGTTCAAATTGCAGGTCGCGCAGCAGATCGCGCGCGGTAGCGCCGCGCTGCATCGCACGGTGACGGCTAAAGATTCGGTAGGCAAGATCGTTTCGAAGGTGTTGCGCAGCTCGGCCGACAGTCTGCTCGATGTAGAACGGCAGCTGCCGCTCGAACGCATCGAACGTGCCGTTGCCGCGCTTGTGAATACGGCGCGAGTCGACTGCTATGGTGTAGGCACCACCTCCGGCTTCATCGCGACGGATGCGCAATCGCGGCTATTCCGTATGGGTCTGCATGCGCAGGCTTATACGGACGCCAACATGCAGCTCTTTTCGGCGGCTACGCTCGGTCCCGGCGACGTCGTTATCGCGATCTCGCACTTTGGCCGCATGCCGTTTCTTCTGGAAGCCGTCGCGGTGGCCAAAGAGCGCGGTGCGATCGTGATCGGTATCTGCGAGCCCGGCACGCCGCTCGCGGACGCGTCCGACATCGCGCTGACCTTTTCACTGCCGCCGTCGGTGAACGTCTATGTCGGCAGCGACGCGTGTCTCGCGCATCTTGCGATCATCGACATCCTGATCGTCGGCGTGACATTACGGCGCGGTGCGACGAGCCTCGGTCAACTGCGTCGTTTGCAGGACATTCTGTCGCCGCATGGGCTTGAGTTCTTTCCCACAACTAAGGCAAAGAAACGGAAGAACTAGAAGCACAGGTATGAGACAACCTGGCCGGTTCCAGCAAGAAACATCAGTTTTCACCCCATACAGTTCGACCCACAATGAGCCACCCATCGCCAAGAAGACCGATGGTTCCGCACACAGCGATGTGGTGGCCTCACTAGCGTTTCCCAGCTGTCACATCGACTCCCGCTCTGCCTGGCCGTCGGAGATACGATGAAAGATCAAAGCAAGAGAACACTGAATGCGGTGGCTTCTGGCCACGCGCAGGTGACGCGTCGCAGTTTTATCAAAGGATCGGCGACGCTGTTTGGACTGTCGCTTGTGGGCACCCTGTCTGCCTGCGGCGGAGGCGATTCTCCCGGTAATTCCGCAGTGGCTCGCGCAACCCCGCGTCCACTTGCGAATCAATCGTCGTATCTGCTTCCGGGCGAAGATGCACCACACGCAGCGACCTATATGGCCTTTGCCTCGGGCGCTGAAGGTATCTGGACACCCGTTACCCCACAGAGCACCGATGCCGGTATCGACCGAATCCGTGCCGATCTGATCGATGTCGCTAAGGCCATTGGCACCTATGAACCGGTCACCATGCTGGTTCTACCTGTCGATCTAAACGTCGCTCAGAGCTTGCTGAGCGCGCCAAGCGGTGCGAATCCGGATATTCATGCCGGCTACGTCGCCCGGCCCACCGGTGTGGGCGGTGTCACGTTGACGGCTGTAGTCGACGGGTTCGACGATATCTGGACCCGCGATATGGGTTGCCTGTTCGTGAAGGACACGGCGAATGGCAATGCGCAGTGCGCCGTGAATTTCAACTTCAACGGCTGGGGCAATGCCAATACGGATGGTCTCAATCTCAACGCGGGGATGACCGTGCCGCCATCGGTGGCGGCAAGCAGCAACAAGTCGAAGGCCGGCAGATTCTTCCAGCCGTTCTCGCACGATCACACGGTAGCCGGCTGGATGGCGAATGCGAATCACGCAAGCGTCGTTCAGAGCTCGCTGACACTTGAAGGCGGAGCTATCGAATTCGACGGAGTGAGCACGGCCATCCTGACTGAATCGTCCGTGCTGCACGTCAACCGCAACCCGCAGTTGTTCAACATTCCCGGCGGCGCAATTGCAAACGCAACGTTGCTGCCTGGCGCGAAAAGCACCGTACTCGCGGAATTGCAGCGCACGCTTGGCGTGCAAAAGATCATCTGGATTCCCGGGACCGCTATCTACCCCGCAAACAGCGGATCGGGTGGAGGCCACGGTGCTGCCAGGCCAGCGGACGAAACCGACATCACGAATGGACACGTCGATTTTTATGCGAGATTCCTGGCGCCTGGCGTCGTGGCCTACGCATACGACGCATCGAATTCGACCGGTGAGCGAGCGTTGACCGAAGCGAACTGGCAGCACCTGCACAATCAAACGGATGCAACCGGAAGAACGCTGCAACTGGTCGAACTGACGACACCCGAATACTACGGAACCTCCAACGGCACGACATTGAACAACAGTCAGTTAAGTAATTTTGCAGCCGGCTACGTCAACTTCTACACCTGCAACAACGCCATCATCGTGCCGAAATTCAACGACTCAGTGGCGGACGCTGCTGCAATCGCGGCGATTCAACCTTACGCCGGCTCGCGTGCGATTGTTCAGGTCGATATTCTGGGTATTGCAGCAGGCGGTGGCGGGATACATTGCGTCACCCGGGAAGTCCCCGCTTAAGCAGTGAATCAGCCGGGTTGCTGCTGGGTCGTACAGTGGATTCCTCCACCGCCGGCAGCAACACCGTCGATATTCAACTGAATGACATCGCGTCCAGGGAACAGGTCCACGAGCACATCGCGCGTATTGCGATCCGTCTTCCTGTCGCCGAACTGCGGCGCGATGACCGCGCGATTGCATACGTAGAAGTTGATGTACCCGGCCGCAAAGTCATCGCTCTCATACTCCTTGCGTACCGTCGACGGTCCCTCCAGCACCACGACTTTCAGCTTGCGACCTTTGGCGTCGGTGGCCTTGCGCAAGATGTCCAGATGACGTCTCGTCACCGCATAGTCATAAGACAAGGGATCCTGATCCAGCCCGGCAACGACGACACCGGGGCTCGCGAAGCGCGCGTAAAAATCGGTGTGTCCGTCGGTGATGTCCTTGCCCTTGATGCCTGGCAACCAGATGATTTTCTGTACCCCGAGCAGGCGGCGCAATTCCGCTTCGCACTGCGCTTTGCCAACGCCAGGATTGCGATTCGCGTTTAGTACACAGCTCTCGGTGATGATCGCCGTGCCTTCGCCGTCTACTTCGATACCACCGCCCTCAAGCACCAGATGCGTTTCGATAAATTGCGCACCGGCTTTACGCGCGATAAACCCTGCGACCTCCGCGTCCTGTGCGTGCTCCTGCTTGTTGCCCCAACCGTTGAAATTGAAGCCCACCGCCCCGAGCTGGCCCGACTGCCCTTTAACGAAGACAGCTCCGGTATCGCGCATCCACAGATCGTCGATCGGTTGAACCACGAGGTTGACCGACGGGCCGCACAGTCGCGCCGCAACATCATGATCCTCTTCGCGCACCAGCATGTTGAGCGGCTCGTGGGCCGCAATTGCCTTGGCGATGCTGGCCAGATTCTCTCTGACCACCGGCACCATGTCGTCGCCCCAGATGTCTTCGCTCACGCCGAATGCCATCCAGGTCGCGGTGTGAGCCGCGCCTTCGTCCGGCATATGCCATGCGTCGCCATCCGCCCGAGCCACATTGCTAAAACCACTGCCCAGTACGCCCATCATCAAGGTTCCTCCCGAGGCCGCCAGCCCTCGCTTCAGAAAATTACGTCGTGTTGTCATGCCAATACCTCATATGTCTTGACGGGCGCGTGCCCACTAACCGATCAGGGCTTGCCTACCTTGAAGCTTAGCCACGTCCTGCCTTCCAGACGACTGGTCGCCGGCGATTCGACTACCGGGGTAAACAACGTCTGCCTCTTCTGCTCCCCGGGATAGATGCCCGGATTGTTCACCAGCGTCGGGTCCATCAGCTTCAATGCCGCCTGATTCGCATTCGCGTAGCGCGTTGCATTGGAGATCTTTGCGATCACGTCCGGTCTGAGGATGTAGTTGATAAACGCATGAGCATTGTCTGGATGCTTTGCGGTCTTGGGAATCACCATACCGTCGAACCACATTAGCGTGCCTACACTAGGTATGTCATAGGCGATGTCGCGTTTCTTGTCCAATTCTCTGGCTTTCTGCGACGCCAGGTTGATCGCTCCCGAGTACCCGACCATCACGCATAGTTCGCCGTCCATCAATTCGTTCGCGTTGGACGAATTGACGAACACGCTGATATACGGCCTGATCTTCATCAACATGACTTGAGTGGCGGCGTAGTCGTCGGCAGTGGGATGCACCGGGTCGCGGCCGATATAGCGCAGCGCGAGCGGCAACACCGTACTCGCGGAATCCTGCAATCCCAGCCCGCAGTGCGCCGCCGCGAGGCGCGAAGCAATCGCCGGGTTGAACAGCAGTTCCATGCTGTTCGTGGGCATATCCTTGCCGAGGATCGCGCCGACCTTCGTTCGATCGTAGCCGACGCCCACGGTGCCCCACATATACGGCACACCATACTCGTTACCCGGATCGGACTTCGCCACGAGCTTCAGCAACGCCGGATCGAGATACTTGAGGTTGGGCAGTTTGCTCTTGTCGAGCTTGCGAAATGCGCCAGCCTGGATCTGCTTTGCCATGAAGTCGTTGGTAGGCCAGACCAGGTCGTAGCCGCTGTCTCCCGTCATCAGCTTCGACTGCAATGTCTCGTCGCTGTCGTAGGAATCGTAGCGAACCTTGATGCCGGTTTCCTTTTGAAACTCCGACAGCGTGTCGGGCGCGAAGTATTCGCTCCAGTTGTATAGATTGAGTACCTTCTCTTCGTCCGCCCATGTGCGGGCTGCACACAGACACAAGCTGAGTCCTAACCCGGTAGCAACGGCGAGCCAATGCTTTTTCATCGTGATCTCCCTAGCGATAGCACGACGAAGCACCATCGCTCGTCAGCAAGGTGCGATACATCTCCGGACGACGATCGCGGAAGAAACCCCACGACTGCCGGTCCGCCTGGATCGCATTCAGGTCGAACGTATGCAGCAGGATGGTTTCGTCGGTGCGATTGGCTTCCGCCAGTTTCGCGCCCGTGTGATCGGCGATGAAACTCGATCCATAGAACACACCGGTTAGCGCGCTCTGTTGCGGATTGCCGTTGCCGAATCCCACTTCACGACCGATACGATTCGCCGCAACGACCGGCACCATGTTGGCCGCAGCGTGACCCTGCATCGTGCGTTGCCAATGGCCCGCGGAATCGAAGTCGGCGCTAAACGGCTCGGAACCGATGATGGTGGGAAAGCACAGAATCTCCGCGCCCATCAACGCGAGGCTGCGTGCAGTCTCCGGGTACCACTGGTCCCAGCAGATGCCGATACCGATCTTGCCGAAGCGCGTATTCCATACCTTGAAGCCGGTATCCCCGGGCGTGAAATAGAACTTCTCCGTATAACCCGGGCCATCTGGAATGTGAGTCTTGCGATAGATGCCAAGCACCTTGCCGTCGGCATCGGCGACGGCAACCGAGTTGTACGCGGCGTTGCCCGCGCGTTCGAAAAAACCGATTGGCAGCACGATGCCGAGTTCGCCAGCCAGCCTGGCAAAATGTGCTATGCGCGGATTGCCTTCGAACGGCTCGGCCAGCTCCAGGTGACGCACGTTCTGGTCCAGACAGAAGTACGGCATCATGAAAAGCTCCGGGCACAGCACGAGATTGGCTCCTTGCGCCGCAGCGTCGCGGATCAACCGCTCGGCAGTCGCCATGTTCTCTTCGAAAGACCAACTGCCCGATGCCATCTGCACGGATGCGACGGTGATGTTTCGCGACGACATATGAAGTTTCCTTTGACCGGGTTAGAACCGGCTTAAACAGAAGGAGCGGTAACGGCAGGCTGCTGTTGCGTCGAGCAATGGATACTGCCGCCACCGATCGACAGCGTCGGGATCGGCAGCAATTCGACACGGCGCCCCGGAAAAGCCTGGGCGAATACGTCCGATGCGGCTCGATCCTGTTCAACGCCAAACGCAGTCGAGATCACCGCGCCGTTGACCAGGATGTAGTTCGCGTAGCAATCGCAGTAGCGCTCGGAGCCATAGCGTTCGGTCACGATTGGAGACGGTAGATCCAGCAGATCGAAGCGACGGCCCGTGACATCGGTGGCCAGTTCCAGCGCGCGGCGGTTCTCGCGCATCACATGGAAGTACTCGCCCTGGTCCGGGCTAGCCGTCTGACACAGCATCTTGCCTGGCGCGATGAACGAGGCAATACCGTCGACGTGTCCGTTGGTTTCCACTTCGTCCGGATTGCCCGGTAGCCAGATGATCTTCTCCACCCCCAGCATGCGCCTGAGTTCAGCTTCGATTTCCGCCCGGTTCATATGCGGATTGCGGTTTGGATGCAGCAGGCAACTCTCGGTCGTGACGAGCGTGCCCTGTCCATCGACATAGAAGGCGCCGCCTTCCAGCACCATGTGCGAATTGAAGATCTGCGCGCCTGCCGCGCGAGCGATGTCCTGACCGAGCTGCTGGCAGCCGTCGTAGGGCTGGTACTTCTCGCCCCAGCTGTTAAAGCGGAATACCGCCGCACCGAGCTGACCTTGATCGCCCTGCAGGAAGATCGGCCCGCAATCGCGCACCCAGTTGTCTTCCGCCGCGACGGCGAGGACTTCGACCGTATCCCCGACGAGCGCGCGCGCCGTATCCGCCTGGCGGTGGTGAGCCGTCACGATGCAACGCTGGTAGCGGGCAATCGTCCGGGCAACCAGAGCGAATTCCTCGCAAACCCGTTGATAGTGTTCGCCCCACAGCATCTCGCGGTCCTTCAGGACCGGCCAGCCGAGCCACGTGGCCGCCATGGTTTCCCATTCCGCGGGCATGCGGTAGCGCTGTTTGCGGGCGTCAAAGCGACTCATCTCTCGATCTCCTCGTGGATAGGGTTGCCGCAGTAGGCACAACACGTAGAGCATTCTGACGCGGGTTATACTTGATGAAAAATGATGTTTATTAGTCTAATTGATCAATTTTCCTCATATCTTCATGCCACGCATCCCTTCCTTGAAGCTGTTGATGGGTTTTGAAGCCGCCGCCCGACTCGGCAATTTCTCGCGCGCAGCCAGCGAGCTGAACCTCTCGCAGTCGGCAATCAGTCATCAGATCCAGCAACTGGAAGAGCAACTCGGGCAGCCGCTGTTCCGCAGAATCGGGCGCGGTGTCGAGCTGACCGTGGCAGGCAAGGTTCTGCAGCGCAGCGTGCTGCGTTCAATGGAAACGTTGCGCAGCGGGCTCGGGCGCATCGCGACTTATCTGGACCCGGGGCTCGTGGTGCTGGTCTGCCCGGCGTCGTTGCTGCACGGCTGGTTGCAACCGCGTCTCGAGCAGCTGCAACAGGCGCTTCCCGATCTCTGTCCGTTGCTGTCCACCGACGAAAGCGCGCGCTACGTCGATGAAATCGACGTCGACATGACCATCGGCGCGCGACCGCTGCAGCAGCCCGGGCTATTCGAGGTGCCGTTCCTGCAGGATGAGTGGGTAACTGTCTGCAGCCCGGCGCTGGCTGCGCAACTGGACGGTGTGCCGCAGGCGAAGCGGCATCTGCACACCGGCGTGATCTACCTCGAAGAGAATCTGACCAGCGAGAGCAACGCACCGATATTCCGCGAGCAACTGTCGTCGTATCGCACGAACGCGATTTACGACGATCAACGGTTGGTGCTCGATGCGGCGTTACGCGGGCGCGGTATTGCCTGTCTCTCCAGTCTGGTCGCGCAAGGCAGCATCGATCAAGGGGCGCTGGTCACGTTAGCCGACTATCCTCGCTTGCCAGGCACGACATGGTGGTTGTCACGCGTTGCCGGTCCGTCGCGTTCGCCGATCGTGACGCAGATGTTCGAATGGCTGCTTTCGCAGGGGAATCATTCCGCGGCGGGGTGAAGGCGGGTCATTCGCCGAAGTTCGCGTTCGCGCATCCCGTACTCGTACATTCGCGCTCGCGTTGCTGCAAGTACGTGAGTCGCTGCTGCGTCATGTCGGCCGCACATTGCAAGTTCACGAAGTAGCCGCTCTGCTTTTCATCGCTGCAGGTCGTATCGCGCTGCCTGATCCACGCAAGCTGCCCGTGCCGGAGCGCATCCTGCTGGGCAGGCGGCAGCGCGTTTCTGAGCCGCGTGTATTCGGCGTTCAGGTCGCGATCCGTTTGCACGAACTGGGTGCTCATGCAGTAAACCTGATCGAACGCGTTACGCGGCTTCGCACAGCCGGCCGCATGCGCACCGAACGGCAACGACACGGCGACGAGCGCCAAAGCGAGTTTCTTCATGACAAGGTCTCCCTGGTGATAAGGCTCTGCGCACCGCTACCCATACGGTACCTGTGCATTCAATGCGCCTGACACGCATCGACACCGTCGGCAATCGCGTGCGCGAGGTGTGCAATGGTATCGGGTTGCGCAAGACGCGCTTCTTCATCGGGATTGACGATCACACCGGCTTCGACCAGCACGGCCGGCATCGGCGCGGTCTTCAGCACGACGAGATCGTCGAAGCGATGAATACCGAGCCGCTCGTCGATCAACGGCCGGTTCTCGCCATGAATCGGCGTCGCGTGATACAGCGACGGTTTTTCGCCGGCGGCCAGCATCCGCTCGCCGATCGCTTTTGCACAACGCAAGCTCTGCTCGTAGTGCGGATTGCGTTGTGAAACGAAAATCGAATACCCGCGGAATTCACGCTGACGTCCCGCGTCGATCCATGCCTGCTGGATCGAATCGTGATGAATCGAGATGAAGAAGTTCGCATCGGGCGCGGCCGTGGAGCGGTCCTGCAGCGCGATCTCCCTGCCGTCCGCGGATGTGCGCAGCACGCGGTCGCCGTGATCTTGCAGATCCTTCGTTAGCGCAGCGCTCAGATCGAGGTTGTAGCGATACTCGACGCGGCCGCTCGCACCGGTTGCGCCCGGATGCTGCGGCGTGTGACCGGTGTCGACGATGATGTAGGCGGCGCTGCACGGCAATGCGATGCACAGCGCGAGCGCAGCGCACAGGCGGTGGGGAAAACGTGTGCGCGGTGTGTTCAAGGCTGGGCTCCTGCGAAGGCTGTCAATCGACGGACGATGCACGACCTGCAGTTTAATACGCGCAGGCAGGACGACCAGCCGGCTACTAGCGTGCGCGCTTCATCGTCAGCCGTGCTTCGAGCCCGCCTTCGGGACGGTTCTGCAACGTGAGCGTCGCATCCAGCGCAAGAGCGAGCTGCCGGGCGATCGCAAGCCCAAGTCCGGTCCCACCGGTGTGACGGTTGCGCGATGTCTCGACACGATAGAACGGCTCGAACACCGATTCGAGCGATTCGGGCGGAATACCCGGGCCGTTATCGAGTACCGCGATCGTCACCGCCCCTTCCTGCTGCGTCGTAACGCGAAGCGCGGCTGACCCGCCGAACTTCAGCGCGTTGTCGACGAGGTTGCCGACAATACGTCGCAACGCCTGTGGCCGCGTAACCAGCGCCGCGTCGATGCGCCCTTCCAGCGACACATCCTTGCCCGCGTCGACGTAGTCGAACACCATGCTGTCGAGCAGCGCGTCGAGATCGGTACGGCACGGTACTTCCGCCGAACCGTGCAGCGTGCGCGCATACGTGACGCCCTCCTTCACGAGGTTTTCCATTTCCTGCAGATCCTGCCGCAGTTTTGCGTGCTGCTCGCGATCGTCCATTACGTCGATGCGCAAACGCATGCGTGTGATCGGGGTCTGTAGATCGTGCGAGATCGACGCGAGAATCTGGATGCGCTCGGTCATGTAAGTTGCAATACGGTCCTGCATGGCGTTGAACGCTCGCGCGGCGCGCGCCACTTCGGATGGTCCGTTCTCCGCGAGACGGGCCGCTTTCAGGTCGGGGCCGAGCGCGTCGGCGGCTTCCGCCAGATCGTGCAGCGGTCGCGTCGCGAGCCGCACGGCCAGCCAGCAGCAGGCCGCCAGCACGATCAGCTCAAGGATCAGCACGAGGGGCAGCCAGTGCGACAGCGGGACACCGGACATCGGATGCATGTCGATGGTAAGCGGCGTGCCGTCGCTCAAGCGCAGATGCACCTGCAAATGCTCACTGTCGCCGGGTACGGCGTTAGCACTCACCTGATAGTGCTTGCCGATGCCGTCCTCAATCGACGCCGCCACGCGGGCCGACAGACGTGCGTCCGGCGGTGCTCCGGTGGCACCGGGTTCAAGCATGAACTGGTAGCTGCGTCGCGCGAGACGCGGCAGCCATGCAGCGCGTTCGGATGGCGGCAGATGATCGAGCAGCGCCACCGAGCTCGTCACCTCGCGCTCGATGTATCCCATCATCATGTTGGTGGTCGCCTGATCGCGCTCGGTCATCGTGAGCCAGAACGACAAGGTCTGCGCCAGCGCGAGTCCGACGCAGAGAATCAGCGCCAGCCTTGCAAACAACGTACGCGGTCCACGCCAGACCGCCCGCAGCGACTGCCAGTTCATTGCGGACCTTCAGTCGTCGTCACCGCTGCGCAGAAGACGTAGCCTTCGCTGCGCAGCGTCTTGATGTAACGCGGCTCGCGCGCAACATCGCGCAGGCGCTGACGCAGCCGGCTCACCATCAGATCGATCGAACGGTCGAACGGATCGGACTGGCGGCCCTGGGTCAGATTGAGCAACTGGTCGCGCGTCAACACGCGCTGCGCATTGTCGAGAAACACGCGCAGCAGGCGGTATTCCGCACCGCTCAGTGCAACCATCGTGTCTTCTGCATCGAGCAGATGGCGGGCCGTGGTGTCGAGCCGCCACTCGCCGAAGCTCAGCATCTGCACGGTCTCGCTGACCTCCATGCCGGGCGGCAGCATGCGCGCGCGGCGCAGCACCGAGCGAATCCGCGCGAACAGCTCACGTACCGCGAATGGCTTGGCCAGGTAGTCGTCGGCGCCCATCTCGAGGCCAACGATACGATCGGTTTCTTCGCCGCGAGCCGTCAGCATCAGCACCGGCACCGAGCGAAACTTGCCTGCGCGCAGTTCCCTGCACAGCACCAGGCCGTCGTCGCCCGGCAGCATCAGGTCGAGCACGATCAGGTCGGGGGCGCCGTACTCGAGCGCGGCGCGCATTTCGCGGCCGTTTGCAGCCAGCGACACGCGCATGCCATTTTTCTCGAGGTAGCCAGCGAGTAGTTCGCGGATACCGCGATCGTCATCGACGATCAGGACGTGGTCGGTCTTTTCCATCGGTCAATCATACCCTTCGCCGTTTGACCTGCACCCGCGCAGCGTCGATCAGCGTGCAGTTGAGCGGGTACACCGCCTCGGTCGCTAAACCGCCCGCGATCAGGGCCAGCATGGCAAGCAGGCGTTTCATGCGTCCTCCACGACGGACAGGCTCGCACCGTCGGCGACAGTCGCTTCGAGCGCGTAGGGATCGACGCCTTCAAGACAACCGAGGTTGATCCGCCACTGATGTGGCGACTTGCGGGTCTGGTGGAACGGATAGATGCCGCAGTGGCGGCAGAAGTAGTGTCTCGCTACGTGTGTATTGAACTGATAGAGCGTGAGTGCTTCGCTGCCGCTCAGTACGCTCAGGTGATCCGCGTCGACGAGCGGTGACATCATGGCGCCCTTGCGGCGGCACAGGCTGCAATTGCAGCGCGTCGCTGGCGTGACGGCCGTGCGCACCTCGAATTTGACCGCGCCGCAGTGGCACGATCCCAGCAGTAGTCCAGCACTCATTTCATCCTCCGCATCGGGCAATGGCTGCTTTATAGCGCAAGCCATGCGGGGTTTTGTGTCGTAATGTATCCGGTCGTACGGGGGATACAAAACATTGCACCGGGTGCTGTTTATATCCGGTGGGCCGCCGGTTGTGGCTAGCGTTGTTCGTTCGACAGATGCCCGTTATTTGCTTCAGCGGACGACCAGTTCTGTGACTTGAAGTACTTGCCCAGTTCGTTGCCGATGTGCTCGATGCTATCGTTCGCTTCCGCGGCGAGACCTTGTCGCAGGCCTGCGGGAATACTTAGCGCAGCGCCGCCGGCGGCCACGGCGTTACTCGACGCGAGGCCAAAACCCGCGCCTGGGAGCTTGCCTGTGGTGCTCTCCGTTTCGAAGATGACCAGGGGCTGCGCGGTGACAGCCGAACCGAACAGCGTGACGCGCGTTCGCAGCGCCGCACGACCCGCGCCGTAGCCGATCAGGATGCGCAGCCACTCTGTACCGCCTCGAACCTCGAGTACGTTGCAGTGAAGCGTGAGATCGGGATGTGCGGCAGGCGAGACAATCGTCAGGTTTCGCGACTTGAGGAACGCTATCAAGCCCTCGTTCAGGCGGTTGATTACCTGGTTTGCGTCATTGAGCTGCTGCTTTTGAGCGGAGGCGTCCTGCAGCGGCGGCGCGACGTTTTCCACGATCACGGCAACGGTTCGCGGCGCGGGGATTTGCGTGGCTAGAGGCGTGGTCTGCACACTTTTTACGTGTGTACCGGCGCAACCGGCAAGGACAAAGAGCGCTGCAAGGACGAGCAGTCGCGCGGCGTGCGATTCGATCCGGTTCATGGTGACGTGATGCGGTAATGCGAGATGTCTGGCGTTGTTCAGCGCCCGATTATGCAGAACCAACATTGTCGGAACATTGCCGCCAGCAGAAAAACGCAATCGAGGTGCCGGGCGAACTCGCCCGGCACCGGCTCTCGACACCGTCACGCAAAGACTACGTCCCGCTCTTCCGCTGCTGACGGTTTGCCACCGATGCCGGACATCCGCTGCCGGCTGGCGCCGACGGTGTGCCTAGCACACCATCCAGATTCACGCCGACGACGCGATAGCACGGCGCAGCCGTTGCGCTTGTATCGACCCAGCCGCCCGTCGCATCGGTTGTGCAGTTCGTACATGGCGTGGACCAGCTGCCGTTGGGTTGCTGCATCTGGACAGAGTAGGTGGGAGAACCCGCCGCGCCCTGAAATACGACGTGCCCACCGGCGGTCGAAGTAATCACCGGTGCGCCAACGAGTTCGTGCGCAGGTGCCGCAGACAATCCATCCACGGTATAGCTGGAATTGCGCAGCATCTGGGCTCGTTGAGCCATGTCCGCGGCGGTGTTGGAAAGCGTGGTGATACCCGTGTAGTAGAGCGCCCACCAGTTGCCGTCTTCGGTCGTTTCGCAATTCGGCTGGCATCCTTCGTTCGCTGGAATCGGCAGCCATCCCTGCCCACTCGCATGACCGACGAGTGCCCAGAAATTGTTTCCCGCTATGTTTTGATCGGAGACAACGCCGCCCAGGAATGTCTGGAGCGCCGTCGTGGTTTGATAATCGGTATTGTCCCAACCGTATTCGATCAGCGCATAGACCTTGCCTGCGGCTACAACCTGTGCCGCGATGGAATGAATTTCTGGCGAATTGCCCGTAGTCTTTTCGTTGAATGCCGGCACCGAAAACCAGTGGGGATACCATTCCTGACCATACATATCGACACCAGGCACAGTGAGTATCGACGACGCCGGAAGATTGAACAGGTCCGCGCTGTTGTCGATGAACAGCTGCTTGCTATCGATCGACTTGAAATAGCCCGACACGTTGCCCAGCCATGCCGTAAATTGCTGATCGGATACCGCTGGCGTAAGTGCCAGACCGGTGCTGGACGCCGTAGCCCCACCGACATTGATCACATTGCCATCCACCCATCCGAGGAAGGTCGGGTCGTCCTTATAGGCGAGACCCGTCAGCGGATTGACGTGGTTCAGTATCGCCTGCATGTGCCGCTCGAAATCGCCGATTACGTCCGCGTTGGTAAAGAACGCGGCTGCGCAACTGGCGGCGGAGATGTTGCGCCAGGTGCACCACCAGTTATGACTCTGATTGCCCGATCCGCTTCCGTTTGCATCGCCATCGAACTCGCCAATCATCTTGATGCCGTATTTTCGCGCTTCGGCAACCACCATATCCATTTGTGCGAATGCAGCGTTGTTGAACACGCCTAGTGCCGGCTCGATGCACAGCGGACATCCAACCGTATCGCCAAGCGTCTGCGCACGGACCACAGTGGCGCCCATTTCATGGATGGTGGCGAGCGCATCGTCCACCTCGTATTGCGTCGGATAGCTATAGCTACCGACGGGTATCGACGTCGATGGTAAGGGGCCGTAGTTCTTCAATCCGAGGTACTCGATGTTTCCGCCCGAGAATCGAAAAGGATGTCCGGCGACCATCAACTGCGAGCCTTGCCGCGTGACGAAGGCGTTTGCATACTGCGCAGCACTGAGGCCGGCAACATTCGACCGTTGAGCGGCGGTACCGGCGATATCGGGCGGGGATGAATCTACGGAAGAGCCGCTACACGCAGCAAGAAAAACGAAAACCACTCCGGACATCACGTACTTGATTGCCTGCATCACACTGTTCTTCACAGAACCACGCACAATCGTTGTCATAGTGTGTCTCCGTCAGAATTTCTTTCGAATATTTGATAGATTTTCTAGAGCATTTTCTGATATCTGATTCTGCACGCAGCAGCCGGCCAGACAGATCTGGCTGCCACTCGTGGTCGGTGCTTGTCTGCTTGCCCGCAGAAGTTTTTACTAACTGGATTTGAGAATAAACGGCAATACAAGAGTGTATTAATGAAGGTGTATTTTCAATGCGTAGTTTCGCGCATTTTTTGTTTGTTTACCTAAACATACGAAACTCTGATGTCGTGTCGGTTCGACAAAAGGAAAACCTCAACCTGGCCGGCAAGACCAGGTTGAGGTTCCGAATTGTCCGCGGCGATTGACCGACGCAAAACCTAAAACTTGTAGCTCGCAATCGTCGCCAGATTCGCCGACACACGGCCCTGCACAATCGGACTATCCGCGGAATCGCCGACGAAACGCGTCAGTACGCCCGATGTCGAGACCGACCAATGTTTGTTGAACATGTGCGTCCAGGTCAGGCCGACATCGACCGCATTGAAACCGCCGCCAACGCTATATTTCCGGATGCCGGAGGCCGCGCTTTGCGACCCGGTTACGCCAAACATCGTCTGGTTGTAATCCGACGAGCCGATATGCGCGACCGCCTTCGTCGTCAGCACATCCGACGCCGTCACCATCAACGGTACCTCGACAGCGACGCGATACGAATCGCCGATGCTGCGATTGCTGAGCGGTATGTCAGCGCCAACGCTTACCGAGCCCACATTCGCGAAACGGTAACCCGCCGTCAGGGACGTAATCAGCGCATTCGGTACATCGCCCATGCCGCGCAGCGTGTCCGAACCGCTTCCGAACGACTCGTTGCTGTCCTTGCGGCCGATGGCATAGTTCAACGAAGCGTCGATATAGAAGTTGTGCGGCAGGTTCAGCGTGTACCCGACGCCGCGCGTCGTGTCGATGTAGATGCCTACCGGCGTCACCACATTGAGGTACGGGATCGGCGTGAAGTGATACTCGTTGCTGCCGAGATACCGCGGAGCGAGGTCGACGCCGGCGCCTACCGTGACGTCGTAACCGTCGGCGAAAGCAGCCGACGAAACAGCAAAACCGGCCAACGCCAGGACAAGGTAAAAAGCAGAACGTAACTTCATCAGAGGTATCCGGAGACAGTAGAACTACCCGGCACGCATGAACGCACGGGCGTGTAACGACGAGGCGCACAGCCATAACGGCCGGCGTCCGAGAGTGATGGTGCGACGACGCTGCGGATTCTACCGACCCAACATTGTGGGAACATTACCTGTCCTCGCGCCTTGCGGAAGGTGCGAATGCGCGGTTGCCAGCGGCTCGCCGACGACTCACAATGCAACCGACATTTCGCTGTAACCCACCCATCACCCATGCGTATCCTGCTCATCGAAGACGAACTCGAACTGGCCTCCGCGATCGAGAATGCGCTGGACAAGCGCAACATCGCCGTCGATTGCGTGTCGACGCTGAGCCAGGCACGCTATGCGATTCGTGAGTGTCAGTACAAGGTGGTACTCCTCGACCGGGGTCTGCCCGATGGCGATGGGCTGACCGTCATTCCCGATCTGCGCGCAGCGGTTCCGGGCATTCCAGTCATCGTTTTAACGGCGGCAAGCGAAATCACTGCACGCGTCGAAGGGCTCGATGCGGGCGCCGACGACTATCTGGCCAAACCCTTTTCGATGGACGAACTGACCGCGCGCCTGCGTGCACTTGCGCGACGTTCACCGGTCATGCAGACGCATAAGATCACCGTGGGCGAGCTTGAAATCGACCTTGTTTCACTCGTCGCTACCATTCATGGCGAGCCACTCGATCTACCGAGGCGCGAATTGCTCGCACTACAGGCACTCGTCGAAAGCGCAGGCAAAACGGTACGGCGCGATCAGCTCGTCGCACGTGTCTATGGCCTGAACGAAGACATTCATTCGAACGCGCTGGACACGCACATCTCCCGTCTGCGCAGCAAACTTGCGCAGCGCGGCGCCGGTGTCGAGATCCGGCCGGTTCGCGGCATCGGTTATCTACTGTCCACGACAGAATGAAATATCTGCGGAACCTGTCCATCACCCAGCGCATTTCGGTGACGCTGATCGGAACGTTGCTGACTGTCGCGATCGCATCGGGACTGCTGACGCTGACGAATTTTCTGCAGTGGGATCTTTCCGGCTATGTGATGGATGGGCGTATCGACAGCACCATCCTCGCGGCAGTGTCGCGCACATCCGGTGGTCGTCTCGTTCTGAAGTCCACCGCGGAGCTCGAAGCGCTCAAGCGTGAAGCGCCTGGACTGTGGTTCATCGTGCGTGACCAGAGCGGCGATCAGGTCAGCATGGGGCAGGTTTCTGCTCCATGCGCATCCATAGTCGCCACGTTGCCTCGTCTTTTCAGCGGAGACGTCACGGATATCAGCGAGCACGACAACCTCTCGTGCAAATTCAAAACGATGCGTACGCATCTTGGCGAGGCACAGATCGTCTACGGCGGCGGTCCGCTGATGCCGATCTGGAAAGGCGCCGGCATCGCCGTGCTGCAGTATCTGGAAGCGCCGTTTTTTCTGCCCCTACTGCTCGTCAATATCGTGGCCATTCCGGTTGTGGTTGCATTGGCGCTGCGCAGGCTGAAGGACGTCGTGCAACTTGCACGTTACGTCGACATCAATCGTCAGGGTCTGCGTCTACCCGAAGAGGGTCTACCGCGTGAGATTGCGCCGCTGGTGCGCGCATTCAATGCCGCGCTCGAGCGCCTCGACGCCGGACGCGCACAGCAGGATCGCTTCATTGCAAACGCCGCCCACGAATTGCGCACACCGGTCGCCATCATCCGCGCGCGTCTCGACGCACTGGAGAGCGGACCGCTGAAGGTGAAGCTCGAGCAGGATGTCGAGCGTCTCGGCGAGTTGACCGACGCGCTGCTCGATCTCCAGGCGCTCAAAAGCACCATACCGCGCATGGAACCGCTGAACCTCGTCGCGCTGGTCAGCGAAACACTGGCCGATCTCGCGCCCGTTGTCCTGGCCGCGGGTCACGACGTCGAATTTGTCTGCGACACCGAGCGACTCGATGTGTCCGGCGATGCCGCTTCGCTAAGACGGGTCATCGTCAATCTCGTGCAAAACACGATCAAACATGGCGGCGATGCGATTACGCTCACGGTGACGGTCAGGGCAGAAGCCACTCAGGTTCTGATGGAATTCGTCGACACCGGCCCAGGCATTCCGCCTGCATGGCGGGACCAGATGTTCGAGTCTTTCTCACGCTATACGCGCCATGGCTCGGGGGCCGGCCTCGGCCTCAGTATCGTGCGGGAGATCGCCGTAATGCACGGTGGCCGCGCCACTTATTTCGAACCGCCCACGCATGGCACGGGGATTCGCGTGAGTCTGCCGCGTATCGAAGCCGGCAAGGACTTCTCAATCCTGAACGTTAACGTTTGACTTATCGTTTCGTTCAAGAAGTTTGACTGTCGTAACGCCACGCACCTCACTAGTATTTCCTCAAGGATGCCGCTCGATACAGCCGCATCCGAACCGACGATTCCGCCTTCGAGATCTGGGTACCACACCCTCAGTTCCGGCCATCGTCATCCAGACACTGCCGCGCTAACAAGCTCTTGATCAGTTCAATCAGGACGATGTCGATTGCCATCGCCTGGCGACACGACTCGTGCGCAGTTTCTTTTTAAAACTTGAATCCCGAGAGGTAACAAATCATGACGGACCTGTCACGACGCAAAATACTCGTGGGCGCGGCCGCTTCCGCTGCGGCGCTCGGCGTGGCCGCTTCGGCCAAAGCTGCTTCGTTCGGCAATCCGGACCGGCCGCCCGAAGGGCAGATCAACGCAAAGAGCCCGACGAGCCTGAACGATCCTGGCCCGCAAAATCCGGCACTAGCCGGTCAGTTTCCTTCGTTTCAGAATCCGCCTGCGACGGACATCAATGGCATGCCGCTGTTCTGGGCCTCGTTCAACAATGCGCACACGCGCTTTCAGAATGGCGGCTGGGCGCGCGAAGTGACGCAAGACGACTTCGCGATTTCCGAAGACATCTCCGGCGTGAACATGCGCCTCGCCGCTAACGGCATCCGCGAGATGCACTGGCACCAGCAAGCCGAGTGGGCGATCATGCTCGACGGCAAGTGCCGCATCACGATCCTCGACGAACAAGGCCGCCCGCAGGTAGCCGACGTGAAGACCGGCGACCTGTGGTACTTCCCGCCGGGCCTGCCGCATTCGCTGCAGGGCCTGGGGCCTACAGGTGCGGAATTTCTGCTCGCGTTCGATAACGGCCACGCCTCCGAATTCAACACGCTGCTGCTGACAGACTGGATCGCGCATACGCCACCCGATGTGCTCGCCGCCAACTTCAACGTCACCGCGGACGCGTTCAAAAACATCCCCGTCGACAATCTATGGATCTTCCAGGGCGATGACCCCGGACCGTTGAATGCTGCCCAACGCGCGGTGCAGACACCGCTCGGCCAGCCGGCCCATCCGTTCATCTTCTCGCTCAGCGATCTGCCGCCGACAAAACGCACCAAAGGCGGCATGGTGCAGATCGCCGACAGCCGGAATTTCACGGCGTCCGCCAACGTCGCCGCCGCACTGGTCACGATCCACCCGGGTGGCATGCGCGAGCTGCACTGGCATCCGAACGCCGACGAATGGCAGTACTACATCAAGGGCGAAGCACGCATGACGGTGTTCGACACAGGTCCGAAAGCGGCGACCGCCGACTTCCGCGCCGGCGACATCGGCTATGTGAAGAAGAGTCTTGGTCACTACGTGCAAAACACGGGCAACACCGACCTCGTCTTCCTCGAGATATTCAAGGCCGACCACTTCGCCGAAGTGTCGTTGTCGGACTGGTTGACCCATACGCCGCCGAAGATGGTCATGGAGCACCTGAACATCACGGCCGAAACACTCGCGAAGTTCCCTGACAGTCGGCCCGACGTCCTGCCGGTTTGACGGGTTCGAGCCGCGTTTTATTGCGTCGCCGCCCGGGGCACTGCCTGCTCCGGGTTCCCTTTCGATGAGTCCAGGGTCACACGATGTTTCCACTCAAACTATTTCAAGCGAGCGCCGCGTCAATATCGGCCGCGACACAACAGACCGAACTCGCTGTGCGCGACGTGCTGACGGGACGCCGCAAAGGTCTACTCGCCTTTCTGCCGTTCGTCGGCCCTGCGGTGATTGCCTCGGTCGGTTATATGGACCCGGGCAACTTTGCGACGAACATTCAGGCGGGTTCGTCTTGCGGGTATGAACTGCTGTGGGTCGTCGTCATTGCGAACGTCGTCGCCATGCTGTTTCAGGCCATGTCCGCGAAGCTCGGCATCGTCACGGGCCGCAACCTGGCGGAGCTGTGTCGCGAGCAATTCCCGAAGCCCATCGTGCTGGCAATGTGGTGCGGCTCGGAGATCGCCGCAATGGCGACCGATATCGCGGAGTTTCTGGGCGGCGCCTTAGGCATATCGCTGCTGTTTCACGTGTCCCTGCTCTGCGGTCTGATAGTCACCGGTGTCGTAACGATGATCATCCTGCTACTCGACCGTGGGGGTTTTCGTCCGCTCGAGCTCGTCATCGCGGCGCTCGTCGCGGTGATCGGATTGAGCTACGTGTGCGAACTCTTCATTGCGCCGCCCGACTGGCACGCCACGCTGATCGGTAGCATCGTGCCGCGTTTGCACGGAAGCAATGCGATTACGCTCGCCGTCGGCATCATCGGCGCCACGATCATGCCGCACACGCTGTTCCTTCATTCGGGGCTCACGCAAAACCGTACCCCTGCGCGCAATGACGCGGAACGTACGCGGCTCCTGTGGTTTTCGAACCGCGAAGTCCTGATCGCGCTCGGCATGGCCGGCTTCGTGAATCTCGCGATGGTGATGATGTCGGCGGCTGTATTTCCACGCTCCGCGGACGGCATTTCGGATATCAGCGTGGCGTATCACTCGCTGATTCCGCTGCTTGGCGTGGGCGCCGCTACCGTTTTCCTGATCTCGCTCATGGCATCGGGCATGTCGAGCTCGGTGGTCGGCACGATGGCTGGTCAGGTCATCATGCAAGGCTTCGTCGACTTCAGGATTCCGGTCTGGGCGCGCCGCATCATGACCATGGCACCGGCTTTCGTGATCGGCCTGCATTTCAATGTGGTCAATGCGATGGTGATCAGCCAGGTCGCGCTCAGCTTCTTTCTACCGATCCCGCTGGTCGCCCTCGTCGTGCTCTCGTCACGTCGCGGTGTCATGGGCACATTCGCGGCCGGCAAAACGACGATCGTGATTGCGACGCTCGCCACGATCCTGATCGTCGCGCTGAACCTGGACCTGCTCAAGCAGGTGCTGTCCTGAGTGGAATCCCAGCCGATGGGTGACCGGCGGTACTTCATCAACTGGCATACGTCGCACCTTCTGCGAGCAAAAACGCCTTGAAGGCCTGAGCGACGGGTGCCAGTTGCTTGTCCGCCCGGTGGACGACATGCCACTTTCGCAGCACCGGAAAACCCGCGACATCGAGCACGGCAAGCACACCGGCCTGCAATTCCAGCGCGACCGTGTGTGCAGACAGGAAACTGATGCCCATTCCGGCGATCACGGCTTGCTTGATGGCCTCGGTATTGCTGATTTCGAGTGGATCATTCAATGCGAGCCGACCGTTGAAGCACTGCTGCATCGCATACCACGTGTCCGAACCTTCCTCTCGCACGATGAATCGTTCGTTCCTGAGTTCCGAGAGATCGATGTGTTGCTTGCCAACCTGCGGATGCTGCGGCGACGCAACGATAAAGAATGCATGCGGCGCGAATGGCGTGCTGATGAATTTCGATTCCGCTGGCGCGTCCACCATGATCGCGAGATCGATCCGGTTCTCTTCCAGGCGGTACAGCAGACCGTCGTGGTTTTCCACGGTCAGGTTCAGTTCGACGGCTTCGTTCCGGTTTGAAAACCCGGCCAGCAGATGCGGCAAATGGTAGCCCCCTGTGCTGATCACACCGACGCTCAGGCTACCTCCAGCGAGGCTCCTTATCTTCGCCAGAGTCTCTTCGGCTTCGCGGAAGCAGTGAATGATCGCGCGACTGTGGTGGAGCATCTCCTGCCCTGCGGGTGTGAGGTAGATTTTCTTTCCGAGCTGCTCGAAGAGCGCAACGCCGGCATGCTCTTCCAGATGCTTGATCTGCGTCGACACTGCTGGCGGCGATAGATGCAACTCGTTTGCCGCGCGGGCAAAACTCAGGCGACGTGCAACGGTTTCGAAAGTCTTGAGTTGACGCAAAGTAGCGTTCTTCACAGTGGTCTGCGCGAGGTTGGGGGCTAACCGGAGTTCCGGCCGAAGCGATTGAAACGGCCCTAGAATAAACCGCTCATGACATCGACAGGCGTGTCATGAACATTGCAAGTTTTTCATCTTCAGTGCGATGACCTGGCAATGCAATGTCGACACCGTTTCGCTAAACGAAAGTATCGCCGTATATCGACTAATCCCCATGCGACGCAGATCGATCCGGTTGATTGGCAACCAGCGGCGCGTAATTTTCGTAAATTTCTGGATCTGGAAATTGATATTTGCGGCTTCGCAAATAATGGAATCATGTGACTGGCATCGGTCGCGTGATTCATGCCTTTATGGTGCGTTCCGGTGCGTCACCGTCTTCAGTTGCCCGATACAGTGCTCCCGAAAAATCTCACCTTCAGTCACGGGCTGACGCTAACGCTTCGCGCAATGCGTCAAGCGCAGGTGTTTCATAGCCATTGCGCCAGATCATCCACGTATCGGCGTTGCCGATTGGCTTCTGGCGTAGCCGGGTTGTTTCGGGCGCCAGTTCGATCACGCTGCGTGGGATAAAACTGATGCACGAGCCCGAAGCGACACAAGCCAGCATGGCGTGATACGAACCGACCTCCTGGACATCGATAACGGCATCGCTCTGTTGCGAACGCAACCAGTCTTCCGCGATCGATCGATAGGTGCAGCCCTGTTTGAACGCCGCGAGAGAATGGATTCTCAAGTCGGACGCCTCTCGTACCGTCGGGTGGTCCGGCGGCAACACCAGCACCAGTTGCTCGGTGTAGACCCGAACTCCCGTCAGCCCCAGTTCGGCCAGGTCCTGCGGCGTCTCACCTGTCGAGAGCGGAAGCGCCGCGAATGCGCAGTCGAGCGTGCGATCTTTCAACGCATCGACGAGTTGCCGGGAAGGCGCGGTGCTCAACCGAAGCTGCACGCCGGGCCACGCCCGGTGATATCGAGCGAGCGGCTCGGGCAGACGGCTCGCGACCGTGCTTTCCATGGCACCTACGCGCAGCAGCCCTTCGGGGCGTCCGGGTTGAAGAATCTGACGCGCTTCCTCTGCCAGCGCCAGCATCCCTTTTGCGTAGCCGAGAAATTTTTCACCCTGCGGGGACAACTGCATTCTCTTGTTTTCCCGCACGAACAGCGTCACCCCGAGTTCTTCTTCGAGCTGTTGAACGCGCGTCGTGACGTTGGACTGCACCCGGCCGAGCCGCTGGGCGGCCCGAGTGATGCTGAGCTCCTCCGCAACGACGCAAAAGATTTCCAGAGTCGAGTGATCCATGTATTTCTCAAATTAAGAACAAGTTAACTTTGTTATTCTCTAATCGAGATGCTAAGCTCAGTACGTCGATTCTGCAAGTGCTGGTTGCGTATCGGACGCGATCGAAGATCAAACAAAGGATATGGATCATGACGATGACAGAAAAACCGGAAGCATTCCGCGAACTGATGGCGATCCGCGCGGGCAAGGACATTTCACAAAACGAAGTCGCGATCACGGGTGCGGACCCGATGTTTGCCTCGCCTTTCCGGATCGGCGAGACATTGGCGAGTGCCCTCGCCGCACGAGCGGTTGCGGCAAATGACCTGTGGGAATTGCGAACCGGGCGTCGACAGTCTATCGGTGTCGACATCATGGCAGCGGCGGCAACGTCCCTGGGTGGGGAAGATATGACGCTCGTCAGAGGAACTGACGGGGAATATCGGCCGGCGCCGATCGCGGACTCGCTTGAACAGATGGTGGCGCTTACCCAGCCCTGGCAGACCGCCGACGGACGCTGGTTCCTGCCACATTTCAACCTGCCGCATCTCGAGCGTCGCGTCCTCGACGTCCTGCAATGCGAGAAAACGCCGGAGTCGGTGGCTGCAGCGGTGCGCCGCTGGCGAGCCGACGATCTGGAAGAAGCGATCGCTGCGGCCAATGCCTGCGGCGGAATCGTACGCACACCCGAGGAATGGCTCGAGCATCCACACGGCGCCTATCTCGCGTCCCGTCCTGTCGTCGAAATTACCAGGGTGGCCGACAGCGAGCCGTTGCCGCTACCGGCTGGCGGTACGCAGCCGGCTTCCGGTATTCGTGTACTCGACTTGACCCGCATCCTCGCGGGGCCGACGACCGGCATCGGTCTGGCGGAGCACGGTGCCGATGTCCTGATGGTGACGGCGCCGCAACTGCCTCAGGTGCCGCCCTTCGTACGCGATACGAGCCACGGGAAGCGAAGCTGCTTCCTGGACATCAATGTTCCGACCGATGCTGCCCGGTTAAGAAAGCTTGTCGGCGACGCCGATGTGTTCATCGACGGTTACCGGCCGCATCGTCTCGCCTCACACGGTCTGGGTATCGATGATCTGGTGAAGCTACGTCCGGGTCTCGTCCACGTCAGCGTGAACTGTTACGGCTCTGGCGGCCCGCTCGCGGACCGGGCCGGCTGGGATCAGGTGGCTCAGGCCGTGACGGGCGTGTGCGAAATTCAGGGTACGGCGACGAAAGCGGGGCGGCCGAAGCTGACGCCCGTGTATCTGTGCGATTTTCTCACCGGCTTCCTGGCGGCTTTTGGCACGATGCTGGCGCTTGCCCGTCGGGCACGGGAAGGCGGCAGTTATCACGTGCAGGTGTCGCTATGCCAGTCCGCCATGCTGTTGCAACGGCAGGGATTGATCGACCGTTTTGAAAACGCGCCTGGACGTTTATCGCCGGAGGCGTTCAACCAGTACGCCGTGGACGACTACGGCACGCCGTTCGGCGATCTGCGCAGCCTGGGGCCGGTCATCCGTATGTCTGAAACGCCGCCTCGCTGGGACAAAACGATTCCGGTGCTCGGAGGCAATCGCGCGGAGTGGCTGCCTCGCGAGTCGTCAGGCACGCATGCAGGCTAGAACCGCACCTTCACCTGAAAGCCGATCGTGAACGGAAGATCGTCGGAAGGAATCGGCGGAATGACGATGAAGTTTGCCCCCACGCGCTTGTATTCCACCATCACGATCGGCGCTGCAACAGGGCCGATCGTGTGATTTCGACCGAGGCCCCAGTTGCCGTAGTTGTAGCCGGAGATGATGCCGCCCATCGCGGCGAGCCGGACGTAGCCCCAATGCAGAAACTCCGGTGCCCAGACACCGCCGCCGTACCACGACGGACGACGCAGCGAATTGCGAAAGCCGCCGCCTGTTACCGCCCATTCGTTACCGAGCCAGCATTCGACGCCGAGACCAGGATTGAACTGCTCGAAATGCTTACCGGGATCGGGGTCGATGTGATACGAGCCGAGCATCGCGTCGACCCAGACGCCGCCGCTGCACCAGTCGGCTGCATGAGCGAGGGAGGTCGTCGCCAGACCGGCGACGAATGCGGCAAGCGCAACCACGCGCCTTGTTCTGTTTCTCGTATGCCAAAAGCGCATGTCTTCTCCGTCACCGGTCGAGCGCCGGTGTCACGATGGTGATGTCGATTGAGTCGGGCTGTGCCCGTCGCACTGTACCTCACAACGCGCTGCGGCACGGTGGAGGGCTTACTCTGGACGACGGGTACGGGACCTGCGACGGCAAGCGCATCGCCGTCAGCAATCAGGAGGAAGAACGATAGCGGAGCCTGATGGCAGGCCGGTGAATGCCGCTCGGGCATTCACGGCAAGATGGGTCCGCGTCTGACGGCACAGCGTGTTTCAGAGACCGAGGTCCGACAATCCCGGATGATCGTCGGGACGGCGCCCGAGCGGCCAGCGGTACAGGCGATCGGCTTCGCGGATCGGCAGATCGTTGATGCTCGCATGGCGACGCGCCATCAAGCCATGCTCGTCGAACTCCCAGTTCTCGTTGCCGTACGAGCGAAACCAGCTGCCGGAATCGTCGTGCCATTCGTAGGCGAAGCGCACCGCGATGCGATTGTCGGTGAACGCCCACAGCTCCTTGATCAACCGGTAGTCCAGCTCCTTCGCCCACTTACGGCGCAACAGCCCGACGATTTCCGCGCGCCCGGTGACGAATTCCGCGCGATTGCGCCACACGCTCTGCGGCGTATAGGCAAGCGATACGCGCTCGGGGTCGCGGGTGTTCCAGCCGTCTTCGGCAGCTCGCACTTTCTGGATCGCGGTTTCGCGTGTGAACGGCGGAACGGGGGGACGGGTTTCGATCGGTTCGCTCATGGTGGGTCCTTGGGTTGTTGCTAAGGTGGGTACAGATCAGGTTGATTCGCGTCGCGTGTGCGAGCGCGTTGCCACCGATGCAGACGCGGCATCGAGCAGTTGTTCGGCCGCGGCGCGGGCATCGAGCGCCGCATCGGGGTCGCCGCTGACGAGTGCTACCCCGATCGCCCCGTCGATCAGGATCAACCACTGACGCGACAGGCGCGCGGCACCTCTAACGCTTATGCCGCCCGACGCCGCGTATTCGTCGCACACCGTGCGCACGAAATCGAGCAGGCGCTCCTTGTGCTCGCGCGCGACGATACGGATCGGGTCGTCTGCCTCGGCGATTTCACCGGATGCGTTCAGGAAGGCGCAGCCATGAAAGTTGTCGGAGGCGAACCACTCGCGCAACACGTCGAACATGCCGAGCAGACGGGTGCGCGGAGTACGCCCACGTTGCTCGGTACCGGCGATGAACCAGTTCATCCAGCGTTCGTCGCGCCGTTCCAGCGCGGCGGCAACGAGCGCGTCCTTCGATTCGAAGTGCGTATAGAAGCTTTTACGCGCGGTGCCGGACAACCGGACGATCGCATCCACACCAGTGGCATGGATGCCGTCTGCGTAGATCAGCGCTTCGGCTGCGTCGAGCAGTCGTTCGCGTGCACCGGCGGTAGTTTGCGGGTCAGTGGAGGTCGTCATGTGCGAACGGTAGAACGATCATTCCACCGTGTCAAGCGATCCATGTTCGATGTAGTGTCTTGCTGCCGTGTGCAGCCGCAAATGAGCGATGGCGTCACGATTACGCCAGATCGGTTATCGTGGTATCGCTCCCTTCACCGGATACCCCGTTCATGAACCAGCTTTCAGTCCGCGCTGTTTTCACACGTACATTTTCAGCGGTCGCGATGGCAGCTGTAGCCGCTGTGGCTGTGCTCACAGCGTGCACGCCGCTCCAGGTCGTGACGCATTCGGTCAGCCAGACGGAAGCCCGCGTGCCTGCCGGGCAATACACGCTCGATCCGCACCACTGGAGCGTGATTTTCGACGTCGATCATTTGAAATATTCGCGCTTCACGATGCGCTTCGATCGTGTGGATGCGCAACTCGACTGGAATCAGGGCGGACTGGACAAGAGCCAGGTGACGGTTACGATCGACGCGAATAGCGTCGACACGAATGTGCCGATTCTCGACCGGCTCGTCAAAGGCGCGGATATGTTCGATGCCGCGAATCATCCGCAAATCCGCTTTGTCAGCACGCGGTTCGAGCGCACCGGCGACGCGCGCGGCACACTCACCGGCAATCTGACGATTCGCGATGTGACGCAGCCCATCACGCTCGATGTCACGTTCAACGGTTTCTCACCCGATCCGTTGACGAAGCAGGACACGGTGGGCTTTTCGGCGGAAGGCCGTTTTAGCCGCTCAAAGTTCGGATTGGGGACCTGGTACCCCGCGGTCGGCGACGATGTGCACGTGCGGATTCAGGCGGAGTTCGTGCGACCGCCGGCTGGCAACTAAACCAGCCCGCGGCCAAACGACTATTACGCTGCAGTCCAGTCGAGAATCACCTTGCCGCTTTCGCCCGAAAGCATCGTGGCGAACGCTTGCTGATAGTCATCGACGGGGAAGCGGTGCGTGAGGATCGGCGAGAGGTCAAGCCCGCTTTGCAGCATCGCGACCATCTTGTACCAGGTCTCGAACATCTCCCGGCCATAGACGCCCTTGATTTCGAGGCCCTTGAAGATCACCTGGGTCCAGTCGATCGCGGTCTGCGAGGGCAGAATACCAAGCAGCGCGATCTTGCCGCCGTGATTCATCGCTTCGAGCATGCTCGTGAACGCGCTCGGCACACCGGACATTTCGAGGCCCACATCGAAGCCCTCGGTCATGTGCAGATCGTCCATCACATCGCGCAGCGATTCGCGCAGTACGTTCACCACGCGGGTCGCACCCATCTTGCGCGCGAGTTCGAGTCGATAGTCGTTGACGTCGGTGATCACGACGTTGCGTGCACCGACATGCTTCGCGATCGCCACGGCCATGATGCCGATCGGTCCAGCACCGGTAATCAACACATCTTCGCCGACCAGATTGAACGACAGCGCCGTGTGCGTCGCGTTACCGAACGGATCGAAAATCGCGGCGAGATCGTCGGAGATATCGGCGGGAATCTTGAACGCGTTGAACGCGGGGATCACCAGAAATTCGGCGAATGCGCCTTCACGATTCACACCGACGCCGACCGTATTGCGGCACAGATGGCGTCGACCCGCGCGACAGTTGCGGCAGAAGCCGCACGTGATGTGTCCTTCGCCGGACACCCGGTCGCCGATCGAAAAACCGCGTACTTCCTGGCCCATCTCGACGATTTCGCCGACGTATTCGTGGCCGACGTGCATCGGCACAGGAATCGTTTTCTGTGCCCAGTCGTCCCACTTCCAGATATGAATATCGGTGCCGCAGATCGCCGTGCGCGTGATGCGGATCATCACGTCGTTGTGGCCGACTTCGGGTTTTTTTACGCGCGTAAGCGTCAGACCTGGCCCGCGTTCGAGTTTTGCAAGTGCTTTCATATGCGCCTCTGATTCTTCAAATGATGCCGAGCGAGCGGCCGACACGGGCGAATGCATCGACAGCCTGGTCGATCTGTGCGGGCGTATGCGCCGCGCTCATCTGCGTGCGGATGCGCGCGCGGCCTTTCGGCACGACCGGGTACGAGAAGCCGATCACGTAGACGCCTTCCTGCAGCAGCGCATCGGCCATGCGCGACGCGAGTTGCGCGTCGCCGAGCATCACGGGAATGATCGGGTGTTCGCCGGGTACGAGCGTGAAACCGAGTGCGCTCATCGCCGCGCGAAAGCGTGCGCCGTTCGCCCGTACGCGCTCGCGCAGTTGCGCGCCTTCGTCGCTGGCAAGCAGTTCGAGCACTTTCAGCGACGCAGCCGCAATGCTCGGCGTGAGCGTATTGGAGAACAGATAAGGACGCGAGCGCTGGCGCAACAGGTCGATGACTTCGCTGCGTGCAGCGACGTAGCCACCCGACGCTCCGCCGAGCGCCTTGCCGAGCGTACCGGTGATGATGTCGACGCGCGACAGCACGCCGCAATATTCGGGTGTGCCGCGACCGTGTTCGCCGATAAAGCCGACTGCATGCGAATCGTCGACCATCACAAGCGCACCGTAACGATCGGCGAGATCGCAGATGCCAGCGAGGTCCGCGATGATGCCGTCCATCGAAAATACGCCGTCGGTGGCGATCAGCTTGAAGCGTGCGCCCGCCGCATCGGCTTCGCGCAGCTTCGCTTCGAGATCGGCGAGATCGTTGTTCTTGTAGCGAAAGCGCTTCGCTTTCGACAGACGCACGCCGTCGATGATGCTCGCGTGATTCAGTTCGTCGCTGATGATCGCGTCGGATTCATCGAGCAGCGTTTCGAACAGGCCGCCGTTCGCATCGAAGCAGCTCGAATACAGAATGCAGTCGTCGGTGTGGAGAAAATCTGCGAGTGCGCGTTCCAGTTGCTTGTGCACGGTCTGCGTGCCGCAGATAAACCGCACCGACGCCATGCCGAAACCGTCGTTGTCGAGACCGGCTTTGGCGGCTTCGATCAGGCGTGCGTCGTTGGCAAGACCCAGGTAGTTGTTCGCGCAGAAATTCAGTACGCCGTTGCCGGCGGTCAGGCGGATCTCCGCCGACTGCGGGCTGTCGATCACGCGCTCGGTCTTGTGAAAGCCGTCTGCGCGGATCTGTTCGAGTGTCCCGCGCAAATGGGAAAGATAGGCGTCACGCATGAATCGGGCTCCTGAAAGAGTGGGCCGGCGGCACGACAGATTGATTCTGCGATCGCGCGAGCGCGGGTAAACGTACTCGCCCGCGTCGTGTCCTGCTATAGTCGGCTGTCAGTTTTATCGAAAATTTTCGCTTTTCCGAACTAGAATTCGGTATATCGAACAACTCTAAACGATAGGTCAGTAAATGGCAAGTTCGACAAGCCGGCGTCCCGCACCACTCGCCGCTCCCGCTTCGTCGCCGCTCGCGGCGCCGCCGCGCGTCGGCGAGCAGATCCAGCGCCTGCGCAGCGAGCGACGCATGACGCTCGACGATCTGTCGCGCGCGGCGGGCGTGTCGAAATCGATGCTGTCGGAAATCGAGCGCGACAAGGCCAATCCGACCATTGCCGTCGCCTGGCGCCTGACCCATGCGCTCGGCGTCAGCCTCGATTCGCTGTTCGCCGTGCAGAAGGCGCCCGAAGCGATTGCCGTGTCCGGCCCGCACGAAATCCCGACCTTGAGCGGTCACGATGCCGGCTACCAGTTGCGCGTGTGGGGGCCGATCGAACTGGCAGGGAAGTTCGAATGGTACGAGTTGACGCTGCAGGCCGGGGGCGCTCTGGTGTCGAACGCACACGAACCTGGCACCCGCGAGCATCTCACGGTCCTGCACGGCACGATCGAGGTGGAAGCGGCCGGCGCGACGAAGCGCCTGAAAACCGCGGACACCGCCCGTTATGTCGCGGACGAACCGCACGCGATCCGCAATGCCGGCAAGGGGGAAGCCAGGGCGTTGCTGATCGTGATCCATGGGTAAACATCTCCAGTGAGCAGAGCCGGTCACGCATCATGCGTTAGCCAATAAGCCGAGGTTGCAGCAATCACTGTATGTTTGTACAGTAGATGCCCGACGACCGGAGCCGAACATGAACGACCCCACCGATCACGACCTGGCCGCCCGGCGCTTCCAGACCGCGGCGCGCGACCTCGAACATATCGTCCGAAACATCTCCGCACGCTACATTGTGCGCGGCGTGCCGCTCACGTGGCGGCTGCTGCACGCAATCGAAGCCGAAGCGCTGGCCGATCTCGGCCTGGCAAGCCGGCATGACGAAATCATGTTGAGCCTGTTTCAGCGGCCAAGCGGCCTGTCTTACCCCGAAACGGACGATCCGGTCAGCTTCGGCGCGTCGAATGCGCTGCCCGCGGTGTTTGCATTTGCGGTCACAGCCTATGAAGAGGCGGAGCGCCGCGCGGCAACGCAACTCGCGTCGTCACAAACGCGCCGTCGTGCACAACCGAGGCGCGGGCGACCCTGGGGCGGCTAGCGTACGGCGGGCTCGGCCGACTCCGGGCACTGCGTGTGGGCGATCTCCTGGAAAGTCTCACCGGTCAGGTTCTTTCGATGGCGATGTCCCCTGAGTGCCCTGGTTGACGACCTGTAGATCTCCTACTATTACGCAACTAACTGAAATAGAGATCATGTCCTCGCCGACCACCCCGAACACCGGGCATCCTCGTCCGCACGCCACCGATCTCTTCGATCAGGAACGTGAGGCATGGCGTCGCGATCCACACACCGCATTCGATACATGGCTCGCGAGCCAGCGTCTGCGCCGTTCGTCCGCCGATGTGTATCGTGCTCAATGGGGCTTCTTCCTCGACTGGCTCGACCTTCGGCACAAGCACCTGATCACGGTCGATATGCCGACCATCGCGGAATTCGTCGCGCAACTGCCAGTACGAAAACCACAGCGTGTCCGCTATTTACGACTGATCGAACGGGTTCTCGATCACGTGCGTTCGATCGAACTGGCATCGACCAATCCCGCGCGCTTCATCGCGCAGGACGGCGAGGCCGCGTGGCGCGACGCACGCGATAATGAACCCACCGGTTTTCTGAATGCCGCTGAACGGGCAACGCTGATCGCCCAGTTGTTCTCACCGGTCGTGACCTTGTCGAGCTCTCAACGCTGGCGAGAGCGTCGCGACCGCGCGCTCACCGCGCTCTTTCTCGGTGGTGGACTCAAGACGGGTGAGGCGGCAATGCTCTCGGTTAGTTGCGTGAGTGCCGGCTCCCCGTGGGTTACGGTCGACGCGCCCGATCCATCGTTGACGCGGCGTACCCGGCTGTCGCCGTTTGCTGTAGCCATCCTCGATGCGTGGCTGGCAGAGCGTCGACTTTCCGGGCAGACGGGAGATCTGGTCTTTCCGGCGTCGCCCGCCGGTCGGCCGATGCACAAGGCGACCGTGCTTCGCGCAGTGGACGCGCAAGTCGAAGCGTCTGGAATCGCGGAGGCACGAGCCGCGCGGGCAAGCCCGCATACGCTGCGCAACACTTTCGCGGCCGATCTGTTCGAAAGCGGGGTTGCGCCGGAACTGGTCGGGCAGTGGCTGGGGTTCGCGCAGGCGGTTTCCGCGAACCGGCTACATCGGGCGTGGAAAGCGTGGGCGGAAAAGCAGGAATCGGTGGCGGGCGGCGGTAGCGAACCAGACCCAGGCGCTCCCGCCGATGCCCCGTCAGTCAAACCACCCGCCTGATTCGCGTCCCGAACTGCCTCACCTTCTAGGTCCCGAATTCCCTCACCTTTAGAGGTTTCGGCCATTCGAGCCCGGCAAAAGTCACGCCGCGGAGGTGTCGATAGCAGCGGAAATGAAGCGGGTAACCGCCTCCAGCCGGGAATCGCCCGGCCCGGAGGTGTGGTCGCACTCCGGGCAGAAGAGTTCGTACCGGTGATCGACCTGCGAGAGCTCCGGCTCACCCTCCGAACACTTTGGGCAATGCTGTGGAAGCGCAACGTGTCCATCGGCCGCGGTGCCAATCCGGGTAAGCTCCCCGGCGCTCAAGCGTCCCGTCGACGCAAGCGACCACAACAGTCCGCCGACATTCGCGTCGATCCCTTGCTGGGCATGCAACTGTGCGGTCTCCTGGGTCAGGCGGTCGATTTCATCCGACTGCTCGCGCAACTGGGCGTCGAGCCGATCGCCGCGCGCCTTCGCCGCCGCGAGCTGCTGGATGAAATCGAATTCTTTCCGGCTGTTGTCCCTGACGCCCGCCTGATAGGTCGCGGCCATGCTGCGCAACGAATCCAGCTCGACCAGCATCGGTTTGACGCGGCGCTCTGCTTCGGCAATCGCGTCCTTGATCTGTTGCGCATAATGCTCGGTACTTTGGCGCATTTCGACGTGCAAAGCGTCGATTCGGTCGCGTAAAGCAGCATTTGTCGATTGCTCGGTATCCACACGCTTTTGCAGCGTTTCGTTTTCGGCTTCCAGCCGGCGCACCGCGGTCTGCAGCCCTTCGTGATGGACTGCGCCGTGCGTATTGGCGGTAGCGATATCGGCCTCGAGCATCCGGATTCGTTCGCCGGCGGCCTGTGCCCGGTCTTCGCTGCGCTGCACCGCTTCATCCGACGCTTCGCGGCGAATCTCCGCCTCGCGTACAGCCTGTTTCGCGGCGGAAAGCTCGGCGTGCATTTCGCTGCGCTCGGCATCGAGCGTCGAACGGGCCTGATTGAGCGCTTCGTCGAACAGTGCGCCGAGCAGTTCGCCGGCACGCGTCTCGAGCGCTTCGGGAATCGCGCCGGCTCCGACGCGGGTCTGTGAGGTCGAACGAATGCGTTCCCAGAAGCTGTCGATGTCTTTGGGAATATCGCTGGCACTGCCTGTTTGGGTGAGATCTCTTACCGCCGCCATGGACGGGCGGATGCCCAGATCGAAGAAGAGGCGCTTGCACGCGTGCAGGGAAAGATCCTGTCGCCGGGCACCGCTTTCGCGTAGTAATTTGAGCTCTTCGCGGATTGCCTGACGTTCCTGATCTAGATTCATATGCCGTTCCAGTGTTTGGCTACGACGAATCATAACAAATTACGTAGTGAATGCTACTTTTTGCTGTAACAGAGCTATCTACGCGAGATACATGTCATGCAATGGGCCTGCTCTTCACGTTATACCTCTGTGATCTAAGGTTTTCCGTGAAACAAAGCGAAGTATGGCAGTTAAGTCATTGTTTTGTTTTGATTTTTACAACTTCCCAATGATTTGGCACTGTTCCACGCCGGAGGGGAGATGTTTTTTTACTGAAGCACGGGTTCCGACTGCTTGAGAGTAATAAAAGTAAACACCCTTGAACCTAGTTAAAAACGTTAACGCCATGGCAAATCCTTACCTGGTAAGGGTCCCAGCGGTATGAGGTGAGGCTTTGCGGGACAGATGGTGAGTCCATCCGGGACGCGCGGGTGATGGGGTTCAGGAGCGTGGGTGAGTCACTGCGGGACACCAAGTGAGTGGGTTCAGGGGCGGTCCGGATAATCCAGATCTCCAAAGGTGAGGTTTTGCGGGACCTGGTTCCCGCTCTCCCTTGATGTGTCCGATCCTTGCTTCGATGCCGGGAATCCTGACGGTGAGGTTTTTCGGGAGGTGTTTCTGATTCGGTTTTGGGCGTGAATGGGAGGGTCCGGATAGCCAAGGTGAGCCTTACCGGGACAAAACGGGGCACGGACGTGAGGCTATTCGGGAGTCGAAGGGCTGAAAGCCCCGAAAAACAAGGGTTTCCGGGGTTCAGGTGAGGTTTTTCGGGAGTGTAGGCCCGTGGACGGACTCTGATTCGACCAGGGGTAGTTCATCGATGGTCATGCTGAAATGCCAAAGGTGAGGGATTTCGGGAGCGTCGTTGAGGCAATCCGGTTGCATCAAAATAACGGCTCATGGGTGATGGGTGAGGCTTTTCGGGAGGCATTTTTGTTCTCTGGAGGCTCAAGGGTGAGCGAATACGGGAACAAGTTTGCGGTCACTTACGGCGAAAGCACACCGGAGACTGAATGGTGAAGGCCAGCTACGAACACATGAATCCGCTGAGGTGAGGCTTTGCGGGGGCAGCGAAACGATGGTTTCTGCGCGCCTGAATGTTCTTAAGGTGAGGCTTTTCGGGATCAGTGGGCTCATGTTGGATGTTGCGTTTCCTTCATAAGTCCCGGAAATGACTGGATATTTTCCCAGGGATCTCGAATGGTGAGTGTTTCCGGGAGCGCTGGTTCCGGGTAGCGGTTCTCCGGCAGGATCGTTCGATCACGCGTTAGGTGAGGGTTTTCGGGACCCCTGGATGGTCTATCCGTTGTGAACACGGGGTCGTCCTTTTGCTTCGTGTGACACGCCCGGATAGCTAAGGTGAGGGTTTGCGGGAGCGATGCCTTGTTCCTGCGATTGGCTGGGGTTCGGTGATCGAGGTTTCTTGCTGCGGACACCGGGGAGGCGCGACCTCTGAAGCGTCTCGACTGCTATGGGCACGGGTGGCGGCGAGCGCCCTGAATTTCCGGGAGACGGTCGGACAGTGATGACAGCCGCTCTCCGTGGCTGCTGCGCCTATCCTGAGTGAGCCTTTGCCAGAGGCGGTCGAGCCGTTATCGGGTCGCACGTCCCGGCGGCCTCGAGATAGCGCCCGGTTTTGTTTTCCATGGTTGCCGTCAGGGACGCCGCCAGGAAAACGCCTCAAGTTTCGTGCGCATTTTCCGTCGCAGAATTACGACAAATTGATTGGTGAGCCGATACGGGATGGGCGCGAAGCGGTCGGATGCATCGGTAATCGATGCGGAATTTGTGGAATGTCCGGGGCACAACGGTGTCGGCGGATCGCCCAAAATCCTGAAGGTGAGGATCTTCGGGAGGCGGTCGAGGTGAGTGACGATCCGTAAACCCGCTTCACCCGAAATGGTGAGATCGGCCCTATAGACGCACATCACCCCAGCCGGTATTCTCTGCAAAAATCTCTCCTCGACCCGACGGTATGGCTACGAAGCGCGCGAAGAAAACCGATGTGGTGAGTCCGAGTTCGGCGGAACTGCGTAAAGCCGTCGAGGCGATCGCGATCCAGCCGAAAAGCGGCAAGATCACACTGCTGACCCGAAAGCTGTTCAATGTGCTGCTGGCCGTTGCCCAGCAGGCCGACGAGTCCGGCGATACCTACCGGGCGCTGCTGTCGGACATCGTGGCCAATTCGGCGTTCGATTCGAACGACACGGCGCTCGTCAAGGAACACCTGCGGCGCATGGTGTCGGTGCAGGTCGAATGGAGCACGGGGACGTCGAGCCAGAAACCGGGCCGCAAGTGGGGCATCTCCACGCTGATCGCCGACGCGGAAATTCTGGAAGATCCCGCTACGCGCCGGGTCTGGGTCGAATTCTCGTTTGCGCCGAAGATCAAGAAGAAGCTGCTCGACCCGGTTCAGTACGCGCGTCTGAGCCTGCAGTTCCAGAGCCAGTTGCGCAGCAGCGCGGGTCTCGCACTCTATGAGATCTGTGTTCGCTACCTGACCAATCCCAGCCATCTGACGATGCGCGAGTCGTGGGAATGGTGGCGCCCCATCCTGTCCGGTACGCCCGATACGGAAGCCGGCGACGAAGCCAAGCGCGAGTACAAATACTTCAAGCGTGACTACCTGAGGCCGGCCATCGCGGAAGTGAACGCGGTGACCAACATCTTCGTCGAGCTGATCGAGCACCGCGAAGGCCGACGGGTGGCCGAGATCCAGTTCCGCGTTACCGAGCGCAAACAGCCGATGCTCGCGCTCGACGAGCACCCCAATGTCTTCGACAGCACGCTCGTCGACCGGATGGTCAAGATCGGTATTCCGTTGAAGGAAGCGCAGACCCTGTACGCCGACAGCGAGGAAAACCGGATTCGGGCTGCCCTGCAGATGACCGAGCAGCGCATGCGCAGTACCGCGCTGCCGCCGGTCCGCAGCGCCCCGGCGCTCTTCAAGGACGCGCTGAAGAAGGGCTATGCGCCGCCGGTCGAGGAACTGCAGGTGGTGAGCAGCGGCGGTGGTGCCAAGGCGCTGCCGGGTGCGCCTGCCGACGATCTGAAGGCGCGTCTGCTCGGCGAATACTCGGCCTATCGCCGCAAGGAAGCGCGAGCGCTGTACGACGAACAGGGTGAGACGGAGCGGGACGTGGCCCGGCAGTCGTTCGAAGAGGACGAACTGCCGACACTAGGCGGCCACATGCGCGACGACTGGCGCCGACGCGGTCTGGATTCTAAGCTCGGCGAGACTGCGTTCTTCGACTGGCTGGCGCGCCGCACGTGGGGTGAGCCGACCGACGGCGATCTGCTCGCGTTCACCCTGAGCCAATCCCGGGCGGCCTGATTCCGCAGTTGAGCGCGAGACCGAGGTTGCCGCTGACGGCTGCGGCAACCGCGTCTATTTGAGCAGCAGAATCTGTTCGATCTGCTTCAGGATGTCATCCCGCTTCTCTCTCGACAGACCCCGCAGCCGGAGTTCGAGGCGGTCGTCGCCATACGACTTCAGATCCCCGACCGACACCCCTTCCAGCTTGATTTCGAGTCGCTGAGCGTAGCGCTGGCGGCCGGCCGGTTTGGTGCTTTCCTGCGGACTCGCCCTGCCCTTCACGATATCGGCGACTTGGCGGGTGCTCAGATCGTCCGAGAGGATCTTGTTGATCAGACGAAGCGTCGAGTCGGCGCCGCGTGCCGAGTGGTAGCGGCCGACCTGATAGGCCATGTTCGAGCCGAACCGGTCCGTTCGCACAACCATTTCGTGCATGACGACTTCGGGTAACTTGGCGATCGACAGTGCGACCGCGACCGTCGATTCATCGAGACCCAGATGTTCGGCCAGCTCTTTCTGGCTTTGAAAATGGCCGTCATCGAGAAAGCGTTTCCAGACTACGGCGTTATCGAAAACCGTTTGCGAGTCGCGCTGGACGTTGAGGTCGTAGCCGAGTTTGTAGCTTTCGATGCCGATGGGCAGATCTACGACGATCGCCTTCACCGTCTCCTTGTTGGCTTCCTTGAGCGCGCGTACCCGGCGCCCGCCGTCGCTGACGAAATAGCTTCCGGGATTGTCGTAGTCGGGGATGACATGGATGGCCTGTTGCTGTCCCTGTTTGGCGAGATTGACCGCCAGTTCCGCGATAGACGATTTCAAATAAAAATGCCGCGGATTAAACGGACTCGGTTTGATTGCCTTTAGTGCAAGCTCGATAACCTGTCCCGGACGATAGCCGTGTTCGAGGCGCCATGCCCGATAAGCGGGGGACTCATTGACGTGTTCTGCGGACTCGGCTGCTTCGCTGGATATAGCGACAACAGCCGGGACGCTGGCGGGCTGGCTCGAGCGACCTGCGATTTCATTGTTTTTTGTCGAACCTGGCTGCACGAGACCGTCGATTGCATTCAGACGATCGAGTGCGGTCCGTTTCTCGCTGCTGGTCGTGTCCGGACGCGCTTGAAAGCCTTTGGCGAACTGGGAGGGTTTCATTCAGGGTCCTTTATGCGCATAAATTCAGGGGAGCAAGGCGGCGATCTCGTCGGCGCATGCCCGGATTTCAAGGCTCGCGAGTTTTGCGCCACGGTCGTTCATTTGCAGAACGGTCTGGCCGAGCGCCATCGCCTGTTTGTAGGCTTCACGGGTGGGGATCTGTGTTTTGAGTAGAGGGAAGCCCAATTCTTCGAGCGCGCGCTTCAGTTCGCGCGTCAACATCCGCTTTTCTTCGGTCTTGTTCAGCAGGAAAACGGCCTTCAGATCTTCGTTCATCACCTGAGCCTGCTGGATCAGTTTGACGAGACCTACGCTCGACCAGTAATCCGCGGGAGATGAAGAGGTGGGAATAACTGCGATGGTGGCGGCGAGGAGAACGACGCCAGAGACCTTTTCCGTGATGGACGGAGGACAGTCGACGACGATCAGATCGTAATCGCCGACAAACTTCTTGATCTCGCGATGAATCTGGCCGCCGGCTTCAGAGAGGTTGACGACCGGGAATGGGATGCCGGATTCGCCGTCAGACGACGCGCTAGCCCAATGGATGAGGGTATTTTGCCCGTCGGCATCTACTACAAGGACTCGCTTACCTTTTTCATGGAAAGCAGCGCCAAGGTGCATCGCGATTGTGCTTTTCCCGACCCCGCCCTTCTGCTGAGTTACCGCGATGATTTCTGCAGCCAACGTTCACCTCCGTTTTTAGAAGCTGATGGATTTTACCGTGATGAATTTCAATATCAATCTTTTTGTCGTTAGGACACGACGAACTGGCCGTTCGGGGGAGGTTTTATGCGCATAAAGTGCCCCGGCTCAGAGGCTACGCAGTCTCTATGAAGGCAATTTGGTTGTGCAGTGAGGTGTGTGTCTCACGCCGGTAGCGACAGGTGCTCGTCCGAGGACCGGGTTTTATGCGCATAAAGTCACATCCGCCTCTGGCTAACGGAGGGTGCTAGCGGGAAAGTGGGAAAATAGCTGCCGGGCTGGAGCAATACCTGATTCGAAGTGAGCGGACGATGGGAAGCGCAATCAATTGGCGCAACGATCGCGCGTGCCTGATCAAAAGGGCCTACTCATCGGCCGGCCGGCCACTCCGACTCCACTGAGCGAAGGTCCCGCGCGGCCCAACTACCCACTAACTCACGCTTTCGCACGAACGGCAGCGCCCACCGCCAAAAACCCGACAAAAGAACCACCGATGATCACGATCTATCACAACCCCCGCTGCTCGAAATCCAGGGAAGCCTGCCAGCTGGTCGAGCAGACGTATAACGCGACGAACGAACCGGTCGAAATCGTCGAGTACCTGAAGCATCCATTGACGGCCGCCCAGTTGAAGAAGCTCGTCGGGATGTTGAACTGCTCGCCACGTGATCTACTAAGGCAGACCGAGGCCGAATACAAGACACTGAACCTTGGAGATCCGGATATCACAGACGACCAGCTATATCAGGCGATCGAAGCCCATCCGATCCTGCTGCAACGTCCAATCGTCGTGAGAGACGGCCGCGCCGTGATCGGCCGATCACCGGAAAACATAAAAACCTTATTCGACTAGGAAATCGAAAAGATCTCCGAAATCTTCAAATCCGAAGGCCCAATCGCCGTTCAGTCGCCTCGCCAACTGCCCGAGACTTCCCGTGAAGCGCCGCGCCAACAGACCCTCGTTCGCCCCCGCTTTTCCCGCAGCCAACGCGCCGCCAAAGCGAGTACGACGCCACACGGAGCATCCTTAACCGCCGCCGGGTTCGCCGCCGCAACGACACGGCGTGCCGCTACAATCTGCGCCAGCCACGCACCTGCATGAACCACCGTGGACCGCCGCATACCGCAATTCGCAACACAATCGAATTCACAACAAGATCGACCCGAAAACCAGAAAGGGACGCTGTGCATCTGACGACAACACTCACTCCGTGGTCCCCCCACGACACCCGGCTGATCCTTTCGTGCGCACTCGGGCTCGTGCTGATCATCGTTTTCATCAGCGCGTTGAAGCTGGCGCCGTTCCTGTCGATCCTCGTCGGCACGTTCGCCGCCGGCTTCAGCGCGGGACTACCGCTTGAAGCCATTGCCAGCGCGTTCAGCAAAGGGGCGGGCGCCTTGCTCGGCGACGTCGGCCTCATCATCGCGCTGGGTGCGATGCTGGGCGCACTGATGGCCGAATCGGGCGCGGCGGACCGACTCGTATCGACGATCCTCGATCACTCCACGCCGCGTCGTTTGCCGTGGATGATGGCGCTCGTCGCAATCATCATCGGTTTGCCGCTTTTCTTCGAAGTCGGTCTCGTGATGATGGTGCCGATCATCTTCGTGATGGCGCGCCGTTCGCAACAGCCTGTCCTGCGTATCGCGATTCCCGCGCTGGCCGGCCTGACGACGTTGCATGCGCTGCTACCGCCGCATCCAGGTCCGCTGATCGCGATCAGCGCCTTGCACGCCGATCTTGGCGTCACGCTCGGCCTCGGTCTGATCGTCGCGGTGCCGGCCGTCATTCTGGCCGGTCCGCTGTACGGTATGTGGCTGTCGAAGCGGATGCATGTCGTCGAGCCGGAGGAGATGGGCAAGCTGTTCGCGGCGAAAGCGCCAGACGGCGAATTGCCCGGCTTCCCGATCTCGTTGATCACGATCCTGCTGCCCGTCGTGCTGATGCTCGGCCGCACGGTGGCGAAGCTATGGCTCGCACCCGATACCTTCCTCTCCAATGCGCTCGATTTTCTCGGCGAACCGCTCGTTGCACTCGGCTTGACCGTGCTCTTCGCCATTGTCGCGCTGGGCTGGTCGCGCGGCATGCCGCGTGAGCGCGTCGGCGGCATCCTGCGCAAGAGCCTGCCGCCGATAGCCGCGCTGCTGCTGACGATCGGCGCCGGCGGCGGCCTGAAGCAGGCACTCGTCATCGCCGGCATCAGCACGACGATCGGCAAGATCGCGATCGGCGCACATCTACCGCTGATCCTGCTCGCCTGGCTGATCGCCGTCGCACTGCGCCAGGCCACCGGGTCGGCAACGGTCGCGACCACGACGACGGCGGGCATCGTGGCGCCCGTCGTCGCCGGTCTCAGCGTCACGCACAACTCCCTGATGGCGCTCGCGATCGGTGCCGGCTCGGTGTTCTTCTGTCACGTGAACGATGCGGGCTTCTGGATGGTGCGCGAGTACTTCGGTCTGCAACTGAAGCAGACCGTGTTCGTCTGGTCGATCCTGCAAACCATCGTCTCGGTGGTCGGACTCGTGTTGACGCTCGCGCTGTGGGGGCTATTGACCTGACGCAGCCAGGGGCGCGGCAACTGGCAGCAATTGATGGTGCGATGGCGCAGCGGTCACACGTGGACCGCGTAAGCTAGGCAGGCGCGTCACATTGCCATCGATAAAACAAACCCACACGGAGCCCACGATGCTCGAACTGAGACCGTCCTGTGAAGGATGCGGCAAATCGCTATCGGCGGATGCGCCCGACGCGATGATCTGCAGCTACGAGTGCACGTTTTGCGAGGTCTGTGCGTTGAGCACGTTACGCAACGTGTGTCCGAATTGTGGGGGCAATTTCCAGCATCGGCCGATCCGCCCACGCGCAATGCTCGCGAAGCACCCTGCGGCTACGCAGCGGCATCCGGCGTCGATCAATCAGGAAAGCCACGCAGCGTTCTTCGAGCGCTATCGCGCGACACCGCCCGGCGAACGCTGACATCGTGAGGCTTGCCCCCGGCGGGCGACAACTCAACGCAACGCAGCACACCGCGCATCATTCGTCGGCCTGCACACCACCAGCACCGCCAAGGCCCCCCGCTTCCCGCGCCGCCGCACGCAGCAACGCGATGTGTTTGCGGTAATTGCGGCAGCCGCTGCAGGTCGGCAGATGAACCTTGATCGCGAGCCATTCGCCGACCCCCAACGGTCGATCCAGCGCATCGGACAGCAGCCGCGTGATGTTCTTACACTTCCCCATTCGCATCCTCGCTGGAAAGACCTTTCTCGGTGAGACAGGTGCGCAATCGTAGACGCGCACGGTAAATCAGCACGCTGCAGTGGTTGGCCGACATCTGCAGTTCCTTGCAGATATCGGCGGTCTCGAGATCGAGGAACTCGCGCATCATGAACACGCGCCCGATCTGTTCCGGCAGATGATCGAGACACATCTCGAACAGCGTCCAGAACTGCTGCTGCCGCAACGCGTGCTCGGGCGTCGGCCACGGACGGGGCTTCGCTTCGCGCGACCAGTGGCCGTTGTCCTTGAAGAGCTCACGATCCAGCAACGACTCGCCATCGAGTTCCGCTTCCAGCGACGACAGGTTGACCGTCCGTTGACGGGCCCGCAGCGTGTCGACCAGCTTGTGACGCAGGATGCCGAATACCCATGTCTTGTGCTCCGATTGCGCGGCGAACCGGTCGGCCTGCGTCCACGCGGCGGCCAGCGCTTCCTGGACCGCATCCTCGGCCGCGGCCGCGTCGCGTAGCTGCAAGCGTGCAAAACGCAGCAGATCGCGCCGCAACTGCGCCAGATAGACGGGGTCGTCGAACGCCGGACCCGCAGCGGCGGTCATGCCGACTCCAGCGAAAAGAGTCGGCGTGACGACGACGCACCGGTGTCGCGGTCTCCAGACAGATGCTGCGGGTGATCAATCGTGTTCATGGCGAAGTGGGTGAGGTACCTGTTTCCGGTTCGTCACCCATTTTCCCGCACGTTGCCGCTTTCGACCATCCGCGTTCAGGCTGTTTTCCCGAAAGCTTCTGCGATTGGTCGCGCTTCGGGCGCCGAGATGACAGCGCCGGCCGTTTTTCTTTCAATTTCCCTTAGCCGGCCCCATGCGCGCCCGGTTTTCACGGGATTGTCACGCCATCGCCACGAATCAATCCCCGTGCTGCAAACCCGTGAGGGCCGGAGCCTGGCTTGATGGACAAGGTCGGGCGCTAACTTATCCACAAGGTTATTCAGCGAAATTGTGGATATCTTCAGTGGCATCCAGGTTATCCACTGAAGCTGCCCAAACCGCATCGTCGGCAGTCCGGTTCGGGTTGTCTTTGCCTATGATTACACTTGGCCTTCCCGCGCTTCGAGCGCTCCACCCTCAAGGAAAAGAAGATGGCTCACCACATCGCGATCATTGTCGGCAGCCTGCGCCGCGACTCGACCAACCGGCAGCTCGCGCACGCGCTGACTTCGCTGGCCCCCGCCGATCTGTCGTTCGAATTCCTCGACATCGGTTCGCTGCCGCTCTACAGCCAGGACTACGACGCCGAGTTTCCCGAAGTGGCGCAACACTTCAAGCGGCGCATCGAAGCCGCCGACGGCCTGCTGTTCGTTACCCCCGAATACAACCGCTCGATCCCGGGCGTGCTGAAGAACGCGCTCGACTGGGGTTCGCGCCCGTGGGGCAAGAGCGTGTGGGCGGGCAAGCCCGGCGCGGTCATCGGTACGTCGCCGGGGGCGATCGGCACGGCGCTGGCGCAGCAGCATCTGCGCAATGTGCTTGCCTATCTCGACGTGCCCATGCTCGGGCAACCGGAAATGTTCATCAAGCACGATGTCTCGCGAATCGACGAGAGCGGCGCCATCCTCAACGACGATACGCGGGCGTACCTGCAGTCGTTCGTGGATCGCTATGTCGCGTGGGTCGTGCATCATCACGCAGGCTGAAGCCGGCTTTCAAAGCGCTACGGAGGCAAAGCGAGCGGGCGGCATCCGCCCGCTCCCGCGCGTCCGCCGTCACACGTGGTGATGACCCGTCACGCGCTCCCAGCCGTGGCGTACGGCCGCCTTGACGCGTTCCCATGTCTCGCCGGGTTCGTCGGTTGCGCTGGGCGTGCCGTTCGTTTCCCAATCGTGCTGGGCCTCAAGTTCCAGCTCGTCCCATGAGCGGTCGTGAAAACGCGCATCGCGCGCAAGCGTTGCGCCGTACCGGTACGCGGGTACGTAGTCTTCGTAGCGCGCATTCTCGCTGGCGTACTGCTCGTCGTAGTGACTGCGAAAGTCCTCTTCGTACTCCATGAACTCGTCGGGCGTATCGGCTATCGGCGCGGTCGACGGTATGGGACTGCGTGCCGCCGATGGCCGGGCAGCGGCCACCGGTTCGCTGTCACGCGGGTCGGGCCGCAGCACGGCGCCTGAACCCGGCGCGGCCCCGGCGGCGATGACACCGAAGGCGGTATCGTCGGTGGGAAGCGGGCGCGTAACTGGCCCAACGGCGGGCGCGACGGCGGCCGCGCCACCGATCCCCAGTTCGTCGAGTATCGAATGCTCGCGACCCGCATCCGGATCGGCCAGTGCCGCTTCCCAACCCGGTGCGCGTTCGCCGACATCGGTGGCGCCGAGCTTCGTCAGTAGCCGGCTGGCGAGTTCCGCATGGGCTTCGCTGGCGGCGTTCACGCAGACGAGCACTGCTCCGCGCTGCACGGCATCCCTGTAGCGCTCCGCTTCCACCGTGCGTGGCTCCGAGGCGAACAGGTTGGCCAGAAAGCGTTCGATGTTCGCGAGCACGCCCGCGCCGCTACCGGACGTAGCGGTTGCGTCGGGCGTGGATTCGGGGTTCGCCTGCAACTCGATGTCGGCTTGCGCGAAGCCGGTCCGCACGAGGGTATCGCGTGCGCCTTCGGCGTCGGCATACCTGTCGAACAGGCCGATCACGACATGTTTCATGGCTGCCTCCCGGCAATGGAACGAAGCGCGAGGCGCGCTTCTTCGGGTAGCAGGCTGCAATCATCGTGCCGGTTCTGCGGCGCTTCGGCCGCCGGCCCGGCAAGCCTTGCGCAGCAAGGCCGCGCGACGCCGCCGCGAAAGAGCATAGGGTGCGGTAGACGTATTTTCTACAATCGACAGCCCGTGTTGCACGGGGCCGTCACACCCAGACACAAGCTCAGGTTTCAGGCTGCGCGTGCGCCAGATCCCGCTGGATCGCCTGCAGGATCTGCTCGAGCAGCGCGATATCGAACGGCTTCGACAACACCTTCACATCCACGTGACGAGCCCGGTCGAGCTCCTCCGCGTAGCCCGTGACGAGAATCACCGGCAGCTTCGTTTCGAACGCCTGAACCGCTTCGGCGAGATCGATGCCGTTCATGGCGCCGGGCATATGGATGTCGGAAATCACCAGATCGAACGGCAGCGGCTCGCCGGTGCGTGCCTGCTTCGCGTGTGCATCGTCGAACAGGCGCAGTGCGGTGTCGGCGTTGAACACCCACGTCACCTGGTGACCCATCATCTGTAGCAGCGCTTCGGTGCCAGCGGCGACCTCGTCGTTGTCCTCGACCAGCAGGATCCGCAAACCGTGCGGCGTGCCGGTGTGTTCGAGCGGGGCTTCGCGCGGCCGCTCGAATTCCGGCGCGGCGGCTGCCCGCGGCAGGTACAGTCGCACCGACGTGCCTGCGCCAATCGCGCTGTCGATTGCCGCGAGGCCGCCCGAGCGTTCGCAGAACGCGAACACCTGCGGCAGCCCGAGGCCGGTGCCCATGCCCTTCGGCTTGGTCGTGAAGAGCGGTTCGAAGGCACGCGCGAGCACATCCGGCGGCATGCCCACACCGGTATCCTCAAGCGAGAACTGAACGAACTCGCCGATCAGTGGGAAGCCGTCTTCATGGCGGAAACTGATGTTGGCCGCGCGCACCGTGAAGCGGCCGCCGTTCGGCATCGCATCGCGTGCATTGACGGCGATATTGATCAGCGCGAGCTCGAGTTCGGCGACGTCGACGCGCATCGGCCATACGTCGATACCGATGTCCATCACCAGCGAAACCTTCGCGCCCAGCGACGCCCGCAGCAACTCGCGGCACGACGGCAGCCAGCGTTCGACGGCGAGCGTCTCGTTGTGTAGCGGCTGCTTGCGCGCGACGCCGAGCAACTGCCGCGTGAGCGACTGGCCGCTCTTGAGCGCTCGCTCGACCGCCGACAGCTCGCGCTCGAGCCCCGGCACGCCGCGCCGCCGGACGATCTGCACGTTCGCCGAGACGATCATCAGCAGGTTGTTGAAGTCGTGCGCGACGCTGCCGACCAGGTTGCCGAGCGCCTCCATCTTGCGCGACTGACGGTACGCGGATTCGATCGAGCGGCGCATCGACGCTTCGGCCTGCCAGCGCTCCCACGCTTCCTCTTCGGCGCCGAGGCGCTTGAGCGACAGCCAGATCACGCACCACAGCACGATGGACGGCGTGAACATCGACAGGATCAGCACACTCAGATGCCGGTACCACTCGGCCCAGATCGCGGAGGTGCGATAACCGCACGATACGTACACGGGGTAGGCACCGACGCGCCGGAACGCGAGAATCAGGTTGTCGCCGTCGGTGCTCGAGCGGGTCCGTACCACGCCGTCGCGACGACCTTCCGCGAGCGCCGCGGCGAACGGCGACCGCGGGTCGACCGTGGCGGATCCCGATACCCGTGCCGGGTAGTGCGCGAGAATTGCGCCGTCGCTACGCAGCAGGGACATGGTCATCGGTGCGTCGCGGCCGCCCAGCAGCTCGCGATAGAACGCACTGAAGTAGCCGGGCCGCAGCGCCACCGATACGACGCCTTCAAAGGTGCCGTTGTCGTCGCGTCGCGCCACTCCGGTGTTGAACACCTGTTCGCCGGCGACCTGGCCGATCATCACGCGCGAGACATGGTCGAGGACCCGGCCGTCACGAATCCCGGTGAAATCCTCGCGATTGAGGATCGATGCCGGCGGCGCCGGGAAATAGCGGCTGCTCGCGAGCAACGCGCCGTCGCTGCCGAAGATCGAGACCGCCGAAACCTGCGGATAGCCGCCGCCCATCACGCGCAGTTTTTCGTGAATGACCCCTTCGGCTTCGCGAATGCCGTGGTCGTCGAGGTCCTGTACGAGATCGACGACACGCGCATCGAGTGCCTCGTTCATGTCGAACACCTTCAGCGCGTGCTCTTCGGCGACGCGCACGGTACGCAGCGTGACGTCGGTGGCATCGGCTTCGCGTGCCCGCAGATCGTTGAAGGCCATGATCGAGACGTAGATGCATGGCAACACGATCGCGGCGACGAGCAGCGCGATCAGCGTGGCGCGCCGGACGGCGAAGTTGTGTTCGGGCACCGTCGGAAACGGCGCGTCCTCCTGCCTGGCAGAAGCAAGACGGCTCGCGGGCGACGGTTCGGGCCGGTCAGGTGTCATCGTGAGTAGCGCTTAAATGCACAGGAAGTATGGCCGGTTTTCATCTTACGACAAGGATCGGGACGAATCCGGAAGCGCAAACGTACACAAAAGTATAAACGGCGTATTTAGCGGGCAGATTAATTTGAAAATTCCATGAAGAGACTGGATAAAGGGCAATTCTATTCGTAGAAGGTGAGCAGCGAGTCCGCGAGAGCACTCTTGCTGGCTAAAGAAATGCTATTGCGCCGCCGTTAACGTGCACGACCCGGTGCGCGCCCCGGCGCATGCCTCGCCCAGACCCCGCCGCACGCCCCGGCGCGCCAACCCATCTGGTATTCCGATCCGCCGCCATGCCTTTGCCCATCGTGATCGCCGACGATTCGCTGCTTGCCCGCAGGGTGCTCACGAGAGCACTGCCGCCGGAGTGGGACGTCGACATCAACTACGCGACCAATGGTCGCGAGGCGCTGGCGTTATACCGCGCTGGCAAGGCGTCGGTGATGTTTCTCGATCTGACGATGCCGGATATGACCGGTTATCAGGTGCTCGAAGCGTTGCAGCACGAAGATCTGAATACGTTCGTGATCGTCGTCTCCGCCGATGTCCAGCCGATGGCCCAGGCACGCGTGCGCGCGCTCGGCGCAGCGGCGTTCATCGCGAAGCCGGTGAGCCCCGAGGCGGTACTGCCCGTCCTCAAGGAGTACGGGTTGTATGTCTGAGCCAGTCCTCACCGAAGATCAGCGCGACGCGCTGCAGGAGGTCGCCAATCTGGCGATGGGGCAGGCCGCGACGCGTCTCGCGCGGCTGCTCGATGCGTTCATCGAGCTGTCGGTGCCGCGCGTGCGGGTCGTGGCCGTGAGCGACGCGGCCGACACGCTGCGCGAGATGACCGGTATCGACGAGCCGGTCACGGCCGTGCGCCAGGGCTTTCGTTCGGATATCAAGGGCGAGGCACTGGTGCTGTGCCGCAGCGGCAGCATCGCGCAGCTTTGCGCGCTCGTGAACGATCCCTATCCGCGTTCGGCCTACGAGGCGACGAACGAGGAAGAACTGACGTTCGACGTCGCGAACGCGCTGACCGGCGCGTGCGTGTCGTGCATCCTCGACCAGCTCGGCCGGACCCCGGTGTTCTCGCCGCCAGGCATGCTGGGTGCGTCGCTGTCGCTCGACGAGGTGTTTCAGCCCGGCGTGCTCGCGTGGGAAGTTGCGCTGCTGATCGAAGTGAACTTCGCGCTCGAGGACCACAGTTTTCGCGCGCACTTCGTGATGCTGATGGCCGAAGATTCGATCCGCCATATGAACCTCGCGCTCGACGCGCTGCTGTCCAGCTTATGAATGCGCCGGCCCTTTCCCTCAGCGATCTGGTTGTCGAACGGGTCGGTTTCGGCATCTTCGTACTCGACCGCGACATGAACGTGCTGATGTGGAATCGCTTCATGCAGGATCACAGTGGCCTCGCCGCAGAGAAAGTAGTCGGGCGCCCGATCTTCGACAATTTTCCTGAGCTGCCGCGCGCGTGGTTGAGCCGCAAGCTCGAGAGCGTGTTCCAGCTGGGCAGCTTCGCGTTCAGTTCGTGGGAGCAGCGCCCTTATCTGTTCAGGTTCGACCACGACCGGCCGATTACCGGCGGCGTCGACTTCATGCAGCAGGACTGCACCTTCATGCCGCTCACGCGCGAGCGCGAAGTGGTGGCGGTGTGCGTCACGGTATCCGACGTGACGCACGTGAGCATCGTGCAGCGCGAACGCGAAGAGGCGGTAGCGAAGCTGCAGGAATACGCGGACCGCGACGGCCTGACCGGCATCGCGAACCGGCGTTTCTTCGAATCGAAGCTCAGCGACGAATACACGCGCTGGCAGCGGTACGGCGGCGATCTGTCGGTGCTGCTGTTCGATCTCGACCACTTCAAGACGATCAACGACCAGTTCGGCCACGTTGTCGGCGATGGCGTATTGCGCGAGATGGCGCAGCGGGTCGCGGACGTGGTGCGCGTGGAAGATACGTTCGGCCGTTTCGGCGGCGAGGAATTCGCGCTGCTGCTGCCGTGCACGCCGCTCGGCGTGGCGATGCAGGTCGCCGAGAAGATCCGCCACACGATCGGCGATGCGCCGGTCGACGTGCAGGGCGTGAGCGTGCCGGTCACGGCCAGCGTCGGAGGGGCGGCGGCGCGCGCGGGCGTGCCGACCTACGAGGTGCTGATCAACGAAGCCGACGCCGCGCTGTACAGCGCGAAACGGCAGGGACGTAACCGCTCGATCGCATTTGCCTGAACGCGGGTCGACCGCGCGAAAACCGTCGATAGCCCCCCAAACTGCGGGTCAGGGCAAAGATTGGTATACTTTTCGCCGCTTCCGGTGTCCCAGCCGGTTTCGCGCGTGTCCGCGCGCGCGGGCGGCTTGCCCTGCGGGTAGGCATGACTTCTTCACCGCCTTTGGGCGCTTCAGCGGAGATTGTCTTGGCCGTTTCCAATCTCGTCGTGGACGATACTCAAACAACCGATGCCGCTGCCGTTACGTCAGGCAGCTCGTTTTATCTGGCCATGCGCATCTTGCCGGCCGCGCAGCGCGACGCGATGTATCAGGTGTACGCGTTCTGCCGCGCCGTCGACGACATCGCCGATGGCGACCTGCCGCGCGCCGAACGCGCTGCTGCGCTCGAGCGCTGGCGGGCCGACATCGACGCCTGCTATGCCGGTGCGCCGCCCGCGCCGCTGGCCGCGCTGACGCGGCACATCCACACGTTCCAGCTCCAGCGCGAAGACTTTCACGCGATGATCGACGGCATGGCGATGGACGCCGCCGAAGACATCTGCGCACCCGACGAAGCCACCCTCGATCTCTACTGCGACCGCGTCGCGAGTTCGGCGGGACGGCTATCGGTGAGGATATTCGGGATGCAGGAGCAACCGGGGCGCGACCTCGCGCATCACCTGGGACGCGCACTGCAGCTCACGAACATCCTGCGCGATATCGACGAAGACGCCGGCATCAATCGTTGCTACCTGCCGCGCGAACTGCTGGCGAGCGAAGGCATCGCGGCCGCGAGCCCGACTTCGATTGCCGACGATCCCGCGATCCCGCGTGTCTGCGCGCCGCTCGTCGAACGCGCGAAGCAGCATTTCGCAGCCGCCGACGCGATCATGGACGCCGCCTCGCGCAACCACGTGCGCGCGCCGCGCATCATGTCCGGTGTGTATCGCTGTCTGCTCGAGCGCACGGTCGACCGTGGCTTCGACATTCCGCGTACGAAGGTCAGCAAGCCGCGCATGCGGCTACTGTGGATCGTCGCCCGCTACGCGTTCTTCTGATGGTGAAACTCGTTCACGTGATCGGCGCAGGTCTTGCCGGTCTCGCCGCCGCCGTCCAGTTGCAGCGGCGCGGTGCACGGGTGGTGCTGCACGAAGCGACGGCCCAGGCGGGCGGGCGCTGTCGCTCGTATTACGACCGCACACTTGGCGCGACGATCGATAACGGCAATCATCTCGTGCTGTCCGGCAATCACGCGACGCTCAACTACACGCGTGCGATCGGCGCCGCCGACGAACTCGTCGGCCCCGCACAGCCCGAGTATGCGTTCATGGATCTGGCGAGCGGGGCACGCTGGACCGTACGACTTTCGCCGGGACGCGTGCCGCTGTGGATCTTCGACGGCGCCGCGCGCGTGCCCGGCACGCATGCGGCCGATTATCTGTCGCTCGTGCCGCTGCTGTTCGCGAAACCGGGCCGCACGATGGCGCAAACGATGCGCTGTAACGGCGCGTTGTGGGATCGCCTGCTGCGGCCGCTGTTTCTCGCGGTGCTGAATGTCGAGCCGCGCGACGGTACCGCTGAGCTGGCGGGCGCGGTGCTCCGCGAAACGCTGGCCGCGGGCGGTCAGGCATGCCGGCCGCTGGTGGCACGCAACGGCCTCGCGAGCGCCTTCGTCGATCCCGCGCTACGCCTGCTGCAGCATGGCGGTGCGGAGATCCGGCTTGGCTCGCAGCTAAAATCGATTGAATTTGCCGAGACTGGGCGAGCCGCCGCGCTCGGCTTCGGCGACCTGAACGTCGAACTCGCGAACGGCGATGCGGTGGTGCTCGCGGTCCCGCCCAACGTTGCGCAGACGCTGGTGCCCGGCGTGCAGACGCCGGGCCGCTTCACGGCGATCGTCAACGTGCATTTCGCTGTCGATCCCCCCATCGGCCACCCGTCGATGCTCGGCTTGCTGAATTCGACGGCCGAATGGCTGTTTGCCTTCGACGGCCGCCTGTCGGTCACGATCAGCGGCGCGGACCGGCTGATCGACATGCCGCGCGAAGAGCTCGCGCGGATCGTGTGGGCCGAAGTGGCCCATGCGGCGAGCCTGCCGGTCGAGCCGATGCCGACCTGGCAGATCGTCAGCGAAAAGCGCGCGACGTTTGCCGCGTTGCCCGAAGAAGAGATGCGCCGCCCCGGCACGCGCACTCGCTGGAATAACCTGATGCTCGCGGGCGACTGGACGGCTACCGGCCTGCCCGCGACGATCGAAGGGGCGATCCGTTCCGGCCAGAAGGCCGCGGATGCGCTCCTGAACGAACCGATGGAACGCCGATGAACGACCTGTCTCTTGCCCACTCGACCGACGCGACCGCGCCGCTGCCTGATGCTGCCCACGGCGGCGGCGTACCGGATGCTGCGCTCAATGCCGCTGTCGAGCACGCAACCACGGCGATTCTCGACGCGCAGCGTCCGGACGGCCACTGGGTCTACGAACTCGAAGCCGACGCGACGATTCCCGCCGAATACGTGCTGCTCGTCCACTATCTCGGCGAAACACCGAACCTCGAACTCGAACAGAAGATCGCGCGTTATCTGCGCCGTATCCAGTTGCCGGACGGCGGCTGGCCGCTCTTCACCGACGGCGCGCTCGACGTCAGCGCGAGCGTGAAGGCGTACTTCGCGCTGAAGATGATCGGCGATCCGGAAGACGCCGAACACATGCGCCGTGCCCGCGAGGCGATTCTCGCGCACGGCGGCGCGGAGGCATCGAACGTCTTCACGCGCATCATGCTCGCGCTGTTCGGCGTGGTGTCGTGGTACGCGGTACCGATGATGCCGGTCGAGATCATGCTGCTGCCGAAGTGGTTTCCGTTCCACCTGTCGAAGGTGTCGTACTGGGCGCGCACGGTGATCGTGCCGCTGCTGGTGCTGAACGCGAAGCGGCCGGTCGCGCGCAATCCGCTTGGCGTGCGTATCGACGAGCTGTTTCGCGGCGCGCCGGTTACGACCGGGCTGCTGTCGAAGGCGGGGCATCAGAGCCAGAGCTGGTTCGTGTTCTTCCGCGCAGTGGATGGCGTGCTGCGCCTCGTCGACGGACTGTTTCCGCGGCACACGCGGCGCCGCTCGGTCGATGCCGCGGTCGCGTTCGTCGATGAACGGCTGAACGGCGAGGACGGCCTCGGCGCGATTTTCCCGGCGATGGCGAACGCCGTCATGATGTACGACGTGCTCGGCTATCCGGCCGACCATCCGCAGCGTGCGACCGCGCGTCACGCGCTCGACAAGCTGCTGGTGATCCACGATGACGAGGCGTATTGCCAGCCTTGTCTGTCGCCGGTGTGGGATACGTCGCTGGTGGCGCACGCGCTACTCGAAACCGGTGACGCGCGCGCCGAGGAAGCGGCGCTGCGCGGGCTGCAATGGCTGCGCCCGCTGCAGATCCTCGATGTGCGCGGCGACTGGATCTCGCGTCGCCCCAACATCCGTCCCGGCGGCTGGGCGTTCCAGTACGCGAATCCGCACTACCCGGACGTCGACGATACGGCCGTGGTCGCGATGGCGATGCATCGCGCGGCCGCGCTCACGCATTCGAATGTCGATCGCGAAGCCATTGCGCGTGCGCGCGAATGGGTGGTCGGCATGCAGAGCAGCGACGGTGGCTGGGGCGCATTCGAGCCGGAAAACACCCAGTACTACCTGAACAACATTCCATTCTCCGATCACGGTGCGCTGCTCGATCCGCCCACCGCCGACGTATCGGGCCGCTGCCTGTCGATGCTCGCGCAGCTCGGCGAACTGCCGGCCGCGAGCGAGCCGGCGCAACGCGCGCTCGACTACGTGCTCAAGGAACAGTTGCCGGACGGCAGCTGGTACGGCCGCTGGGGCATGAACTACGTGTACGGCACGTGGACCGCGCTGTGCTCGCTGAACGCGGCCGGCATTGCCCACGACGACCCGCGCATGCGCCGCGCCGCGCAATGGCTGATCTCGATCCAGAACGACGACGGCGGCTGGGGCGAGGACGGCACGAGCTACAAGCTCGACTACCGCGGCTACGAACGGGCGCCGAGCACCGCGTCGCAGACCGCATGGGGGTTGCTCGGCCTGCTGGCGACCGGCGATGTCGACCATCCTGCGGTCGCGCGCGGCATCGCTTACCTGGTGCGCGAGCAGCGCGAACATGGCCTGTGGGACGAGACGCGCTTCACCGCAACGGGCTTTCCGCGCGTGTTCTATCTGCGCTATCACGGGTATCGCAAGTTCTTCCCGCTGTGGGCACTGGCGCGCTATCGACAGTTGAAACGCGACGGCGAGACGCGCGTCGCGGTCGGGATGTGATGACGACGACGTTCGATCTACCGGTCATCGTCGTGACCGGCATGGCGTTCGAGGCGCGTATCGCGCGTGGCGCAGGCGTTGAAACAGTATTCGCGGCGCGTGCCGATCTGCTCGAACGCGCATTGAACGAGGCAGTGGCGCGCGGTTGCTCGGGCATCGTCAGTTTCGGTACGGCTGGTGGCCTGGCGCCGGAGCTTGCTGCGGGCACGCTGATCGTGGCCGATGCTGTCGATGGGCCACTCGGCCGTATTGCCACCGATCGATCGTGGAGCGACCTGATTGCTGCCGCGCTGGCCGCTACGCCGCTCGGTGCGCGTTTGCACCGTGGCTTGCAGGCCGCGGTGACCGCGCCGCTTACCGGTGCCGCCGCGAAGGCCGCACTGCACCAGGAGACGGGCGCGCTCGCAGTCGATATGGAATCGCATGTCGCGGGCGCAACGGCTGCGGCGCACGGGTTGCCGTTCGCGGTATGTCGCGCGATCGTCGATCCGGCATGGCGCACGTTGCCGCCCGCCGCGACCGCCGGGTTGCGCGACGACGGCCGGACCGCGCTCGCGCCGATCCTGCGCGAGCTGATCCGCCAGCCGTCGCAACTGGGCGCGTTGCTCCAGCTTGCCGGCGATGCGCGTGCGGCGCGGAAGTCGCTGGTCGAGGCGCGTCGGGCGCTTGGTGAAGCCGGTGCGCTGCATCCGCGCACGACGCGCTGAGCGCGGAGCAGTCTCAGGCAGCATTTCCGTCGATCACAACGAAACAGCCCGGCATGCGTGAGCATGTCGGGCTGTTTTGCGTTGAGGCGCAGCGGCGGACGACCGCCAGGCGACGCTTTACGGCGCAGCGGGTGTCGACGCTGCTGTAGCAGGTGCTGCTGCGCCGTTTGCCGAAGGTTGAGCCACTTTCGTGGATGCGCCGGGGGCGGTGGCGGGCGCGTTGACCGGTGCTTGTGCTGCGCTATTGCCTGACGCGGATTGAGCGGGTTTGGCAGATGCGCCGGGGTCGCTGTAGTTGGGTACATCGACCGGCGGTTGCGCGGCGCCTGCGCCCAACGCTGATTGAGCGGGTTTGGCCGATTCGCCAGGATCGCTGTAATTGGGAGCGTTGACCGCCGGTTGTCCCGTGCCACTACCCGATGCAGGCGCCGCGGATTCACCAGGGTCCGCATAGTTCGGCAAGCCACCGGCAGCACCCGCCGCCGCGCCCGAAGCTGGCGCATCCGGATCGCCATAATCCGGCAGCGGCGCCGCAGGGGAGCCGTTGCGATGCACGCGCGATTGCCGCTGCTGCGTGTACGCGTCGCGCACGAACGTGTACTTGTCGAGCGCGGCCTGTTGCAACAGATCCGTCGCGCCGAGCAGATCGGAGCGCTTGCTCACGAACTGCGCCACATACAGCGGATTGCGCAGCGCCGGTTCCGCGTAGTTCAGCGGATTGAAGCGCACATCGACCGCGAGGCCGATACCGTCGCGGACCGAACTCGGGCCGAACAGCGGTAGCACCAGATACGGGCCCGCCGGCACGCCCCAGCGGCCCATCGTCAGGCCGAAGTCCTGGTTGTGCTTCGGCAGACCGGCCGGTGTCGCGAAATCGATCAGGCCGCCGATACCGAACACCGAATTCATCGCGAAGCGCATTACGTCTTCGGTAGCGTCGGTGATGTTCAGTTGCAGCAGGTTGTTGGCCGCATTGCCGAGGTCACCGAGATTCGCAAAGAAGTTGGTGAGCGCCGTGCGGATCGGCTCCGGCGTCACTTTCTCGTAACCCTTGGCGATCGGTACGGCGATGTGCGTGTCGATCGCGTCGTTGGCCTTGAAGATCACGCGATTCACCGGCTCGAAGGGGTCGCCTGGCTTCCGGTCGGGGCCTGTCGCACAGCCCGTGACGAGGCCTGCTGCGAGCAGCGCCAGTGCGGGGTTTCGCATCTTCATCCGTCAATCCCTTGCAATTTTTTCCTGGCGCGCTTCGGGCGCGGCTTACCCATCAATACCGGCTGGAAAACGACCGCGCCGATCAGCGTACAGAGCAGCGACAGCGCCAGCAGCCGTCCCATGCTCGCCGTACCCGGATGGTGCGACAGCCACAGGCTGCCGAACGCGGTCGCCGTCGTGGCGGCGCTGAACATGACTGCATGCGTGAGGCTCGACTGCAACAGCCCGGTCTGGCCGTTGCGCCATGCCATCACGAAGTAAATCTTGAAAGCTACGCCGACGCCGAGCATCAGCGGCAGCGCGATGATATTCGCGAAGTTGAGCGGCATGTCGAAAACCACGCACAGCTCCAGCGTCACGACCGCCGACACCAGCAGCGGAATCAGCGTGCGCAGCACGTCGCCGAAACGGCGCAGCGTCAACCACAGCAGGATCGTGATCGACAGCACCGACCAGCCGGCGGCCTGCAGGAACGCCTTGATGATCGTGTTGGCGGAATGCAGGATCGAGATCGGCCCACCGATCGCACCGGGCTCGGCGGCCTTCACCGCGTTCGCGAAGCGCCGCAGTACGGTGTCGTCGCCGGGATCGGCGCCTGCGGCGATCTTCGGCGAGATGTCGACGAGCGCGCGGCCGTCGGGTGCGAGCCAGTCGCGCACGATCTGCGGCGGCAGCGTGGCTTGCGTGATCAACGTCGGCTGCAGCAGTGCTGCGAGCTGCTGCAGCGCGAGTTTAAGCGGATCCGACATCGCGTGCTCGGCGCGGTCTCGCGTGGCGGCGTCGGCGGCCGCGAGTTTCATCAGCGTAGCCGACAGATGCTGCGCTTCGGCGGCGCCGGGGCCGGGATGGTCGTCGGCGGCGAGCGACAACTGGTTCGCCGCGCGTTTGAGCGCGGCCACGCGCACCGCGTCGGTGGCGGGCGGCGCGGGAGTCTGCGTAAGCGCGGGCAACAGCTGCTGCGCGGCGGCATCGATCAGCGCGATTTTTTGCGGCTGATCAGGCGGTATAAAAGTGGCGAGCGTCGTGATGCGGCCGACTTCGGGTAGCGTCGACAGATGCGCGACGATGCGTTCCGCGTCCGCCTGCGACGACGCGAGCACATGCACGTCGTTAACCGCAGCCTCGGGCGAGTCTTTCAACGACAGCAGCGTCGCCATCGATTCCGTATGCGGGTCCTTCAGATGCAGCGGGTTGAAATCGAAGCGCAGATGCGTGAGTAGCGGCAGCGCACCGATCACGACGATGAGCGTGCCGATCAGCACGGGCTTGCGATGACGGTCGAGAAAATCGTCGACCGGCGCGAGCTGCCGGAACCCCGGCGAACTCGCTTCGCCCGGTGGATTCAGCACCTTGATCAGGGCCGGCAGCAGCGTCATGTTGGTCAGATATGCGACGAACATCCCGACGCCGGCGATCTTTCCAAGCTCGGACACGCCGCGATACGCGGTGGGCAGGAACGAGAAGAAGCTTTCGGCGACGGCGATGGCCGCGAGCGTCAACGGTACGCCGATGCTATGCGCCGTCTGCACCAGCGCGGCAGGAAGCCGGTCGTCGCGATGGCGCTCCTCGCGATACTTGACGCCGAACTGCACGCCGAAATCGACGCCGAGCCCGACGAACAGCACCATGAACGCCACCGAGATCATGTTCAGTGCGTCGACCATCATGAGCCCGAGCGCCGCGGTGATCGCGAGTCCGACGAACAGCGTGACGAACACGGCGAGGATCAGACGGCCCGAGCGTAGCGCGAGCCAGAGAATCACGAGCACGACGATGAAGGTCGCGATGCCATTCAGCGCGGCACCGTCCTGCACCGAGGCGAACTCTTCGTCGGCGAGCGGTTGCTCGCCGGTGAGCCGGACCCGCGCGCCGTAGCGCGTGTCGAGATTGAGTGATGCAGCCGCGGCGCGGATCGCCTTCGACGCCCGCGCGCCCGGTTCGAGCGCGCCGAAGTCGACGACCGGCTGCACGGTGATGAACGCGCGCGCCGGGTTCGTCGCGACATCCTTGTCGACCAGCGCGCGCCACGAGAACGCCGCCGGCTGGCCCGCCAGCACGCGGTCGAGCGTGATCGCGCTCTGCGACAGCAGATGACTCATATCGGGCAGCTTCACCTGGCCGATCTGCAGCGGCAGCAGCAACGTGGTGTTCAGCGTACCGGCGAGTCCGGTCAGGCTCGGATCGTGCGCCAGCGTATTGACGAGCGGCCGCGCCTGGACGAGCTGCGAGGTCGTCGATTCGACGTCTTTCAGCGACGGGAACAGCATGCCGTTACGTTCGAAGAACGGTCCGCCAGAAGGCTGCGAGACCGCGACGAATTCGCTGGTTTCCTTGCGCAGTGCGTCAGTCAGCGCATTGGCCGCGGCATCGGCGAATTCCGGTGCCTGGGCCTCGACGACGACGAGCAGCGTCGTGCCGCGCTGCGGAAAAGCCTGATCCATCGAGTCGCTGAGCGCCGACCATTGCTTGTCCGTTTCGACGAGACGGCTGATGTCCGTGTTGATCTTGAAGTGATGGGCGACGTAATACCCGCTTGCGACAGCGAGGACCAGCGACAGCGCGATGATCTGCAGCGGATAGCGTACCGAGACGGCGACGAGACGGACGATGGAAGACTTGAGCATGAGGCGAAAAGGCCTGTCACGGAATGCTGGGTTCACAGGAAGGTCACAAGTATACCGATGCGGCGACTTGTCCCTCGCTTAGGGCTGCAAGGCTGTGCGGGGCAAAGCCGGTATACTGGTTCGCGCCGGTAACCTTGGGTTGTCCGGCGCTCTTTTTTCCTGTTCTGGCGAGCGTATGAAACGTTATTTCTCTGCTTTTCTGGCTGCTGCCGTGGTGTCGACCGCGGCCTTCGCGCAAAATGCGCCCGATGCTATCGTCAAGAACGCCGTCGAAGGCACGGTCAACGCAATGAAGGCCGACCCGCAGGCGCGCGGCGGCGACATGGCGAAAATTACCCAACTCGTTGAAACGCGCTTCGTGCCCGCCACCGACTTCCAGCGCACCACGCGCATCGCGGTCGGCAAGGCATGGACCACGGCGACGCCCGATCAGCAGAAGCAGTTGTACGAGCAATTCCAGTTGCTGCTCGTGCGCACTTATGCGACTTCGCTTGCCCAACTGCGCGATCAGGACGTGACGTTCCGCTTTCTGCCTGTCAACGTGGCGGCATCTGCGCAGGACACCGTCGTCCAGTCGCATGTGATCAGCAAGGGCGGCGACGATGCGATCGACTACCGGATGGAAAAGACACCGTCCGGCTGGAAGGTCTACGACATCAACATGATGGGCGCATGGCTCATTCAGGTGTATCAGACGCAATTTGCAGACCAGCTCGCGAAAGGCGGGATCGACGGTCTGATCAAGTTCCTCACGAACCACAACGCGCGTAACGCGGGCTGAAATTCGCGGGCTGAAATTTTCAGGCGGCAGGAAATGAAAAGAGCGCGACGGTCGATGCCGTTGCGCTCTTTCAGTCGTAGGCAGGCAACCTGACCTGATCGCCGCTTACGTTTGCGTTTCGCCTGTGGCCACCGGCTGGGCAAGCTTGGCCGGCAGTTTGAACTCGACCTTCTCTTCGCGACCAGCCATCGTCGTGACGTCGACGGGACCGAGTGCGCGCAGCGCGTCGATGACGTGCCTGACCATTTCTTCCGGGGCCGACGCGCCTGCGGTGATGCCGACGGTCTGCGCATTCGCGAACCACTCGGGCTTCACTTCCGAGCCGTCCGCAACCAGATAGCTCGGCACACCGGTTTCGCTGCCAATCTCGCGCAGGCGGTTCGAATTCGAGCTGTTCGTCGCGCCGACCACCAGCAGCACATCGACCTGGGTGCTCAGTTCGCGTACCGCGGCCTGGCGGTTCTGCGTCGCATAGCAGATGTCGCGCGTGTCCGGACCGACGATGTCGCTGAAACGGGCCATCAGCGCATCGATGATGCCGCGCGTGTCGTCGACGGACAGCGTCGTCTGCGTCACGTAGGCGAGCGGCGTGTCGAGCGGCAGCTCGAGCGTCGCGACTTCGGCTTCGCTTTGCACGAGGATGACCGTGCCGGGAATCTGTCCGATCGTGCCTTCCACCTCAGGATGGCCCGCATGGCCGATCAGGATCAACGTGCGTCCCGCCGACACATATTGCCGCCCCTGCACGTGGACCTTGGTGACGAGCGGGCAGGTCGCGTCGAGCACGTCGAGACGGCGCTGTTCGGCGGCGCGCTCGACCGTTTGCGCGACACCGTGCGCGCTGAAAATCGCGACTGCGCCCTCGGGCACTTCATCGAGTTCTTCGACGAAGCGCGCGCCTTTCTGGCGCAGGTTATCGACGACGTGCCGGTTATGGACGATTTCGTGGCGCACATAAACCGGTGCGCCATGTTGCAGCAATGCGCGATCGACGATTTCGATGGCGCGGACCACGCCCGCACAAAAGCCGCGGGGTTGGGCAAGGATGACTCGCATAGGCTGGCGAACTCCGACTGACGCGGGTTTCGAAGAAGTCGGCAAGCCGGCTTTATCGCCGCGATCATCATTAATATTGGCGTCCTGATACCGACGCAAAAGCCGGTACGCAAAACTAAACGCGCATTCTAACGCTATCGGGGCCGGTTTGCTTCCGTGGAACAGGTCTCCACACAGGCGGTAACGGACTATTTCGACACATGCATCGCCGGGGCGGAACCCTTAAACTAGACGATCCTGCAGTTTTTCTTACAACTGCATTACCGTATGGATTGATTTGAGGCTCGCTGGATGGAAGTCGATCACTACGAAAACCTTCCGGTCGCAAGCATATTGCTGCCGAAGGTGCTGCGCGCTCCGATCGACGTGATCTACAACGTGGCGCGCACCGCCGACGACATCGCCGACGAAGGCGACTGGTCTCCCGTTGAGCGCCATACGCGCCTCGCCGACTTTCGCGCCGGGCTCGATGCCTTGGCGGACGGCCGCTCCGCGCCGGTTCACCCGCAGCTGTTCGCCGAGCTGGCGAAGGTGGTCGCGCAATACAAATTACCGATGCAGCCGTTCTACGATCTGGTCTCCGCGTTCGATCAGGATATCGACGCCAGCCGCTATGCCGATTGGCCTTCGCTACTCGACTATTGCCGGCGTTCGGCAAATCCGGTCGGGCATCTGATGCTGCATCTGTTCGATGCGGCGACACCGGACAATCTCGCCGATTCGGATTCGATCTGCACGGCGCTGCAACTGATCAACTTCTGGCAGGACGTCGCCATAGACTGGCAAAAGGGCCGTATTTACATGCCGCAAACCGACCTCGCGCGCTTCGGCGTAACCGAAGCGCAAATCGCCCAGGGCGTAACCGACAACGCGTGGCGCGCACTGATGGCGCACGAAGTCGCCTATGCCCGCGCGATGATCGTGCGCGGCGCGCCGCTCGCGTTGCGTATGCCGGGGCGCTTCGGCCTCGAACTATGCGGCGTCGTGCATGGCGCACTGCGCATACTCGAACGGATCGAAAAGACGAACTACGATGTGTTTCGCCATCGCCCGGCGCTTGGCGCTTTCGACTGGTGTGTCGTCGGCGTGCGTTCGCTCGCAATGTGGCTGTCGCGGCGCGTCGGCGTGCGCACGCCGTCTATCGAGGGCAGTGCATGATGGCGATCCTGTTTGTACTGTCGTGCGTTTCGCTGCTGATCTGGTGTGTGTTGCTGTTCGCGCGCGGCGGTTTCTGGCGTGCGCGGCCGGCGCCGTCGCTTACCGTGCAGCCGCGCGAGACGTGGCCGGCGGTCGCCGCCGTCGTCCCGGCGCGCAATGAGGCCGACGTAATCGCCGAGGCGGTTTCGTCGCTGCTCACGCAGGAATATGCGGGCGCGTTCCATGTGATCGTCGTCGACGACCACAGCACCGACGGCACCGCCGATGCCGCCCGCGCTGCGGCGCTGCAACTGCAATGCCCCGATCGCCTCACCGTGATTGCCGCGAAACCGCTGCCCGCCGGCTGGTCCGGCAAGGTATGGGCGCAGTCGCAGGGCATCGAGGCGATCCGTACGCTCGGCGTGCCCGCCGATTTCCTGCTGCTCACCGATGCCGATATCGGCCATCCCACCGATGCCGTCGCGCAACTGGTCGAGCGCGCCGACGCCGAACAGCGCGATCTCGTCTCGCTAATGGTCCGGCTGCGTTGCGACTCGTTCTGGGAAAAGGCGCTGATTCCGGCGTTCGTGTTTTTCTTCGCGAAGCTGTATCCGTTCGCGTGGGTCAACAATCCGCGCAACCGGACGGCGGCAGCCGCCGGCGGTTGCATGCTGGTGCGGCGCACGGCGCTCGAAGAAGCGGGTGGGATCGAATCGATCCGCGCCGAGCTCATCGACGATTGCAGCCTCGCAGCGCGTATCAAGCATCGCGGTGCCGGCCGTCATCCGATCCGCCTCGACGTGGCGGCGCGCAGCGTCTCGCTGCGTCCTTACGATAGCTGGCGCGATATCTGGAACATGATCGCGCGCACCGCGTTTACCCAGCTGCGCTATTCGCCGTGGCTGCTTGCGGGTACGCTGGCGGGCATGGCCATCATCTATCTGCTGCCGCCGTTGGCGGCGCTTGCACTCGGTCCGACCGGGCTGCCCGCCTGGCTCGCGTGGGCGGCGATGTGCTGCGCCTATGCGCCGATGCTGCGCTATTACGGCCGCTCGCCGCTGTGGGCGCCGTTCCTGCCGCTCATCGCGCTGTTCTATGTCGGCGCGACGTTCGCGTCGGCGGTACGTTACTGGCGCGGCAAGGGCGGCCAGTGGAAGGCGCGCGTGCAGGCGCCGGTCCAGGAACGCTAACCGGTCCCGCGAAAATGAACCGCCTGCTCTGCGCACTCGCCCTCACGCTCGGTTTGATCCAGGGCGGTCTGGCCAGCGAGAGCGCGCAGGGCACGCCGCCCGCCGGTCAATCCCCCGCCGGTCGATCCGATACGCAGCAGGCCAGCGATAGCGTGACGGGCCACGGCGCCGCGCAAGACAATAGCGAGCACCTTCGTCAGCGCATGACCGACTATCTGACGCGCAAGTTCGGCGTGGCGAGAGACAAGGCGGAGCAGATTGCGAAGGCCGTGAATGCGTCTTCGGAAAAGTACGCGCTACCGCCGGCGTTGTTGCTCGCCATCATTTCGATCGAGTCGCACTTCAAGGAAAAGGCCAAAGGCACGAACGGCGCGACCGGGCTGATGCAGGTCGTGCCGGGCGCGCATCGCGATCTTTTGCGACACGTGAAGGATCTGACGCAGCCCGATACCAACATCGAAGTCGGCTCCGCGATTCTCTACGGATACCGCCGTTCGGCGGGCGGCGATCTGAATGCGGCGCTCAAATCGTATGGCGGATCGAAGGCGTATGCGCAGATGGTGAGTCAGCGTACGAAGGCGTTTGCGGGGGTGGTCGGAGACGACGGTGACGACCGTGCGATGTTGCCTGCCGTCTTTCGCACCACATCCGGCACCGCATTCCGGTCCGACCAGGGCGGCGCATGCGATACCCGCTGGACCACCTTCTGTATCGGCCCGGTCGTCTGGCTGGGCAACGTTTCTTCGGCGTCGGGCAGCGGCCTGCCCGCCGCGCCTGCTACCGTGAGTGGACTGAGTGGCGGGCTGTTTCCGCCGCCGTTGCCGGTTTCACCGTGAGCAGCGCTTCGGCTTCACGCTGAGCGACGCGCATCAGCGCTGCGTGAGCAGCATATACAGCTGAATCACCATATCCGGCGAGAACGTGAACGGCACCCAGCCATGACCGGTATGACGCATCACTAGCAGACGGTCGCCGTTCGATTGCTTCTGCACGGCCATTACCGGGTTTTTCGTCGAGACGAAGCGCCAGCCAGGCGGCAGGTTTGCCGGTGGTTCGGGTTGCATCGATGCGCGCGCGTTCGCGAGTTCTTCGATCAACTGGCCGACCTGTGTGGGATGCAGCGATACGGTCTGGTCGCCGATCGTCATCGTGATTTCGTCGCGATTCGGGCGGTTGATTTTCAGCGTGGGCTGGTCGGCTGAATCGGTCGCGTTGGCTGCGTCGGCTGCGTCAGATTCGGCGGGGGCGACCGCAGGCAGCTGCGCTTCTGCTGTCGCTTTAGCGTTGCCAGGTTGCGTGGCGCTCGCGGGCGTTGTCTCGGCCTGCGGTGTAGCGGCGGCCTCGATAAGCTGGTTGATCTGATCGACGCCCGCTTCGAGCGCGCCGATCTGTTCGTCAAGATTCATGCGATGGTTCTCTCATAGGACCCGCGATTTTACTCGCTGCGGGTCAGCCGACGCTGTAACAAAATGCTCACGCGTGCGGCCCGGCACGCCGGCTCAGCGGTTTAGATACCCCGCCTGCCTGAACCAGTCGATCGCATCGCTCAACCCTTCGCGGTATGGCCGCGCGCGGTAACCGAGTTCGCGCTCCGCCTTCGCCGACGTGAAATACATCTTGTTCTTCGACATCCGCAAACCGTCGACGGTCACGAACGGCTCGCGCTTCGTGAACTTCGCGACCATCTCGGCGCCGACCGCGAGCGGGTAGAGCGGCCAGCGCGGCAGGGCGATGGTTGGCGGCTTGCGGCCGGTGAGCGTGGCGATATCCGCGAGCATCGTCTGCAGCGGCAGATTTTCTCCGCCCAGGATGTAGCGCTCGCCGATCTTGCCGCGTTCGAGCGCGAGAAAGTGTCCGGCGGCGACATCGTCGACGTGCACGAGATTCAGGCCGGTATCGACGAACGCGGGCAGCTTGCCGAGCGCCGCTTCGACGATGATGCGGCCGGTCGGCGTGGGTTTGACGTCGCGTGGGCCGATTGGCGTCGACGGGTTGACGATCACGGCCGGCAGACCGTCCTGCGCGATCATCCGTTCCACGGCGCGCTCGGCGAGCACCTTGCTGCGCTTGTAGACACCGATTGCGCGTTCGGGCGTGAGCGGCGAGGTTTCGTCGGCGGAAGCACCCGAACTCGTTACCTTGAGCGTCGCGACGCTGCTCGTATACACGATGCGCTCGACACCTTCCTTCAGCGCCGCACGCATCGTCGCCTCCGCGCCTTCAAGGTTCGCGCGTTCGATCTCGAGCGGATCGGGCGCCCACAGCCGGTAGTCGGCGGCGACGTGCAGCAGATAGCGCACGCCGCGCAGCGCAGTGCGCATCGACGCTTCGTCGCGCATGTCGCCCACGACGACTTCCGCGTCGAGCGCCTCGACGTTGCGTCTCGGGCTGGTGGCGCGTACGAGGACGCGCACCGCAAAACCTTTTTCCTGCGCGATGCGCGCGACCGCCGAGCCGACAAAGCCCGAGGCGCCGGTGATGAGCACGAGATCGCGGGTCTGATCGGTCATTCTGGTTCCGGTGATGGCAAATAAGTCGTCGGATTGTACGTGGCGCGGCGCTGGCGTGTCGCGTGGCGCGAGAGGGTAATGCGCGCAACACGCCCAATACGCAAACGCCGCGACGCGACTAGAATGCCGGCTTGAAAGTTTTTGCGAGGAGCTGAAGTCATGACGGGTCCCGATCTGGATGCGCGGATCGAAACGTATTACGTACGCGTGCGTGGTGTCGTGCAGGGCGTCGGTTTTCGCCATGCGACCGTGCGTCAGGCGCACGCGCTCGGTATTCGGGGGTGGGTTGCGAACCTCGAAGACGGTTCAGTCGAAGCGATGCTGCAGGGCACGGCCAACCAGGTGGACCGGATGCTGTCGTGGCTGCGCCACGGGCCGCCGGCCGCCCGCGTGAGCGAAGTGACCGGCGAAGAACGCGTCACTGAAAAACGCTTCGAACGTTTCGAGCAGCATTGATCGATCGCGGCGCACGCCGCGATCGGGAACATCTGCTGGCTCTATCAGCTCAGCGCGCGACGAGCAGGCTCTCCGCGAACCCCCAGTCCCGCTCGAGCCACTGATGCTCGCACGCAAAGCCCGCGTCGTGCGCCATCGCGTCGACCTCTTCCGCAAGGTATTTGTGGCTGCTCTCGGTCCAGATCGTTTCGCCTTCCTCGAGCGTAACCGTCAGCTGCGCGGCGCGAACATGGGCGCTCACGCGGCGGGTGGCGCGCAGATGCATCTCGATGCTGCGCGCGTCGCGGTTAAAGCGCGCGACATGTTCGAACGCCTCGAGCGGGAAATCGCCACCCAGCTCTCGATTGATGCGCGCGAGCAGGTTCAGGTTGAACGCAGCAGTGACACCGATCGGATCGTCGTAGGCGGCGAGCAGCACGGGCACCGGTTTGTCGAGGTCGGTGCCGAGCAGCAGGGCATCGCCGGGGGCGAGCATGGCGCGGATCTCGCGCAGAAAGCGCGTCGCCGCGAGCCGTGCGAAGTTGCCGATCGTGCTGCCGAGAAACAGCACCAGTAGCCGCTCGCCGGCCGCACGCTGGCGGCTCACTTCCGCGAGCCCGGCAAGATAATCGCGCTCGTAACCGACAATCGAAATCCGTTCGATATCGCCGAGTTCGCGCCGACACAACTGCAGCGCGGCGCGCGAAATTTCAATCGGGCAGTAAGAAGTGGGGCGTTTTTTACAGAGTGCTTCCAGAATGCGGCGCGTTTTGCGTCCGCTGCCGCTGCCGAGTTCGGCGACGGTCACGTCGTGCGGCAGGTGCGCGACGATGTCTGCGGCGTGCTGCGCCATCAGACGTTCTTCGGCGCGCGTCACGCCGTACTCGGGCAACACGGTGATGACTTCGAACAGCGCAGAGCCGACTTCGTCGTACAGGTATTTCGACGGCAATTCCTTTTGCGGGGCGTGGGTCAGGCCAGCGCGGACTTCGGCGGCGAAGGCGGGCGATACGTCGGGCGAGAGGGCAGGCTGAGTCATGCGTTCTCCAGTGATCGGTGTTTCGCCGGGCCGCGGGGGCGGTGTCAGTCCGGCGTTGAGGTGCCGCGTGTGCGGCCATGATGCGGGGCAAATGCGCGGTGTGCAGTGAGGGGCGCAGACGCCACGGGAAGCGCGGGCTCGTAGCAAAGGTTCGGGGCCAGCCGTGGGTCGGGGCCTCCGGGCGAGCCCGATGGTGAAAAAACGATGTAGCAAGAAACGCGCTTGCTTCGCGGCTGGATCGATGCGACCGATAGGGCCGATATCGCCGATCCAGGTCGCGCCGGCGCGACATGAAGTTATGTTCTAGTCCATTTGCCGCCGATTCGCACGGACTGAATGTGCGGCGCATAACGCTACCGCGGCGCTGACAACGGCGAATCCGTCTAGAATGCCGCGTTGAATTGAAACTGAAATGACAGCGTGCGCCTTGATCGTGCGAGATGCTGCGCGCCGGGATAAACCTCTGATGAAACACCGCAGCATCGCGCCGCTCTGTACAGCGACGAACCGCCCTGTGCAGAACCCGCAGGACCGCCGATGAGCGCTGCAAGCTCCAAAAATCCGCCCTATCACGAGGAACCCGGCCGCGGCATCGCGTTTTCGGTGGGGGCATCGACGTTGTTTGCGCTGCTGTCGGCGTATGCGACATTGCTCGCACCGCTTACCGGCCTCGATATCTTCGCGTGGCGTGTCGTCTGGACCGTGCCCGGTGCGCTGCTCCTGCTCGCGTTGCGCGGCCGCCTTCCGCAATTGCTTGCTCTCGCGGTGCGCGCGGCGGGCAGACCGTACGTTGCGCTCGCTTTGCTCGTCAGCGCGGCATTGCTCGGCGCGCAACTGTGGCTATTCCTCTGGGCGCCGCTACACGGGCGGATGCTCGAAGTATCGCTGGGTTATTTCCTGCTGCCGCTGACGATGGTGCTGGTCGGCCGCTTCTATTTTCGCGAGCGACTCGATGGGCTGCAGTGGCTGGCGGTCGCCTGCGCAGCCGTCGGCGTTGCACACGAGCTATGGGTGACCGCTGCGTTCTCGTGGCCGACGCTGCTGGTCGCGCTCGGCTATCCGCCGTACTTCGTGTTGCGCCGCAAGATCAACGCGGACTCGCTGACCGCGTTCGCGTTCGAGATGCTTCTGCTGTTGCCGGTCGCGGTCGTGCTGATCGTCACCGGCGGTTCGCTCGCGCGAATCGCCGGCCGAATCGACATGTGGTGTTTGCTGCTACCCGGACTGGGCATGCTGAGTGCGTGCGCGCTCGCGTCGAATCTGAAGGCGAGCCGCCTGCTGCCGATGGCGCTGTTCGGTATTCTCGGTTACGTCGAACCGGTACTGCTGGTGCTCGTTTCCGTGACGCTGCTCGGCGAGACGCTGTCCGCGCAGCAACTCGCCACTTATATACCGATCTGGATTGCAGTCGCACTGACCGCACTGCATGGCGTGCGGCTCGTGCGCTTTGCGCCCCGTTGAGCTTGAGTGGGGTCTCAGTGCCCCGTTCAGTGTCCCGAATGCGCCGCGGTGCGGCCCGGGTTGATGCGGGTCGGTCCTACCTGCGCTTCGATCGCTTCGCGCAGCGACGGCCGCCAGCCGAAACCGAACAGCGCTTCGGCGAGCACGAACAGCGGGCCGACCAGCAGGCCCATCACGTCGTCGACGAAGGCCGGCTTGCGACCTTCGTAGGCGTGACCGACAAACTGAAAGACCCAGCCGACCACGAACAGGCCGATGCCGGCAACGAGCCACGTTACCGTGGCTTGCGTGGCGAGCCAGCGGCCCACTGCGAGACACAGCGCGGAGAAAACCGCCATCATCACGCCGAGCGGCACGTCGAGCACGAGGTAATAGACGGTTGCCCCGACGAACAGCACCCATGCCGGCGACAGCATGAACGGCAGCCCGCCGATCGCCCACGACGGCCGGCTGAGTAGCACGGCCAGCGCGAGTACGATCATCGGAATGCCGACGAAGTGCGTGGCGATATTGCGCCGGTCCCGGTGATAGGCGGCGTACTGGGTGAGTTGTTCGGTTAGCGTTCTCATGAGTGACGCTCCTGATGCAAAGCCCTCATAATCGCGGGCAACCGGTAAAAAAACCTTCAGCTAGCCGACAATCCGGCATAACTGCCCACCCAGGAGACAGGTCCCCATGGCCTCGCGTGCCTCGCCGTCCGAGCCGTTTGCAGGCGCCGCACTGATCGCGACGCTCGAGCGCAGCGCGTGGTTTCGCGCTGCACCGGAGGCGTTGCGCGCGCAACTGGTGGAATCGGGCCGCCTGCAGCGGCTCGCGGCCGGCGAGCGGCTCTTCATGCGTAACGATCCCGACGATGGCCTCTATTGTGTGCTCGATGGCCTGATGCGCATCGGCGCGGCCAGTTTCGCGGGCAAAGAAGCGCTGCTCGCCGTGATCGAACCGGTCAACTGGTTCGGCGAGATTACGCTGTTCGACGGCCGTGAGCGTACGCACGACGCGTACGCCGAGCGCGATTCGGTGCTGTTTCATGTGCGGCGCGCGGCGCTTGCGGCGATGCTCGAAGGCACGCCCGAATGGTGGCATGCGTTCGGCCTGTTACTCACGCAAAAGCTGCGCTTCGCTTTCGATGCGATCGAGGAAGCCGCGCTGCTGCCGGCCGCACAACGTGTGGCGCGCCGTCTGCTGCTGATGGCCGGCGGCTATGGAGAGTCGGGCACGCTGCGGCGCGTACTCAAGGTGCCGCAGGAAGACCTCGCGATGATGCTCGCGCTGTCGCGACAAACGACGAACCAGATCTTGCGGCAGTTCGAAATGCAGGGCGCATTGCAGCTGCGTTATGCGGAGATCGAAATCGTCGATGCGCAGAAGCTGGCTGAGCTTGCGAGTCTGGCGCCGCGTTGAAACTACTGCGGCAAAAAAAACGGGCCGCCTCTCGGCGACCCCAATGCGTGGATTTCCCACTCTAGGGATCGACTCTTAAGCACGGCTTAAATCCGCGTGCCTCAGCGCGACTCGCACTTCCGGTTCTAATTACGCGACCTTACTGATTCACGTCGCAGCCAGCGGCTTGCAGTGCCTGGTCTGCTGCTTTCGCCGCATCGCGGAACGCCGCGGAGTCGGGTGCAAAGCGCTGTTTTTCCTGCGCGGCGAATGCGTCGCGGGTTAATACGCGGCAACGCATCCGCTTCGCCCACGGACTGTCGTCGTCGCTGACGATCACGAAATCGCCTGGAAAGCCTGCTACATAGCGCACCGTAAATTCATCGCCCTCATGTGGATAAAACGCTGAGTTGTGCGGCGCATAGATGTTCAGGTCGTCGTCTTCGAACGTGGTTTCGACAACCTTGCCATCGGCGGTGCGCAGCAGCACGTTGTAACCGATGACACGGTGATTGTTATATCTCGTGCTGGTCCCGTAAGTACTGGTAACAGCTGCCTGACCCTGCTCGCCCATGCGATAAATGAGCAGCACACCGAGGTACGGGCCGAAGATGATGTTCACGACGGTCAGTACCACGGCCAGTGGGATTAACCAGCCAAAGTGGCGACGCAGACCTTTCAGAAATACGGCAGAGGCGAGTATCAGTGCAATGAGAACGGGCGGCATCAAGAAGCGCCAGCGGATCAGCGCCCATAGCACGTGCAGGGGTAGCGCCAGTGTGACGCCGACAGCAGGCGCGGCGTGTGCTGCGGGATGCCATGCGGTGGTTTCGCCGGTACTTGCGCCTACGCCTGCATTTGAGTTTGCGTTGGCCGACGCATGCACATGCGCCCCGGCCGCGCCCAGTGCCAGCGCCTCCAGACGCGCGCTCCAGCTCGGATGATTCGAAATCGTCGCGGGCGTTTCTGCGTGCACTACCGCAACGTCGGAACCGTGCAGCGCGGCGATCTCGTTGCCGGATATACGGAAGATCCGGTCGGCGGAATCGTCGGTGGTGATGAACAGTGGCGGGATCGGGGGTACGCCGAGATCGCGGGTGTTCGCCTGCGCGTGGGCGGCATCGACGAAGTGATAGAAGTCGAGCGAGAGCGTAGCGTCCGGCGGCGTATTGCTCGCGGCGCCGCTTTTATGCGTCTGCCAGAAGCAGTTGGACTTGCCCGGCGCCGGATGACTCGACGACCGGTCGATCACGGTGTCCGTGTCGGTCTCATTGTCGGCCGGCACGATCAGTTGCTCGGCATTGGCTTCCTGCACGAGCTTGCAGGCATCGGCGTCCGGAGCGTTTGCATCCGATGCGGCGGCGTGGGCCGTAAGCGAAAACGTGGCGAGGATAGCTAACGCAGCCAGGGCCAGCACACTGATCGCATGCGTGAGCCATCGGCTGCGTCGTGCAAGCAGGTCTTCTGCAGGATGCCGCATCCATTCCCCCGGATTTCGACGTGTCACGCGGCATGCTGCTTGCAGTGGACACGGCGAAAAGATCGAATAGCCCGGAGTATCGAGAGGAGGCTCAGCGTCTGTCAAGGCAGGCGTACGCCGCCGACGTTGCTGACGGATACCTGCAACACAAGAGCGGTGCTGCGCAGCGAGAGCGGTTCAGCGGCTGAACACGCTGTGTTCAGCATGCACGGTCTGTCGATCGACTGCCTGCAGACGCCAGTAGCCGGTAGCAGGCGTATGTGCCTGCACGCACGACCACGCAGCCGGACCTTGCGCAGAGCTGACGCGCTGCCTGCGGTCGACCGACAGACCGCGCAGCGTGCACAGCGGTGCATCGGTGCTCGGCGCGCACAGCGTCGTGACGCCGTCGACATCGCGCACTTCGCCCCACGGGGGCAGATCGATTCCGTCATGCGCTTCGCGCGACCACCGATGTTCATCGGTATCGAGCCAGAGCACGGCGTAATCGTGGTTGACGGTGGGATCGGAACCGTTGATCAGGATGGTGAGTCGCATGGCAATTTCACCGAGGGTATAGCTATACGAGTGTAGACGGGGGTGCGCATTATGCAAGGTGCGCGGCTATCGGTGGGATTGAAAAACACAATTGGGGAACCCCTTGCCCAGCTTCTAGATTTAGATACACGCTGGCGGACCGCGTGCCCCGCTGTCGTTGCATCGCTTACGTGGACATCGGACAGACGATCGTTCGCTTTACCCCCCTCGCGCACCCCACATACACGGCTTTCCAGGAGGTTTAGATGTCGCAACTCAAGGGAACGAAGACAGAGGACAACCTTAAGGCAGCGTTTGCCGGCGAATCGCAGGCAAACCGTCGCTATCTGTACTTCGCCGCCAAGGCGGATGTGGAGGGCCAGAATGACGTCGCCGCGTTGTTCCGTTCCACCGCCGAAGGTGAAACCGGTCATGCGCACGGCCACCTCGAATATCTCGAAGCATCGGGCGACCCCGCCACCGGCCTGCCGTTCGGTTCGTCGCGTCTGAATCTCGAGGCGGCGATCGCGGGCGAAACGCACGAATACACGGACATGTACCCGGGTATGGCGAAGGAGGCGCGCGAAGAAGGCTTCGATGAAATTGCCAACTGGTTCGAAACGCTCGCGAAAGCCGAACGTAGTCACGCGAACCGCTACACGAAAGCACTCGACGCCCTGGTGGATTGACGTGCCGGCGCGCGCCGGAAGGGTCTAGCGGCGCGCGTTGGTTACGCTATGGATGCGTGCGGCAAGGTCCGCACGCACGGGCACGACCGTGTGCGGTGCGTGCGCGACAAAACCACAATCCCCAGGAGACTGACGATATGCCCCACAAGGAAGGCAGTCTCGAAGCGCCCATCCGGCATCCGCTCGACTGGCTCTCGGACGGTTTCTACGATCAGGACGCGCTCGACAAGGAACTGGCACGCGTCTTCGATATCTGCGCCGGTTGTCGACGTTGCGTGTCGCTCTGTGGCGCGTTTCCGCAGCTCTTCGATCTCGTCGATGCAACCGACGGCGGCGAAGTCGAAGAAGTCGACAAGCGCGAATTCGGCAAGGTCGTCGATCAGTGCTATCTGTGCGACCTGTGCTACATGACGAAATGCCCGTACGTGCCGCCGCATCAGTGGAATGTCGATTTTCCGCACCTGATGCTGCGCGCGAAAGCGGTCGATTATCAGCGCGGCGACGTGAGCATGCGCGACCGCTTTCTGTCGAATACCGATGCGCTCGGGCATCTCGCCGGTATTCCGATCGTCACGCAGACGGTCAACGCGGTGAACCATACGGGCGCCGCGCGCGGGTTGATGGAAAAGGCGCTCGGTGTCGACAAGGACGCATGGTTGCCCGATTTCGCCACACGCAAATTCCGTAGTGCGGCGAAGAAGTCGCCGGCTACACCCGTGAACGACGGCGAGCGCACGCCCGGCAAGGTTGCGATCTACGCGACCTGCTACGTGAATTTCAACGAACCCGGTATCGGCCACGATCTGCTCGCCGTGCTTGCTCACAACGGCATTCCGTATGAACTGGTCAAAAGCGAAGCCTGTTGCGGCATGCCGTTGCTCGAACAGGGCGACCTGAAGGGCGTCGCGCAGAAGAAAGAGAAGAACCTGCCGGTGCTCGCGAAATACGCGCGCGAAGGCTATGCACTGATCGGTGCGATTCCGAGCTGCGTGCTGATGTACAAGCACGAACTACCGCTGATGTTTCCCGACGACGCCGACGTGCGCGCCGTCAGCGAAGCGTTCTGGGACCCGTTCGAATACTTCGTGGCGCGCCATCGCGACGGTCTGCTGAACACCGACTTCAAAACCGCGCTCGGCAAGGTTTCATACCACGTGCCGTGTCATGGTCGCGTGCAGAACATCGGTCGCAAGACCTTCGAAACGCTGACGCTCGTGCCCGATACGAAGGTGACGGTGGTCGAGCGCTGTTCGGGGCACGCGGGCACGTTCGGTGTGAAGAAGGAATTTCACCGCATGTCGATGCAGATCGGCACGCCGGTATTCAAGGCGATGGCGCAGCCGCAGCCCGACTATATTTCGTCGGATTGCCAGCTCGCGGGCCATCATATCGAACAGGGTATCGAGGAGAACGGCCTGCCGAAAGCGCAGCTCGCTCACCCGTTGACGCTGCTGCGCAAGGCGTACGGTATTTGACGTTGATGCTGAAACCGAATCAAGAGGATCTCCGATGAGCATTGCCAGGAATTCGTTGCTGTCGCTCGAAAACTATTCGAAGGCGCGCAAGACGATGCGCGCGCAGGTCATCGAGCACAAGAAGCTGCGCACCGTGCCGCTCGGCAATCACGTCACGTTTCTGTTCGAGGATGAGCTGACCATCCGCTATCAGATTCAGGAGATGCTGCACATCGAGAAGATCTTCGATGAGGACGGCATTCAAGGCGAACTCGACGCGTACTTGCCGCTCGTGCCCGACGGCAGCAACCTGAAGGCGACGATGCAGATCGAGTACGCGAACGAAGTGGAGCGGGCCGCCGCGCTCGCGCGGTTGATCGGTATCGAAGATCGCGTATTCGTTGAAGTGGACGGCGAGCCGCCGGCCTACGCGATCGCTGACGAGGATCTCGAACGCGACAACGCGCAGAAAACGTCCGCGGTGCACTTCGTGCGGTTCGAGTTCACGCCGGCGATGAAGACGCGGCTACGCGACGGGGCGTCGTTGAAGATCGGTTGCGATCATCCGCACTATCCGGTGCCGGTGCAGACGGTTGAACCGCAGGTGCGGACTGCGCTGCTCGCGGACTTCAAGTAGCCGCAAGCAGCGCTTCGGTACGGTTCACGCGAAAATCACGCGAGATCCAGCGAACCCGTCATATCGCCGGGCGGCACCTGGCCGTTCTGCGCGAAAGCTCGATCGCGCGCAAGCACCCCATCGAGCGGCGCGAGGCCGTGCACGCGCGTGATCAACCGAAGAATCGAATTCGTGTCGTAGAGCGTGTGATCGACGTAGCCCTTCTTCGCGAGCGGTGAGATCACGAGCGCCGGAATGCGCGAGCCCGGGCCCCAGCGGTCGCCCTTTGGTGGCGCGACCGGGTCCCACCAGCCGCCGTTTTCATCGTGTGTGACGATCACCACCGTGTTGGCCCACTGGGGACCGCGTTGCAGATGATCGATCACATTGGCGATGTGGCGGTCGCCCGATTCGACATCCGCGTATCCCGCGTGCATGTTCAGGTTCCCCTGCGGTTTGTAGAACGTGACAGCCGGCAGGCGGCCCGCGTCGATATCGGCGATCAGCCGGTTGGTCGACGCGTCCTCACCGACGCCGCCGTCGCGCAGATAGCGGCGGCGCGCATCGGTGCCCGGCGCGTAGTTCGCGAAGTAGTTGAACGGCTGGTGGTGATACTGGAAGTCGGGCACGGCGCCCATATCGCGATGATCGAGTGCGTACTGCCATGCACCGCTGTACCACGCCCAGTCGACGCCTTTTGCCGACAGGCGGTCGCCGATGGTCGCGTACGTTTGCGGCGGCAGCACTTTCGGATCGGCTGGGTTCGCCAGCAACGGATTGCCGCCCGCGGCGGGTCGCACGAAGCTCGGTTGATACGGCGGCGCCATCGTGTTGACCGCGTAGCCGTCGGGCGTGAAGAGACCGTCATTGATGAACTTCGGCGGGCCGTCGAGTGCGGAGGCCGGCGAATCTGTTGCAACCTTCAGGCGCGTGCCGGTCGGATCGTCGCCTTCCACCACCGAGACGAAACGCTTTGCCGGGCTGTTCAACAGATCCGGATAGAGCGGCGCCTGCGCGGAGATCAGGAAGATGTGATTCAGCCACGAACCGCCGAACGCCGCCATGAAGAAGTGATCGCAAAGCGTGTATTGCCGCGCGAGATTCCAGAGCCGGAGTGTTTCGGCGGAATTGCGGTAGTGGCCCATCACGAGGCCGCCCGAATCGGCCCACGCGACGAACTGATCGTTGCGCCCGGCGTTGATCTGCATCTGGTTCTGATAGAAGCGATGCCACAGGTCGCGCGTAATCACGCCGTTCGGTAGCGGTGCCCCTTGTGCGTCGGTGAGATGAAACGGGCCGTTGCGCAAGCCCGTGATATCGCCTTCGGCGATCGCGTAGCGCTTGCCGTCCACTTCCTGTGCCTGCGGCACGAGTCCGCCCCAGAATTTCGGTAGCTGCGCGAGCGGTGTCTTGCCGTCGCGATCGAGTTGCGTGGATCGTGCGGCTGGCACTGTGTCGAGCGGATGCAGTGTGCCGGGGAAGTTGCCGTACAGATTCGCGAAGCTGCGATTCTCCGCGTAGATCACGACAATGTTGCGCACCTGGTCGCGCAACGCTGCATCGAGCCGCAGATCGGCCGCGCTGCGCGGGCCGCCGCCGTTTGTCGAAGTCTGGTCCTCCGTCTGGCAACCGGCGAGGATCAGCCCCATACCGACGGCGGCTATCCCCGTGAGGACACGGCGGCGCTCGGGATCGTCCGGCGTATCGTCGCTGGCGGCGGGCAGGTTCGGATCGTTGAGATCGTTCTCGTTCATCGGCGTGGCTCCTGAATCCGTGGGCGGAAGTGGCAGCATCGGCTACGCATGGCGGCGAGCCGCGGCAATGTGCGGCAGCGTGCACGCGCTGAGCAACGCGCATCGTGACATGCGGTGGGTGCGGACCGCAACCTGGGCCGGATGGGAGGGTGCTGCTTCGCTTCAGCGGATCGGCAGGACGCGCCATGCGATGAAAGGGGAATGCAGGGCCGCGCTGTGCCGTGACGCGGCGCGCACTCACGACGTACTTACAGCTCCTTGCGATAAACGACGAACCCCGGACGACTGGCCACGTCGTCGTAAAGCCGCATCGCGGTTGTGTTGGTTTCCTGCGTGATCCAATAAACGCGCGATGAACCGCTAGCCTTTGCACGCGTATAAACCTCTTCGATCAGCGCACGACCGACACCCTTGCCGCGTTCGCTGGCGAGCGTAAACAGATCCTGCAAGTAGCAGGTCGGCCCCACGAGTGTCGTGCTGCGATGAAACAGGTAATGCACGAGCCCGACCAGTTGCCCGTCGCGTTCGGCGACCAGCGCATGCATCGGCTCGTAGCCATCGAAAAAACGGCTCCATGTGAGGTCGGTGATCGCGCGCGGCAGCGCGGTTGCGCCGGTGCGCCCATAGAACGCGTTGTAGCCGTCCCAGAGCGGTAGCCACGCGTCGAAATCGGTGGGCGTTACGGGGCGGATCTGCAGTGTGTCGGTCACGGGTCGGGTTCCTTGGTGCATGGCTTCGATTGTTCGATAGGAAGCAGGATAGAAAATTTGTGGCACCATTGTTAGCTCCACCTCGAAAGCAAAATCTGGAGCCACGCACCTTGGACTACGCGCTGCTGATGTCGAACTTCGCGAAGCGGACAAACGGCCGCAAGCTGACCCAGCAGAATCTGCTGTACGAGAGCCTGCGTCAGGCGATACTCGACGGCGATCTGCGCTACGGCACTCAGCTCGTGCCGACGCGCGCGCTGGCCGAGCAGCTCGGCATTGCGCGCAATTCCGCGTTGTACGCATACGAGCGGCTGACCGAGGAAGGCTTCATCACGACGAGCCGGCATGGGTCGGTGGTGAGCCGCGTGGCGTTTTCCGCATCCGCCGATCTGCACGGCACCGGCGGCACGGCGAGCCGTCTGTCGCGACGGGTGGCCGACTTGCCGCGCGAGCGCGGCGGGCCCGACAATCCGACGCCGTTTCGCCCGGGCGTGCCTGCGCTCGATGAGTTTCCGGTGGCGCAGTGGCGTGCGTCGGTGGAGCGCGCATGGCGCACGATCGATCCGCACGAGCTCGGCTATGGCAACAGTGCCGGGCACCCTGCGCTCAGACGTGCGATTACAGAGTACGTGCGCGTTTCGCGCGGCGTGCGCTGTTCGATGGATCAGGTCTTCATCACGCAGGGCACCCAGGCGAGCCTCGATCTATGCGCCCGCCTGCTCGCCGATCCTGGCGAAACCGCGTGGGTCGAGAATCCCGGCTATCACGGCGCGAAGGCCGCGTTTCAGACGGCGGGATTGCGGCTCGAACCGATTCCGGTGGACGCATCCGGTATCGCGCCGACGCCGCGCCACTGGCGCGAGACACCGCCGCGGCTCGTCTATACGACGCCGTCGCACCAGTATCCGCTCGGCTGCGTGCTGAGCCTCGAGCGGCGCCGCTCGATCATCGAGAACGCCATGGCCTGCGGCGCGTGGATCATCGAGGACGATTACGACAGCGAGTTGCGGCACAACGGACCGCCGTTACCGGCAATCCAGGGGCTCGCGGCGCATGCGCCCGTGGTCTATCTGGGCACCTACAGCAAGACGATGTTTCCGGCACTGCGGATGAGCTTCATGATCGTGCCGGCGCATCTCGTGCAGCAGATCGATGAAGCGTTGGGCGAGATCGCGCGTCAGGGGCGCGTGGCGGAACAGATCGCACTGGCGCACTTCATCGACAGCGGCAAGTACGCGCGTCATCTGCGACGGATGCGGCGGCTCTATCAACAACGCCGGGTCGCGCTCGTCGCCGCGATCGACCGGCAGATGGGCGATCTCGTCACGCTTTCCGCGGATGGCGGCGGCATGCATTTAACCGTGCGTCTCGATGCGCCGTTGCAGGATCGCGAGGTCAGCGACGCAATGCGCGACCACGGGCTCTACATCGCGCCGCTCAGCACGTATTGCCTGCCCGGCACCGATGCCAGCGATTACAACGGCTTCATTCTCGGCTACGCGGGCGTGCCGGCGGAGAAAGCCGATGCGCTGGTCGCGCGGCTCGCGCGCGTGATCCGCTCGCTTGGCGAGCGCAAGCCAACGCAGCGGCTCGAGGCTGTACGCCTGCCGAGTACGGAACTGGTGTGAAATCCCGGCCGCGCGAGCGCGCAGCCGGTTGCGCGTTTCAGTGCCGCGATTGCCGCAGCGTTTCGCGAACTTTCTTCGCGACGAGAACCGACATGTAATCGAGGATCCGGGCATCCGCCTTGTAGTCGGCCAGCGTGTCGGCGTAGATCTTCGAGACTGTCTCCGCAGGGGTATTCGTTTCAGCGGCGATGGCCTTTACTACTTCGTCAACGTTCGGCTGAGGCTGAGCCATGGGATTCTCCGGGGGGAAGGGCAGTCGGACGACAGACAACGGGGGTTTTCATTAGAGGGCATCGAAAATCACGATGCCAATTAAATCAATCTATCGCGTGTGACACCCGTGACCCGGCACTTTTTCTGTCGCAATGCCGGCGGCCCTGAGCCGTCGTTACAAAAAATTGCTCAACCGTTTGGTTGAATAAAGAGTGGGATATACCTATACTCCGGCACATGGCGAATCCCGAATCTTCCCTCGACGATGTCTTTCACGCGCTGTCCGATCCGACCCGGCGCGCGATGCTCGCCAGCCTCGCTGACGGCGAGCGCAACATCGGCGAACTGGCCGAGCCGTTCGAGATCTCGTTCGCGGCGGCGTCGAAACACGTGAAGGTGCTCGAAGGCGCGGGGTTGATCCGGCGTCGTATCGAAGGTCGCTCGCATATCTGCCGGATGGAGGCGGGGCCGCTTGCCGCGGCCGATCAGTGGCTGTGTTTCTACGAACGCTTCTGGAGCGCGCGGCTCGACACGCTCGAACAGCTTCTGCAGCAGGACGATGCCACATCCGATGGCATGCCTTTACCCAATCGTAAGGAGGCACCCAGATGAGCGACGAAAGCGATTTCGGCGTCGCAAGAGGCACGCAGACGGTGCGTTTCGAGCGCCTGCTGCCGGGGCCGATCGAGCGCGTGTGGCGCTATCTCGTGGAGTCGGACAAACGCGGGCAGTGGCTCGCAAGTGGCGACGATGTGCCGGCGCAGGTCGGCGGCGAGTTTCAGATGTTCTTTCACCATGGAAATCTGTCGCCGGAGAAGACGCCGACGCCCGAGCGCTTCAAAAAATACGAAGACGGTGTTTCGTCGATGCATCGGGTGACGCGCTATGAACCGCCGCATACGCTCGGCTTTACGTGGGGCGATGGTGCGGATGGCGGCGATTCGGATGTGCTGATCGAGCTGATGGCGCTCGGCGACAAGGTGCGCTTTGTGCTGACGCATCGCAAGCTGTCGGGTCGTCACGCGCAGGTCAATGTGTCGGGCGGCTGGCATACCCATCTGGCCGTGCTGGTCGAGCGGCTGAACGGGCGTGTGCCGGTGTCGTTCTGGACGTTGTTCGAAGGTGTTGAGGAACAGTACGAGCGGCGCTATCCCAAGGCATGAGGCACGCGCACCTCGCTTCGGAGGCGATGGACGTCATACGGCATCGCCCCGGTCATTGAGAAACTGGGTAATCAAACCGCGAGCGCGATGCCTTCGCGTTGCAGCACACGCTGTACCGCTGGGCGCGCCAGCGACCGCTGCATATGCCCACTCCACGCAAGGTAGTTCGCGCGTATGTCGATACCGATCCGCATGCCCCAGGCGTACAACACCAACAGAAACGGATCGACAATCGTATAGCTACCCGGCACGGCCCATTCGCGGCCGTCGGCGAGCGCTGCTTCGATCTTCGCGTACGCATCGAACACGACCTGTTTGCCGTTCGCACGAATCTCATCATGGTTGGCTTCGATGCCGGTGAAGCGCGCGGGTCGCCAGATTTCGCCGTAACCAATCGCGTGTATCCAGCCGACCAGCCACGCGAGCCATTCGTGGCAGCGGGCCTCGGCGGCGGCGTCATTCACAGGCAGCAGGTCGCCCGCCGGATGCTGGCGCGCGAGATACGTGAGGATGGCCGGTAACTCGGTGAGCACGCGGGTCTCGCCGGGCAACCGTAGCGCAGGCACGCGCCCTTTTGGATTGATCGACAGATACGCTTGCTGTTGCGTCGCACCTTGCGCAATCGGTACGGCTTCGAGTTCGTACGCAACGCCGAGCTCTTCGAGCGCGATATGGACCGCCATCGAACAGGCGCCGGGGGAGTAGTAGAGGGTGTAGTTCATGCAGCGAGTTTATGAGCCGACCCGCCCGTCTTCAAACGATGATTTGTACGGCCACGGCATTAGTGATACTAATGTGGTCATGACTTTTTCTTCCCGCATCCCACCGCTGCAAACGCTGCGCGTTTTCGAAGCCGCCGTGCGGCTGCGCAGCTTCACGCGTGCCGCCGACGAACTCGCGCTGACGCAGGGCGCGGTCAGCCAGCATGTGCGCGCACTCGAGTCGCAACTGGATGTGTCGCTATTCGAACGCACGCCGGGCGGCGCCATACCGACACCGCGCGCGCATGATCTTGCGCTCCAGGTGCGTCAGGGCCTGCGCGTGCTGGAGCGTGCATTCGGCGAGACGACGCATGGGCGTGCGCCTGTTCGCGCGCCGGACAACGCACCTGCCCGGCTGACGATCAGCGTGCTGCCCGTTTTCGCCGAGCGCTGGCTTGCTCCACGCCTGCCGCGGTTCTGTGCCGCGCATCCGGAGATCGCGGTGGACATCCGCCCGGGTGTTGCACTGGCGAAACTCGATCACCGCGATCGCGTGGACGTGGCACTGCGCTATGGTCCCGGCGAGTGGCCGGGACTGCACGCCGACAAGCTGATGGATGAGGAAGTCTTTCCCGTTGCGAGCCCGCATTATCGCGGCGGCAAACTGCCGCGCCGCTTCGCCGATCTCGCACACTGCACGCTGTTGCGGCACGCGGCGCAGCCATGGGAGCCGTGGTTTCAGGCCGCCGGTCTCGACATGACCGAACCGTCTGGCGCGGTGTCGTTCACCGATGGCGCGAAGTTGCTCGATGCGGCGTTGCGCGGCGACGGTATTGCGCTCGCGCGCCGCTCGGTGATCGAAACGGATCTCGCGTCCGGGCGGCTGGTGCAATTGTGGAAGCGCAGCGTGATCGATGTACATGCGCATTTCATCGTCTGGCGGCCGGACAGTGGGAAGCTGCCGGCGATCGACGCGCTGCGCGCGTGGCTGCATGCGGAAGTGGGCGCAGCAGCGTTGCGCTGAAACCGCCAGCCCGGGCGGCCGCGCAATCCGCGCCGATCCGATCGTTTTTCGGGCTCCCGTTTTATCTCACCTATTCGCCTTGTTGCGACTGCGGTCTTTCGTCATTCTAGTTGCATTAGAAAACTACATTTCCTACACTGCGTGAAAGTTTCAATTCGAAACTTGTTCTCACCTGGGATCGACATGCGTGCAGGAAAGGTCGAGTCGTTGCCGGAAGCTGCGGTCAGCGGTACGCCGTGCGCGGCATTGCCGATGAAGCAATCGATGGTGCTGTTGTTTGCCGTTGCCTGCGGTCTGAGTGTCGCAAACGTGTACTACGCGCAGCCGTTGCTCGACCTGCTGGCCCGCGACTTCAACGTGAGCCGTGCATCGATCGGTGGGGTGATCACGGCAACCCAGGCAGGTTGTGCGTTGGCGCTGGTATTGCTTGTGCCGCTCGGCGATCGTGCGAACCGACATCGGTTGATGGCTGTGCAACTGGTGTTGCTGGCCATCGCGCTGGTCGCGGTGGCGATGGCGCGGACCGCACCGTTGTTGCTGGCAGGCATGCTCGCGACGGGTCTGCTCGGTACCGCGATGACGCAGGGCTTGATCGCCTATGCGGCGACCGTTGCGGCGCCGCAGGAACGCGGACGCGTGGTCGGTGCGGCGCAGGGCGGTGTGGTGATCGGTCTGCTGCTGGCGCGCACGATGTCGGGACTCATCGCGGATGTTGCCGGCTGGCGTGCGGTCTACTTCACGTCGGCGGCGCTTGCGGTTGTCATGCTGCCAGTGCTCTGGCGCACGTTGCCCGCGCAACCGGCACCGCGCGTACGCATACCGTATCTGCGGCTGCTTGAATCGATGTTCACGCTACTCGCACACGACCGTGTGCTGCAGATTCGCGGCACGATCGGCATGCTGATGTTCGCAGCGTTCAGTGTGTTCTGGAGTGCGATGGCGTTGCCGCTCAGTGCGCCACCGTTCGCATTGCCGCATACGGCGATTGGTGCGTTTGGCCTAGCCGGCGCGGCCGGTGCATTGGCTGCGGCACGCGCCGGCTATTGGGCGGATCGCGGTAAAGGCGAATGGACGACCGGCGCTGCGTGGATCGTCCTGCTGCTGTCGTGGCTGCCCGCGGCGTTTCTGTCATCGGGCCTGTGGACACTCGTGATCGGCGTGCTGTTGCTCGACCTGAGTGGACAGGCGATACACGTGGTCAACCAGAGCATGATTTTTCGCACGCCTCCCGATGCGCACAGCCGCCTGGTGGGTTGCTACATGCTGTTCTATGCGACCGGTAGCGGCGCCGGCGCGCTTGCGTCGACGCACGTCTATGCGTGGGCGGGATGGACGGGCGTCTGTGTGCTCGGTGCGACGATCACACTTGCCGGGCTGCTGTTCTGGGCCATCACCCTGCGCGCGATGCCGCGACACGACGCATAAGACCATGCGTCGCGTGTTCCCAACATCGCACGATTACGCCAGCAGTGCGCAGAACCGCTCCATGTCGACGTTACCGCCACTGACGATCACCCCCACGCGCTTGCCCTGCAACTGCCCCTTCATCTGACGCGCCGCCGCGAAGCCGAGGCACCCGGTGGGTTCGACGACAAGCTTCATCCGCGATGCGAAGAAGCGCATACAGTCGACCAGTTGTGCATCGGTCGCGGTCAGCACATCGTCGACGTCGCGGCGAATGATCTCGAACGTATAAGCGCCGAGGTGCTGCGTCTGTGCGCCGTCGGCGATGGTCTTGGGCGTGTCGATATGCACGATCTTGCCAGTGCGGAACGATTGCTGCGCATCGTTGCCGGCTTCCGGTTCGACGCCGTACAGCTTGCAGTCGGGCGCGAGCACGCGGGTGGCGAGTGCCGAGCCCGACAGCAGGCCGCCACCGCCTAGACACACGAACAGCGCATCGAGCGGACCTGTTTCGTCGAACAGCTCTTTCGCCGCCGTGCCCTGGCCGGCGATCACATCGGGATGATCGTACGGTGGGATCTGCGTGAGGCCGCGTTCTTCGGCGAGCTTGCGGCTAATCTGTTCACGGTCTTCGGTGTAGCGGTCGTACATCACGACGTTGCCGCCGTAGCCCTTCGTCGCCGCGACCTTCGAGGCGGGTGCGTCGTGCGGCATGATGATCGTCGCGGGAATGTTCAGCAGCGCAGCCGACAGCGCGATGGCCTGCGCATGATTGCCCGACGAAAATGCAACGACACCCGCGCGTCGCTGCGCGTCGTCGAACTTCGACAACGCGTTGAAGGCACCGCGAAACTTGAACGCGCCCATGCGCTGCAGGTTCTCGCATTTGAAGAACACCTGCGCGCCCAGTTCGGCATCGATCGTGCGCGATTGCATGACGGGCGTGCGATGCGCGTGACCTTCGATGCGCCTGGCGGCAGCGGCGACGTCGTCATAAGTGGGCAGCGTAAGCATGTTCATTTCCTCGTGAGCGTGACTGGTTGAGCCCGGCGGCTTGCGCGCGCCAAGCGCCGTTCATGACTATTCTTTCGCATCGCCGTACACGGTTGCACGCGATACGCCGAGATACTGCGCAACGATCTCCATCGCGCGGCGCACCTCGAGGCAGCCGGATTGCTTCAGTTCCTGCATCAACAGGCGCCGGTCTTCGGCTTTCAACGAACGCGGCGCGGTGGAGAGGCTCGCCGCGAACCGGTCGATACGGCAGCGGATCGTATCGGCCCCCGCGGGGTCGAGTGATTCCTGCGGCGCCGCGTTCGGATCGGACGTGCCGAACTGCGTGAGCATGGCCTGCATGCCGCGGAACAGTGTGAGATCGACGTTGACGCATAGTGCCGCGACATAACGGCCGGTCGAGTCCTTGATACCGATCGACGTGCTCTTTGCCTGCCGCCCATCGACGAACTGATTCGGGTAATTCGCGAGCACCTGTGGATAGTCCGCGTCGCCAATACGCGCGAGGCCGAGTTCGGTAGCGGGTGCGCCGACCTGTCGGCCCGACAGGTTGTTGTGGATTGCAACGATGGCGTGTTTCGGATGCAACAGATCGTGCACGACCACTTCACAAAACGGCGCGAAGGTTTCGCCGAGTCCGTGCGCGACCTGCTTGAGCTGGTCGATCAACAGCGTCTGTTCGGGAGTTCGCTTGGTCTGCTTTACCATCTGGATATAATGTCTAAAGATGGATAATTCGTCAAGGCGCGGCTGGGTGGCCCGGTTGCACGACCTCTGCGCGGGTTTTGTCCTACCATATCGCGCGTACCGATCAGCGGCCAGTTGCCGACAGGAGAATGCGGTGTTGCGATCCAGATTCGTAGTGGCCGTTGCGGGAATGTGGGCGGTACTCGCACTCGGTATGGCCGGCAGCGCGGTGGCGTCGGACAGTGTGCCCGAGCGCTCCGTGGACTTCACGATCCACGACTTTCATTTCTCCGACGGCTCCACGCTGCCGGAAATTCATATCCATTACGCGACGCTCGGCACACCGCAGCGCGACACGCATGGCACGGTGACCAATGCGGTGCTGTTGATGCACGGCACGACAGGCACCGGCCGCGCTTTCCTGACACCGACGATGCGCCGCGAACTGTTTGCGCCGGGCGCACCGCTCGACGCACAGCGTTACTTCATCGTGATGCCCGACGGCCTGGGCCGCGGCGGTTCCAGCAAACCGAGCGACGGTTTGCGCACGAAATTTCCGCATTACGGGTACGGCGATGTGATCGAAGCGAATCACCGTCTGCTGGTGGACGGGCTGCACGTGGATCATCTGCGGCTCGTGCTCGGCACTTCGATGGGCGGCATGCAGACGTGGATGTGGGGCGAGCGCTACCCAGACATGGCCGATGCGCTGATGCCGATCGCGAGCCAGCCGATCGCAATGGCCGGTCGTAACTGGTTCTGGCGGCAGATGGTGGTCGGCGCGATCCGCAATGATCCTGGCTGGAACAACGGCGACTACACGACGCAACCCACGCAATGGGTGCGCACGATGCCGATCTTTGCGGTGATCACCGGTAACGCCGCGCGGATGCAGGCGGCAGCGCCCGATCGCGACTCTGCAACGCGCCTCTACGACGCGACCGTTGCGGATGCACAGAAGGTCGACGCAAACGATGCGCTGTACTGGTTCGAATCGTCGTGGGATTACGACCCCGCGCCGCAACTGTCGCGGATTCGCGCGCCGCTCTACGCCGTCAACTTTGCCGACGACCTGATCAATGCCGCCGATCTCGGCGTCATGCAGCGCGCGATCACCGCGGTCCCGCACGGGCGCTTCGTCGAGATTCCGGAGACCGCGCAGTCGTACGGCCACCAGACGCTCGCGCACCCGGAGGTATGGAAGCCGTACTTGGTCCAACTGCTCGACGACAGTGCGGCCTTACGTGCTCAGTGAAGCGCGCAGCGAAACGCTTAGTGAAGTTTGTCGGGTTTGTGACTGACCGGCTTGAGCGGCTCCTGCCCCGCGGCCGGGAAAAACGCATTCCACGCGGCGCGGACGCCTTCGGCGGCGGCCGCTTCCGCAGCGATCGTTTCATTTGAGTCGGACCGCGCAGGATCTGCACTGAGTCCGCGCCAGTGCGTAAAAACGAGCAACGGCTGCTCGCTCCATATGCCGGCATCGAACCGGGCGAACGCCGTCTCACCACTCACGAGCTGAACCTCGTACCACCCGTCGCGAACCGGCGCGTGGTGATTCAGCGGAAACCATCCAGTCGGCTGGATTTGCATCATGACCTCCTAAGAAAAACGCCGGGCCGCCCCAAGTTTTTCTTACCCCCTCGGGGGGCTGGCGCGAAGCGACAGGTTGGGGGGCACTCATTTATTGATCAGTAGGACCTGAACCTCGTGCAGGGTTCGTGCCTGGGATCGACCGTGAAGATCAGACAGACTGGGCGGTGCGGTGCAACACGATCGACGGCGCGTTCTTATACGTCGCGCGACCATGTTCGACGAACCCGCATCGGGCGGCCACACGCAGCGATGCAACATTTTCCGGCACGATGAGGCAAACACTGTCGGTAGCCGGCCAGTGCGCATTGGCCCAGCGCAGCGCGGCTTGCACGGCTTCGGTGGCGTATCCCTTGCCGTGCATCGATGGCGTTAGCACCCAGCCCATCTCGGGATAATCCCCTAGCGGTGGCTCGAGATCGCGCTTGAAATCGGCGAAGCCCACTTCACCGACAAAGCGCCCGCTGGCTTTTTCGCGCACCACCCAGAAGCCATAGCCGAGCAGCGTCCAGTGCCCGATATAGCGCAGCAACCGTGCCCACATTTCTTCGCGCGTCGACGGCTTCCCGCCGATAAAACGGGTAACGGTCGGGTCGGACCACATCGCGAGGCAGTCGTCGAGATCGTCGCGAACGTGCGGCCGCATGATCAAGCGGTCGGTTTCGAGGTGCAGGGCAGAGGACATAGGCGGGCATCGCTTCGTCAAAACGGACCGCAGATGATCGCAGATTTGCGGGCCATGCGGACAGGAAGGGTTATGCTTTCGCGGCGTGACGTGGCGCACGCTGCAATCCAGCGTGACAAGCCTCATCCGCACATGGAGCAAGGAGGCCCGATGAAACGCAAGACACTCAACGCATCCCGGCTACAGGACGAAGTCAGCCGGCGCATCCACCGCCTTCATACGGTCGTCGAAGATGGTGTGAAGATTCGTGTGCCGCGCCCGCAGTTGCAGGAGCCCGATAAGACCGGCTGCAACTGGACGATGAAGCACTTCGGGAATATTGCTGGCTTTGAGCGCGATGTGGCGGCTGTGCTCGATGAGGTGCAGGCCGAGTACAACCTGTCTGAGGAAACGACATCGGCAGCGGCAGACGATCCGTTTGGGGATTTTCCGGGCCGCTAGATGGGGATTTTCAGGGGGGGGCGGCAGGTGTGCCGCGGCGGTCCGGGCCCAGAAGGCCCAGCCGCCCGGCGGTGCATCAGTTCAATTGGCCAGCAATTCGATCGCGCTAACGATCAGCGTGAACGCGCCAATACAGCCGCCCAGTGTTACCGCGCCTCGCATGAAGTCCGACATGGATGTCTCCCCGCAGTCATTGAAAGCGCTATTTAAGCTTTAATGAAAGGAAAAAGAAAGGTTTTCAAAAAAGAACCGGCATCGCGGCGCTGGGTTCGCCGGGATGCCGGTTGCATGTACAGCAGTCGACCGGGTTAGTGCTTACTCCCGTCGCAACCCTCAGTGAGTCGGTGCCGGGTCGTCGTTCAGCGTGTGCACGAAGGCGATGATGTCGCGCATCTCCTGATCGGTCATCGCCGGTTTGTCGCCGAAGTTGCGATCGAACGGCGCATCCGTCACGTCCACGTTCTTCTGGTACTTCGCCGGAATGTCGTCGTACTTGTCGACCTTGCCGTCGGCCCCTTTCGGATAGAACTTGCCCGGGTTCGTATTGCGGTCGTTATAGAACGACATCACCTGATCGAGCGTGTGATAGACGCCGTTGTGGAAAAACACCTGGCGCGTCGCCGAATTGCGCAGAGTCGGCGTGAGGAACATCGCGCAGTACTGCGTCTGGTCCTTCAGGTCCTGGCGGAACGGCCCGCAGACCCCAAGATCGAAGAACTTCGGATCGCGGTTCTGCGCGAGCGCACGATTGCGCGGCACGCCGAGCGCTTCGTACTGGTAGTCGGTGAACATCGGCGGCAGGCCGTCGCTGCCGGGCTTCGAGAGGTGGCAGCCGGCACAGTTCGCCTTGTTCGGATCGTTGAACAGGTGCAGACCGCGTAGTTCGGCCTGCGACAGACGTTCCTTGCCTTCGAGCCAGCGATCGTACTTGCTGTTATACGGGTGGAACGACGGGTCTTCGACCTCATAACGCGCAATCGCGAACATCGCCTCGGAAACGGTCAGTTGTTTGTCGCTGAAGATGCGCGGTCCGAACAGTTGCGTGAACTGCTTGCTGTACGGCGCGTTCTCGAGTTTTTGCGCGACGGTGTCGATACTCGTGTTCGCCATCTCTACCGGGTTGAGCAGCGGGCCAAACGCCTGCTGCTGCAGCGTGTCCACGCGACCGTCCCAGAACAGGCCGCCCTGCGGGACCATCTGCGGTGCGGCGGGCGGTGCGGCGCCCGCGGTTTTCTGCGCCTTGACGACTCCCGCCGACGAAGCCGCCAGCTGCGCGACACTCGGCGCGTCGTCGTTCTCGCCCTGATCCGGACCGATCATGAAATTCGGCTGACGATACAGATACATCAGCGAAGGCGGCGGACGATAACCCTGCAACGTCAACGACGTGCCGCCAAGCTGCGCATCGAGATCGTTAGGCGGTCCATATGCATGTGCGGGGCTATGACACGACGCGCACGACTGCTGCCCCGAAGCAGACAGCTTCGGATCGAAGAAGAGCTGCTTGCCGAGCAACGCGACCGCGCTGAGCGGCGCGACCGGCAGCCGCGTCAACGTCACCGGATGAGGGTTGGCGCCGGTCAGATTGCCGACTGCCTCGCCGATCGGGTCCGGCACCTGGGCCGGAAACGCGAGCGCGAACGCGCCGAAGCCGAGCCCGGCCACGACGACGACGGCAACGAGGGAAAGCAGCAGCCGACGTCCGCGGCGAACGGGCTGCACGGCGGACCCGGTCGGTGCCGAAGATCCGGAAGACGGGGCAGGCGAAGTAGAAAGCTCGGTCATGTGGCGTTTTCTATGCGGAACTGACAAGCAAAAGAGCCGTGTGGCAACCGATGATCCGGCTGCAACACGGCGGGAGACCTATTTGGCGGCCGACGTCTTGGCGTCGGCCGCTACTGCGGTGAACAACTGTGCTGCTTGCCGGAATCAGAGTGCCGGCGGCGTGCTGACCTGCGTGCCGAGCGTCGGATCGAGGTACAGCGGTGTCGTGTTCGCGCTGCCGCTCAGGTTGAGCAAGCCGCGGATGTCGCCTGAGGTTGCGTCGAACGCACCACCACCGAGTCGCGTGCCGCCCAGCCAGTTGTCCTCGATGAAACGCACCACCGATGCCTGGTCGATGAGCGTGTGATCGACATAGTTCGTCTTCGCCCACGGCGAGATCACGAGGAACGGAATCCGCACACCGGGACCGCAGCGACCGTTGACCGGACCGGTGCCAGCAACGCCCGAGAGCGGCGAGCCGGTACCGCATACAGCGTTGCCGTTCAACTGGTCGATGGCGCTGAACGAGGGGTTCGTCGGCGTCGTGTACTGATGGTCGTACCAGCCGTCCGAGTCGTCATACGTGACAACGACCGCGGTGCTGTTCCAGTCCGGCTGCTGCTGCAGGAAGTTGATCACCTTGGTGACGAAAGCCTGTTCGTCGAGCGGATCCGAGTAGCCAGCATGCCCGTCCTGCGCGGCCGGTGCCTTCAGGAAGCTGACCGACGGATAGTTGCCGGCCTGCACCGCTGCGAAGAAATCGTCGGTGTCGTACTCGTGGTTCGCCGGTTCCGGCGTCTTGCCGTCGGCTTCGAGGCTCTGGCCGATGGCCGCAGTTGCGCTCGGGCGCGTGTGCTGCGGGTTAGCCGTCGATGCGAAGTACTGGAACCAGTTGTGGTGCGGAACGTAGTCGGCCGTTGCAGCGTTCACGGCGGTCGCGATCGTGCTGCGCTTGCAGCCGGTCGTGCCATTGCCGTTGGTCGTGCCCAGGTTGAAGCCGCCCATGAAGCCGCCCCACGTGATCTTCTGCGCGTTCAGCAGGTCACCGATGTTCTTGCCGGTCATCAGCGCGGTATCGGTCGTGCTGGAACACGTGTCGTTGGCCGGATCGACGTCGTTGATCATCGTCAGGCCGCCCTGGCCGTCATTGATGTAGTACGAGGTGGCGGCGAGCGTCGACGGCTGCTTCGTCGTCTTGACGATCTGCATGCCGTTGGTCTGGCCCGACACGACTTCGAGTGCGCCCGGTGTCGACGGACCGTAGGTCGACGTATACGCGTTGTCGCTCATCGCGAATTTCTGCGCGTAATTCCACAGCGCGGTGACCGTGTTGCCGTCGAAGTAGCCCATGACCTGGCCCTTCGTGCCGAATGCGCCTGCACCACCGCTCGTGCCGTTGCCGGTGTATTTCGGGAACAGGTCGGCGGCGCCGTTGTCCTCAGCCTGCTGTTCCGGCGTGTACGAGTGGTTCTGGTCGGCGGTCGCGGCCTGCGTGCGATCGAGACGGAACGGGTTCGCAGCGTTTGCGCCGTTGGCGGTGTTCGTCGAGTTCGGGTTCGCGGTCAGCAGCGAGCCGGTCAGACCGTTGACGGTCGGCGTGCCGGACGCGGCGTTGAAGACCGGCTCACCGCTCGGGTTCGTCGCGTTCGGGTAAGTCCCGAAGTAGTGGTCGAACGAGATGTTTTCGTTGTAGATCACAACGAGGTGCTTGATGGGGGTGGCCGTCTTCAGCGCGTTCTGCGCGGTGACGCTTTTAATGTCGTTGTTGCTGCCGCAGGCATACATCGCGAGCGCCAGTCCAGTGAGCGGGACAGCGATCAAGGCTCGACGAAACATATTGCGAGGCTCCACTTGGTTGGTTGATTTCATTGTTCGGGTCTCCGGTATCGGCGGACTGCGCGCCATGCGTGTGGGGTCGGCGCACTGCCAATGCGGAGCCGGTTGGGGCGTGCATCAGAGCGTTCGCATTGGAACATTCAGGTGTGAAGCTATAGAGACGGCTCGCTTTCGATGTTCTTACCAAAAGATGCAGTTTCGAAAGGAACCGTGAGAGGGGCTGCAAGATTTGGGAAAGAGCCCGGGTGGATGAACGGCCCGCGTCCGCGTTGCACGGAGCGGGCAGGTGCGGTCTTGCGCGGTGCGCAAGACGATGCGGCTACGACGCGACGGTCTGTCCCGCGAATGCGCGCAGCGCGTCGCCGGCGAGGCGATAGCGCACCCACTCGGACTGCGGGCTCGCGCCGACCGTTTCGTAAAAGCGGATGGCCGGCTCGTTCCAGTCGAGCACGCTCCATTCGAAGCGTCCACAACCATCGGCGATGGCCTGTTGCGCGAGATGATGCAGCAGGCGCTTGCCGGCGCCGGTACCGCGAAACCGCGGCGAGATGTACAGGTCTTCCAGGTACAGTCCCTTCTGCGCGAGCCACGTCGAGTACGAAAAGAAATACACCGCAAAGCCTGCGGGCTCTCCGTCGATTTCGCAGATCAGCGCGTGCGCCGGCGACCCGGTTGAGAAGAGGCTCGTGCGGATGGTGTCGGCGGTGGCCATCACTTCATGCTCGGCTTTCTCGTAGATGGCGAGTTCGGTGATGAATTGCAGGATCAGCGGTGCGTCGTGTTCGACGGCTGGACGGATGTGAATCGGCAACGGTGAATCCTCCTTGGTGCGCTCGTAGGAGCGCGACGTGTGGTTTATACAATCGCTACGCACTATCCTACGACGACTTTCCGCAATCACGTGCAAATTGACAACCACGTCACGCCGCCATTACAGTCATCGCATGAACGCACACTTCATCACCACCACGACCACCACCACGACCGCCATGGGCGGGTCGCGGGGAGATCGCATGCGCTGATGTAGACGCGTCGCAAGACACCCAAAGCCCCGCCCGCAGAGGACGGGGCTTTTTTTATTCTCCGTCCGGCTCGCGTGCACAACCCGAAGGAGAATATCGTGGAAGACGTCGATCACCGGGCGCTCGGCAATGCGCTCGATCTGTTTCACCAGCAGGACGAAGGTCCCGGGATGATTTTCTGGCATCCGCGCGGGCTAGCGTTATATCGCGCGGTGGAAGGCTATATTCACGCGCGTATGCAGCAGGCCGGCTTTCGCGAGATCCGTACGCCGCAACTGCTTGCGCGCTCGTTGTGGGAACAGAGCGGTCATTGGGACAAGTTCGGCGCGAACATGTACGCACTCGATAACGACGGTCATGTCGCGTGCCTGAAGCCGATGAGTTGCCCATGCCACGTGCAGATCTTCAACAAGCGCGTGCGTTCGTGGCGCGAGTTGCCGGTTCGCTACGCGGAGTTCGGTGCAGTGCATCGTGCGGAGCCTTCCGGCTCGCTGCATGGCTTGATGCGTGCACGGGCCTTCACGCAAGACGACGCACATGTCTTCTGCGCGGAAGAACAGGTAGTCAGCGAACTCGTGCGGTTTTGCGTGCTGCTGCGTCACGTGTATGCGGATTTCGGTTTTGCGGGCTTCGATGTCGCGCTATCGACGCGGCCTGCGCAGCGCGCCGGCGACGATACGATGTGGGACCGCGCCGAAGCGCTGCTCGCGCAGGCGGCTGTGGCGGCGGATCTTGCGGTGCGGATTCAGCCGGGCGAAGGGGCGTTCTATGGTCCGAAGCTTGAGTTTTTATTGACGGACCGCTACGGACGAAGCTGGCAATGCGGAACGGCGCAGCTCGATTACGTGCTGCCCGAGCGGCTCGACGCGAACTACATCGGTCGCGACGGAGCGAAGGCACGGCCGGTGATGATTCATCACGCGGTGCTGGGTAGCCTCGAGCGTTTCATCGGCGTTCTGCTAGAACATCACGACGGCTGGCTGCCGGGATGGCTCGCGCCCGACCAGATTGTCGTGGCCAATGTCGGCGAGCGGGAATGCGCATATGCGGACGAACTGGCGATGCGTTTCGCCGATGCGGGCCTACGGGTGCTGCCCGACCTCCGGTCGGAGCGGTTGCCACGCAAGATCGTCGATGCGCGCGCGTATCGCGTACCGGTGCTGGCGATTGCCGGCGCACGCGAGGCGGACAGCAACAGCGTCACGTTGCGCAGGCGCGATGGCGCGCAGAGCACGCTGCCCGTCGACGAAGCGCTCGCGCAGTTGCAGCGTGAATTCGCGTCGCCGTCGGGGGACAGCGCTGCGCTGCGTGAGGCGTTGCGCGCACACTCTGCGCCGTCGAATGCAGCGTTCATTGCGTCGTGACAGTGCTCTTGTTGCGCGGCAATAGCGCTGCGGTATGCTACGACGCATCGACTGCCGCGCACCCCTTCCCACCACGGTTTCACATGCCCAGAGCGCTTCCTCCCGATCTGCACACCGGCCCCGAACACGGTCGCTCGCTTGCGCGGCACTACCCGCGCGGCACGCGCATCGATGCGCATCAGCACGACTGGGCGCAGGTGCTGTATGCGGTTGCCGGCGTGATGTGGGTGGAGATCGGCAGGGAGGCGCTCATCGTACCGCCGCAACGCGCAGTCTGGTTGCCGCCCGGCACCGACCACGCCATCTCGATGATGAGCAGCGTCGACATGCGCAACGTCTATTTGCACAAACGTTACGTGCAGCATCTGAGCAGGCGGCCCGATGTATTCGAAGTAAACGGCCTGTTGCGCGAACTGATCACGACGCTCGCCGAGCGTGAAGCCGAACGCGACGAAAAATATCTGCAGACGGCCTATCGGCTCGCCGCGATGGAACTTGCGCATGCACGCCGTCACGTGCAGCGTATTCCGCTGCCGGGCACTTCCGACCGAAGGCTCGCGATGTTGTGCGATGCAGTCGTCGCGAACCCGTCGCTCGATATCGGATTCGATGAACATGCAACTTCGGTCGGGGCGAGTTCGCGCACGTTGTCGCGGCTGTTTCAGCGCGAACTCGGGATGGGCTTCGCCGAATGGCGCCGCCAGGTACAGCTTGCCGTAGCGATCTCGTGGCTTGCCGAAGGCCAGGCGGTCAGCAGCGTCGCGCGTGCGCTCGGCTATCTGCCAAGCAGTTTCAGCGACATGTTCCGCCGCGAACTCGGCGCACCGCCAACCGGCTTTCACCCGCATCAGACACTCGATGCATCGACCGAAGATCTCGCTTCAAACGGTGCCGCTTAAACCAGCCACGGGCCGGAACAACCCATAAACACGACCCTCGCCGCTTGTCCGAAATTCGAAAGTCTTTGTCCAGACAACCGCGAATCGGCAATCTAGACTTCGTCCTGAAGCTGCTCGATGCAGCACCCGGTCAACCCAGGAGTCGTGTGATGAAAGCCATTCAGTTCAAAACCTTCGGTGCCCCTGACGTTCTCGAATACGTCGAACGTGCAACGCCGCAACCAGTCGCCGGCAATGCGCTGGTGCAAGTAAAAAGCGCATCGGTCAATCCGAGCGATGTGAAGAACGTCGGCGGTCATTTCGCGCATACGAAACCACCGCGCGTTCCAGGCCGCGACTTCAGCGGTGTCGTCGTGGCAGGTCCGGCCGAATGGCTCGGCGCAGAAGTCTGGGGCACTGGCGGCGACATCGGTTTCACGCGCGACGGCACGCACGCGGAGCTGATCGAAATTCCCGTCGCAGCACTGAGCCGCAAACCGTCTACGCTGAGCCACGAACAGGCCGCAGCGATCGGTGTGAACTTCGTCGTTGCATGGCTCGGTACCGTCGATTACGCGCAACTCGCCGCCGGCGAAACGATCGCGGTGATCGGTGCATCCGGTGGAGTGGGGGGAGCCGTCACGCAGATCGCGAAGGCACGCGGCGCGCGCGTGATCGCCGTCGATCGTCAACCACCCGTGGCGGATTCGCCGGCGGCGCGCCGGATCGATGCATACGTGCCGTTCGACGAGCACGCGGTGGAACGCGTCAAGGCGTTGACGAACGGCGCCGGTGCCGATGTCGTCTACGACGCGGTGGGTGGCGTCGCGTTCGAGATCGCACTCGGGCTCGCGAAGCAGCGCGGTCGGGTCGTCGAAATCAGCGCAACCGGAAAACGTCGCGTCGAATTCGATCTGATCGATTTCTATCACAACGAGACACAACTCTTCGGCACGGACAGTGCGAAGCTCGGCGTGACCGAATCCGCGCGACTGATGACCGCGCTTGCCGAAGGCTTCGAAAGCGGTAGCTTCGAAGCACCGGTGATCGCGCAGCGCTTCACGCTCGCACAAGCTCGCGAAGCGTATGAAGCGGTGGCGGCCGGAACGCGCGGCCGCGTCGTGATCAACATGCAATGACTGGCGCGAGGAACCCGAGATGAAACCCTATCTGATTTCACTTGCCGTCGGCGTTGCGGTTGGCTTGCTGTACAGCGTGGTCAACGTCAAATCGCCTGCGCCGCCGACGATTGCGCTGGTCGGCCTGCTCGGTATGCTGGGTGGCGAAAACCTGATACCGGTGGCGCGCAGCCTGATTGCGCACTTTGCGGGCTGATTGCGCGAGCGGGTCGTACATGTGTCCACCGAGCGGGGGCCGCGTTTGGAAGTCCGCCACTAGTGCGTGCCTTGCACCCCGAGCCTGCATCGGCCTATCTTTACATCAGTCAATGTAAAGATAGGTGGCTCAAGCCGCATTCGCGCAAGGTGTTCGAGCCTGCGCAGGTGCCCGGAGCAGGAGACATGGATGAACGACACAACCCCCTCATCGAACCCAACGTTCGTGATGCCCGTGCGTCGCGACGTGCATTTCAATCTGCCGGTCGAACGCGCGAAAAACTGGCACGGACAAGGCACACAGGTCTCGCACTTTTTTAACGCGCTGTCGCTGCTGTTCCCGGCCGGCGAACGCTTCTTCATGGATTCGGTGCGTAACTACCGCGACCAGATCGACGATCCGGTGCTCAAGAAGCAGGTGCTTGCCTTCATCGGCCAGGAGGCGATGCATAGCCGCGAACACGTGGAATACAACGAAATGCTGCAGGCTAACCGCCTGCCTGCGCGCAAGATCGACCAGCAGAACTGGGCGGTGACAGGCTGGATGAAACGGGTGATGCCCCACTGGATGCAGCTTGCCCATACCGTCGCAGTCGAACACTACACGGCGATGCTCGCCGGCCTGATGCTCGACGACCCGACTCGCATGGAAGGATCGGAGGAAGGCTATCGGCAGATGTGGCTCTGGCATGCACTTGAGGAAACCGAACACAAGGCCGTAGCGTTCGACGTCTGGAATACCGTGATCAAGCCGGGTCCGATACGCTATCTGAAGCGCGTCAGCGTCTTTCTGCTAGCGACGGTGACGTTCTGGCCCGTCGTGTTCCTGATTCATACCGCGCTGATCCGCTCCGACCGGTATGCGGATCAGCGCGTGCGCGGCATGGGGCGGGTGATCAAGTTTCTCTACGGTCCGCGGCACGGGGTGTTTCCGCGCATTGCAGGGGAATGGCTGAGTTTCTTCCGACCGGGCTTTCATCCGTGGGATCACGACAATCGGCATCATCTGTCGCGCGTCGATGGGATCATGGCTGCGAATGCCGGGCGGCAAGTCTCGCCGAGTGCCGCAATCGCGAGTTTCGACGCGGGTTAAGTCAAAGCGGCACCACCTGACGACAGACTCTGAGAACCAGCTGCCGCAGCCAGCGATGAACCGGGTCATTCTCCAGACGGGGATGCCACATCTGGGAAACCGTAATGCCATCGATCGCCACGGGAAGCTCGAAGGTATAGACGGTGTTGGATGTAGCGGCGTGCTGCGTGTCGATAAAAGAAGCAGGCAGTAGCGCAATCAGATCGGATGCTCGAGCCACCGCGAGCGCGGCCGGAAAACTCGGCACGATCGCAACGGTCGTTCGTTCCAGACCTAACCGTGCAATCTCAGCATCAAGCGCATCGACTGTCTGGCGACTGTACGGAGCGACGACATGGCCGAATGCCGCGTATTGCTTCGTCGTCACTTTCTTCGCCAGATCGAGCGGATGCTCCTTTCTGACCACACCCAGGTAGCGGTCCCGAAACAATGCCTGAATGCGTACTTCAGGCCCCATCCCTTCCAGAACGCCAATCTCGAGATCGGCGGAGCCATTTCGCAGCGATTCCGCGTTCTTCTCCGGCTTTGACGTGAAGTGCAAACGCACGTGCGGCGCAAGCGCGGTTGCTTCGGCGATCAACGGCGCACCAAAGGCTTCCACGAAAGCTTCATTGACACGAATCGTGAGGGTTCTATGCAACGTCGAAAGATCAAGCGTGGCCGGCGAGGGGCGCAGCAACGAACGCGCTTCCTGAACGACATTGCGTGTCTGCTCGCGAATCTGCTCGGCGTAGGGAGTCAGCACCATCTCGCGCCCGGCGCGGACCAGTAGTGGGTCGCCGGTTGCAGTGCGAAGGCGGGTCAGCGTGCGGCTCATGGCCGAGGCACTCAAATGCAACGACCTGGCCGCGCGCGTCACGTTTTTCTCGGTGAGCAGCGCATCGAGCGCGAAAAGAAGATTGAGATCCGGTTCAGACATCTTTTGACCTGTAACAGGCGGAGATGAGGTATGGCGTCCGATGCATAGTTTAGTTGTATTCGGTGCGGCTTCCGCCATTCCTTTGCGGCGTCTATATTCGCTGCACGATTGATTGAAGAGGATCGCTTTCGCGACTTTGGCGTTCGAAAGCGGCTTCGTATACAAAGGATTTCGATGCAAAACACACCTTCGCAGAAAACCATTCTCCTGGTCGGCGCCTCGCGCGGCCTCGGATTTGCCATGGTTGAGGAGTATTTGAAGCGCGGTTACCGGGTTATCGCCACGGGACGCGCGACTTCTACAGAAAAGCTTCAACGTCTCGCGGAAGCCTCCGCCGGCGCGCTCGAAGTAGAAGCGGCCGATATCACGATTCCGGAGCAGGTCGCAGCGCTGCGCGCTCGCCTTGCAGATCGGCGCATCGACGTGCTGTTCGTGAACGCAGGCGTCAAGAACGACGACCGTGAAACGATAGCGGACGTATCGACGGAAGAATTCGTCCGGGTGATGGTGACGAACTCGCTAAGTCCGATGCGCGTCATCAACGCGTTTCAGGACCTCGTCCCGCCGACCGGAACGATCGGTGTCATGTCGTCGGGGCAGGGCAGCATCGCCAATGCCACCAATGCGAACTACCAGGTCTATCGAGGCAGCAAGGCCGCGCTCAACATGTTCATGCGTACCTACGCGGTACAAAGCGCCGAGCATCCGCGCAGCCTTCTGCTGATGGCGCCCGGATGGGTTCAGACCGACATGGGCGGTCCCGAGGCGCGCCTGACTATCGAAGAAAGCATTCCGAACCTGGTCGATACGATCGAGGCACATGAAGGGCGCGCCGGCTTGCATTACGTCGACTATCTCGGCAGAACCGTTCCCTGGTAATACCTGGCTTGCATAAGTTGTGGGTCGCAACTATATTGGTTGCGATGCGCAACTTATATGAGCATGTTCATGGATCTCGTCGATTCACCCGCTAAACCCAGAGAAACGACCATTCTCGAGCTTCGGGACTTCTCCCGCAGGCTCGTGCGCGAACTCGGCTTCATGCGAACGACGCTCGCCGATAGCGATCTCGCGCCGTCGGCGGTGCACGCAATCATCGAAATCGGCGCGGCCCCGGGGATAAGCGCAAAGGACCTCGGCAACATCCTGCGTCTCGACAAATCGAACACGAGCCGGCAGGTCGCGCGGCTCGAGGCGAGCGGTCTGGTCACGCGCACGGTTGCAGACGAAGATGCCCGCACGTCCGAGCTGTATCTGACGGATACAGGCAAGAAGCTGCGGAAAAAGATCGACCGGTTTGCGACAGACCAGGTGTCCAACGCGCTGCGACGGATGGTGCCCGCCGACCAGCAAACTCTGGTCCGTTCGCTCGCGTTGTATGCCGACGCACTCGCGCAAGACAATGCCGTCAAACCGACTCCATCGGATGCCGTTGCAGCGCGAATTGTGGAGGGCTACCAACCCGGTTGCATCGGTGACATCGCGAGCTTGCACGCGCGGTTCTATTCGGAGCACTGGGGCTTCGGTGCGTTCTTCGAGCAGAAGGTGGCAAGCGGGCTGGCCGAGTTTACCGGTGCGTTGCCGGCCGATGGCAAGGCGTTATGGCTGTACGTTGAAAATGGCCGGTCGCTGGCTTCGTTGGCAATCGATGGAAATGATGAAACAGGTGTCGCTCATTTGCGCTGGTTCATCGTGGACGATTCGTTGCGTGGTTCCGGTGTTGGGCGACAACTGATGTCACGCGCGATGAAATTCGTCGACGAGCGATTCAGCGAAACCTATCTCTGGACGTTCAAGGGCCTCGATGCTGCGCGGCATCTATACGAATCGTTTGGCTTTCAGCTGACCGAGGAATCAGAAGGCACGCAGTGGGGCACCACGGTTGTCGAGCAACGGTTCAGTCGTCGTTCTGCCTGAGTTCCGCGCTATGACGAACCCGGTTGTGGCGGCCACGCCGGCACTGCCGATCGCACATGATCGACGAGCGCGCGCAGTTTTGCCGGTATCTTTTGACCCGACGGAAAGTACAGATAAAAACCGGGAATAAGCGGGCAAAACGCTTCGAGTAACACCCGCAGTTCACCACGCGCGACATAAGGGTGGAACGTCTCTTCCATGCCGAAGGTGATGCCTGCGCCCGCGAGCGCCAGGTTGATCATCAGGCGCATGTCGTTCGTGGTGGCGCGCGGGTTCACGGCGACATCGAACGACCGGCCGTCGTCCGCAAACTCCCAGCGATACGGTGCCGTTCCCGGTGCCGGCCGCCAGCCGATGCAGTTATAGTCGATCAACTCGCCCGGACTCGCAGGCACACCGCACCGCGCGATAAAACCTGGCGATGCAACCACCACCTGCCTCTGCGGCGCGGAAACCGGCACGGCAATCATGTCGGCTTCGATCACTTCGCCAAGCCGCACGCCCGCATCGAAACCGGCACCGACGATATCGAACTCGTCATCGGTGACCCATACATCCAGTTCGATTTGAGGAAACGCTTCGAGAAACGTCGCGAACAAACGACCTTCGAGGATGCGTTCCGCAATCGAGGACACCGCGATGCGAATCACGCCTGCCGGTGCCCCATGCGCGTCGCCGATCGTTTCCAGCGCGGCTTCGAGGGTTCTGCGGGCCGGTTGCAACACCGTGAGCAGGCGCTCGCCGGCTTCTGTGAGACGCACGCTGCGGGTCGTGCGCTGAAACAACGGCACACCGATGCGCAACTCCAGCCTCGCGATGGTTTGACTGACCGCCGAGCGCGTCACACCCAGCCGCTCGCTTGCCTGACGAAAGCTGCTGGTCTCCGCCACGGCGAGGAATGTGGTCATGCCATCGAATGGATCGGTCATTGGTTAATTGGACTTAATGGCCCATGTAATTGCAGCTACTCGATCTTTGCACGCCTTCCGCGTACTGTCCAGTCACTCGAACCAACGACCTGAACCAGTCATGAACACTTCCATTTCGACCTTGCAAAAAATCATTCTGATCACCGGGGCTTCGGCAGGTATCGGTGAAGGCGTTGCCCGCGTTGCTGCGGCGGCTGGCGCAAAGCTCGTCCTCGGCGCACGCCGCGGCGATCGGCTGCAAATACTGGCTGAAGAAATTCGCCGCACCGGCGGCACGGTGGAATACATGCCGCTGGATGTCACCAGCCGCGAGGAGATGCAGGGCTTCGCAGCATTCGCACTCGAGCGCTTCGGCAGAATCGATGTGCTCGTGAATAACGCCGGCGTTATGCCGCTATCGCCGATGCGTTCGCTGAAGGTGGACGAATGGGACCGTATGATCGATGTGAACATTCGCGGCGTGCTGTACGGCATCGCCGCGGTGCTGCCGATCATGGAAGCGCAGGAGAGCGGCCACATCATCAATGTTTCGTCAGTGGGCGGCTTGAGTGTGTCGCCGACCGCAGCCGTGTATTGCGCGACGAAGTACGCGGTTCGCGCGATCTCCGACGGCTTGCGGCAGGAGAACGACAAGCTGCGTGTCACCTGTGTCTATCCAGGCGTGGTCGAGTCCGAACTGGCGAGCACGATCACCGATCCCGAAGCGATCGAATTGATGCGTACGTACAGGCAGATTGCGATCAAACCGGAGGCAATTGGACGGGCGATCCTGCACGCGATCACGCAGCCCGAAGATGTGGATACGAATGAAATCGTGGTCAGGCCGACTGCTACGCGGTGATTTTGGGGCTTCCAGGTTCGGCGAGGAACCGCCGCTCGACAATGCGCCATACATCATCGAGAATCCGACCATCGCCGCTCCCTTTGATCAGGGTTCGCGAAAAGTTCTCATTCGGAAATAGAGGGCACCGATGGCGAATTTCCTGAAGAAGCTGTTTGGCGGCAACGACAAGGGCGCGGATAGGGACGGCGGCGATCGCAATGGCGACGAGCCAACGCTTGCCGAACCGGACCTCACTATCGCGCGTGCGAATAACGAAATGCAGATGCGCACGCAAACCGCGATCAATATGTGGGGACTCGACACGGCCGCATGGAATGCCGATCTCGACGCAGGGACGATCACCTTCACGAACGACGAAAAGGGACTGGTGGTGACCGCACCGGTGCAGGTGGTCGGCACCTACAACACCGAAGACGGCACGTGGCTGTGGGGCTGGGATCATCCTTCCGTGTCCGAACCGCTCGGTGAGCACGCCCGGCGCGTGCGCGATTTCGGCGAGCGGTATGGGTTGAACGCTTTGACCACGCGCAAGATCGAGGTGTCGACGGCTGATGCCTGGGGGTTTACTGCGCTCGCGTGTCACCTGGGTGGTGGGCAAGGTGGTTATAGCGGTCCGGATGGACCGGCGCTGGTGTTCATGACTTATGGTGCGGTGACGATTAGCAAGAAGGGGTAGAGGTCTGGGAAGAATTGACGCGGTTGATGCCATGTCGTCGAGCGCGGTGCTCGAGCCACCAGCCGTTTTACCAATCCTCGCAACCCATCAACGTTCCCTCCAGACGCTCATACAAGGACACGCTCATGTCGATCGAAGATCGGGGATTATCCAGTCGAACTACCGCGCTTAACGCCAGCGACAATGCGAGCGTGAGCAGCCAATCGCTCGTGCGAGGCAAGACGCCTTTCGTCCTTGTCCACGGCGCATGGCACGGTGCGTGGACCTACGAACGCATCATTCCGCTGCTCGCCAGTCGAGGCCATGCGGCTGTGGCCCGCGATTTGCCCGCACATGGGCTCAACGCCAGGATTCCACAGTCTTACTTGCGCAGGCCGCTCGACAATACAGCGTTCGCCACCGAAAGATCTCCGGTAGCCGACACGACACTCGACGACTATGTCGACTCAATCGTTCGAACTATCGAGGAAGTGCGCTCGCTGGGTCACGACAAGGTCGTCCTGGTGGGTCACAGCATGGGAGGCGTGCCGATTACCGCTGTCGCCGAACGCGTTCCGCAATATATCGCCCACCTCGTGTACCTGGCGGCCTTCATGCCGCGATCGGGGGTCCCCGGCATCGCATACATCACAGAGCCTGAGAACGCGGGCCAACTCGTCGGCTCCCAGCTAAAGGCGGACCCGGTGACCATCGGCGCGCTGCGTATGGATCATCGCAGCGAGGACGCGAGCTATCGGGCAAATGGCAAGCAGACCTTTTACGGTGATGTCAGCGAAGAGGAATACCTCGCGGTTGCCAATCTCTTGACGCCGGATGTTCCCGTCGCACCGTTTGCGACACCTATTGTCACGACGCGGGAGCGGTGGGGAAGCCTGCGCCGTCATTACATCATGTGCCTCCAGGACTGGGCCATTCGTCCGGCGCTGCAAAAGCGTTTCATCGAAGAAGCAGATGCTTTCGTGCCTGGTTCTCCAACCGCTGTGTACGAGATGAACGCGAGTCACTCGCCGTTTATGTCGCAACCGGAAGCGCTTGCGGAATTGTTGTCGAGGATAGCTGCGAGTTGAACCAGACCATGTTCGTATTTCCTCTCGATCCTCGCGAACTGTTCGACGAACGCAGAATTCAGTTCGCTGCGTGGGGCATTCCGCGCGTGGTGATTGAACGCGTTGAGCGACGCGTGACAGATAACTGGAGTGAAGGGCCAGGCGGTTGGGCCTACGAATGGTCGCAGGAAGCCGTGGCGGCGGAGGCCGATAAACGTTGGCTGTTAGCTTCCACTCTCTATGGGGCCGCACGTTTTCCAGTGGTTTGCACGCCGCTGCGGCACGAGGCATTGCGCAAACAGGTCGACTGTTTCGTGCGTGCTTCGGTCGGTTTTCCGACGCATTTCGAGCGCACCGAAGTCCAGGTTGCTAATAATGCGGCTGTACGTTTTCCAGTGCACATATATAGACCAAAGCGACGCGGTGATTTTCCACTGGTGTGCCTCACCGGTGGAGTCGATACAGGAAAGATGGAGTTACATCGTCTCGCACTCGCGTTTGCGCTATACGGAGGCTTTACTGTGGTGGCGATGGACATGCCCGGAACAGGTGAGACAGACGTGCCGTTGCAGTCCGAAAGCGACTTGGTGTACCGCGCCGTAATGGCTCAACTTGGTGGTGCAGGTAAAAAGGCAATTGTCGGTATCAGCTTTGGCGGGCACTGGGCGGCCAAGCTGGCGCTGCGGGGTGACGTAGATGCCGCCATCAATTGGGGAGGGCCAATTGGTGCGGCTCGTATGGACGCGAATCGGGCATCACGCTTACCGAACGGCATGACTGGCATTGTTGCGAATGCCGCACGCCTGCAGGCCGTGCCAGATATTGCAGATACAGAGCGGCTGCTGCAGATGTTTTCCCTGAAGAACCAGGGTTTGCTCGACCGCGCTGATTGCGCACCGCTGCTGGCGGTGAATGGAGACTGCGACCCGTACATTCCGTCTGACGATGTGCGGGTGTTCGGTCGTTATCCATCGGCAGAGGTGTGGTTGTTTCCAGGATTGGGTCATTGTGCTGCGGAAGCTGCGCGCCGTGTGGTGCCGGGAATGATCGCGTGGCTGCGCGCGTCCATGTACGGTGATGGAGTACGCAATCGCCTTGCGTTAACGCTGGCTCAATGGATGTTGCCACCGCGCGTACGCGGAATGATTACGCCCACGGATTCACCAGTAGTCGGCGCGAACAAAAAGCCATCCAGCTAGACATCACAAGGACACTGTTGAATGAGAGAGAACATTCGATCGGCCATCTTTTGCGTGTTCGGGCTAGTGGCCGCTCCGCTGCTCAACATCACGACTGCGCACGCCGGTGACAACGAAAACGAAGCCCACGCGGTCCCATTTCTACAGGTCGCGGCATCTGCTGCGCCCGACCGCGAATGGCAACAGAAAGTGTGTCAACTGGCGTCTGCGGCGTGCAGTCCCGCGGGCGATCAGAACAGCGAGAACCCAGCGCCCGCTCTTTATCGCGCCAAAGGCGACGTGCCTGGAAACTACTACGCGATTCTTCCGGGCCCGCAACTACTGAAAGTCTCGTTCACATCGACCAAAGGCTGGAGTGTGTTGCAGCAGTGGGATTTCTCCGACTACATGCCCGCGAATCGCGTCGAGGGAGACGGCGACGCGCCTCCGCTCGAAATTTATCCAGCGTTATATCCGCTAGGTAGCGGGCACTTCGCAGTCGCGGTTCTGGCCGGATGGCACGAAATGTATTCGGGCGGCGGCGGGAGTTGGGAAAATGCCGACTTCGTCGAACTTGGCCAGAACGATCAGCACGCGAGCGCTCCCCGCGTCTCGAAGTTGCCATTCAGCTGTAACAAATCAATTCGGGCGTGCTTCTCCGATAGCGATTACAAGCACTCAGTGCACTGCACTGAAGACTTCGACGGTTCACTGCGACTGAAGTTTGTGCAAGGGGCGAGCGCGGGTAAGCTCGACTGGATCGCTACATGGAAAGAAAGCAGGTGGCCCGGAATGAAACCGCAAAATCAGACCAAGTACACGTCGGTTTCGGTGACTTTGCCCGCGAACCAAAATCCCGTTGATGCCGGTGAATCATTGCAAAAGAAAGTGCCGTTTTGCGAGCCGGCGAATTGAGCTGCGATTTAGTCGGCCGTCGCTCGGTATAGCAAACTGTCGGCCTCGTTCAACCGATCCGGCAAGGTAAAAGGACAGACGTGATGAGCGATAAAAGCGCGTTTGAAGGTTTCGATTTCGCGGGGTTCTGGGACGATCACGAGTACTCGCTAAAGAGCTATGTGGAACCGGCACCCAGCGATGAATTAATCGCGTCAATCGAGGAGGCGCTAGGCGGATTCCGGTTGCCCGCGGCCTATATCGAACTCGCGCGGATGCATAACGGCGGGGCACTCAAGCGACATTGCTATCCGACGCAAGAGCCAACAGGCTGGGCGGAGGATCACATCGCAATCACCGGCTTGTATGCGATCGGCCGCACGTCGAGGTATTCGCTGTGCGGCGACGCGGGATCAAGATTCTGGGAAGAAGCGTGGGAGTATCCGCCCATCGGCGTTTACTTCGCGGACACGCCGACCGCGGGGCATGAAATGATCGCACTCGATTATCGCGAATGCGGCAAGCAGGGTGAGCCCCAAGTCGTGTATGTCGACCAGGAAGACGACTACAGCATCACTCACGTCGCGCCTGATTTCGCCACCTTCGTTCGAGGGTTGGTCAGCGAAGAGCAATACGACACTTCCGAAGAAGACCGAAAAAAAGCGGTCGAGAAAGTCGAGCACGGCACGCTTTCCCCGATCGTACAGCGCGCATTGAAGGCGGCCGGCACGCGTTTGCCGGATGGCGAGCGCATGCTGCGAATACTCGCACGGCAGATCGTGGATGAGAAAGGCCACTTCTCGTTGCACGCCGACGAGCGTTCTCATCTGATGTACGGCCTGATGTTCTGGCTTTATTCGCAGTTGCGCACAGCGAACTCATTCGAGGAATTCGCGCATTATCCGAAGGGTGAGGCGTCTTACGACAGGCCTTGCTACGAATTGATGATCGTCTTCGACCTTGTCGCCGATCCCTACGGTTTTTGTACCGGTGGATATGCACCAGGTTTTGTCCGCGACTGGTGGAATGCACAGGTCAGTTCTGGAGAGATTGTCGCGACACCCGAGGGCTATCGTTTCACACTCGAAGCGGAGGCAACCCTGCTACGTCGGCTTTTGCATTTCGTTCGCTCTGTCTGACGAGGGCGGCTTCAGTCATGGATTTTCCGTGTGCGGTACATGCATGTGCCCGCACTCTTACACCCCATTCGCCGCCGCCTGTTCTTCTCGCGCATATTGCGTCGGCGGCCGGCCCACGTGCCGCGTAAAGGCCACACTAAACGTACTCGCAGAGCTATAACCCACACGCTCAGCAATCTCCGCGATACGACCTTCGTTACGGCGCAGTAGATCCTTCGCAAGCGCCATACGCCACGTGAGCAGATATTCCATCGGCGCAATGCCGACCGCGCGGTTGAAACGCTCGAAGAACGTCGAGCGCGAAAGCGCGGCCTCTTTCGCGAGTTCGACAACGGTCCATGCGCGCGTCGGCTGTTCGTGCATCCCGCGGATCGCGGCTGCAAGGCGACTGTCGGCGAGCCCGCTCACGAGACCTGGTGACGCGTTCGTTCCCGCTGCCGTCGAGCGCAGCGCCTCGATAAGCAGCACTTCCAGCAGCCGTGAAAGCACGACCTCGCGTGCGGGTCGCTGCTCGCGCGTTTCGTCGCGCACCAGTTGCACGAGCGTAGCGAGTCGCTGTTCGCCGCGTACATGCACGATTTGCGGCAGCAGCGAAACCAGCAGCGACGCATCCGGCGAACCGAACGTGCAGTGGCCCGCCATCATGCGCGCATCGATCGGATTGTCCGGCGCGCCGATTCTGAATTCGCCGTTGCCCAACTTAACGGGCGCCTCCGTCTCGACGCCCGCCGGCGGTGGCTTGAGGCTGGACATTGCGACACCGTATGCCGCGGGGATCAGGACGAAGTCGCCTGCCAGGAGCTCGATGGGTTCATGTCCGTCGATGGCCATGCGGCATCCGCCCTCGAGGACCGCGCAATAGAACGGCTGGCCCGCATCCGAGCGACTGACGCGCCACGGACTCGCGCCGTGGATGAGTTTGGAGAACCGCGCACCTGGCTGCAGCAGCGTGACCACTTCGGCCAATGGATCGATCATAGCCGGACTCTCGCAAATGAAATTCGGATTGTTGATTGTAGCAAGTACGGCCCTGGCAATCTATCGTATGGGCACACACCAACCCTTTCGCAGGAGTCCCCATGCAAACCGTCCTGATCACAGGCTGCTCTTCCGGCTTCGGTCTCGAGACCGCCCGCTACTTCCTCGCGCGCGACTGGCGCGTCGTCGCAACGATGCGCACGCCGCGTACCGACGTGCTCCCGGCTTCAGATCGTCTGCAGGTGCTGGCGCTCGATGTCACGAGCCCCGAGAGCATTCGCCAGGCAGTCGAGGCCGCGGGCCCGATCGACGTCCTCGTCAACAACGCCGGCTTCGGTGCGGCTGCGCCCGCCGAAATCGTCCCGCCCGCTACGGTGCGCGAACTGTTCGAGACCAACACCTTCGGCACGATCGCCGTGACGCAAGCAGTACTGCCTCAGTTTCGGCAGCGTAAGGCGGGCGTCGTCATCAATGTCACTTCGAGCGTGACGCTAAAGGCACTCCCGTTGATTGCGGCGTACAGCGCGAGCAAGGCTGCGGTTAACGCATTCACCGAGTCGTTGGCCGCGGAGGTCGAACAGTTCGGTGTGCGTGTGCGCCTCGTGCTGCCGGGTCGTTCGTCTGAAACACGCTTTGGCGATAACGCGCGCGCTCATATGCACGGCTTCGACCACGAGGCCTACGCCGATCTCGTCAAGGAAGTTATGGCGCGACTCGGCGATACGTCGTCTCCGCTTACCCACGCTCCAGACGTCGCCGAGGCCGTATGGCGCGCCGCAACCGATCCGTCATCGCCGATGCGTATTCCCGCCGGCGCTGACGCCGAAGCATGGGCAGCCGAGGTTCGCTGACACACCGGCGCTTTTGCGCCGAATTCAAGCGTCACGCTAAAGCTATAGCTGCAACGTAATGCCACAAGGAGCTTGTTATGAATGACAAACGCATCGCTCTCGTTACTGGAGCTAATCAAGGAATCGGTCTTCAGATCGCTAAGGATCTGGTCACGCACGGCTTCACGGTGCTGGTCGGGTCGCGCAATCTGGAGCGCGGCGAGGTTGCGGCCAAAGAGGTCGGGCCGGACGCACTCGCACTTCAGCTCGACGTCACGGATCAGGCTTCGATTGCTGCCGCGGCGGAGCGCATCGGCAGAGAGCTGGGTCGTCTCGACCTGCTCATCAACAACGCGGCGATTTCGAATACGAAAAAACGACCCAACCAGTCCGTCGAGGAGTACTCGAACACGACCCGTCCGAGTAACGTGTCGTTCGACGAAATGCGTGCCGTGTGGGATACCAACGTGTTTGGTGTTCTCGCTGTGTATCAGGCAATGTTGCCGCTTCTACGCAAGGCGCCGGCCGCCCGCATTATCAATGTGTCGAGCGGTGTGGGATCGCTGACGACGAATCTGGATCCGGCCTTCCACTACCGCGGGATTTTCGGGCCCGTTTATCCGGCGTCCAAGACGGCGCTTAACGCTTTGACCGTTGCTATGGCACTCGAGCTGGAGCCGGAAGGGATCAAGGTCCACGCCATTTCTCCTGGCTTTACGAAAACGAACCTCAACGGATATGCCGGCACCGATACTGTCGAGCAAGGTGCGCGCGAAGCAGTGCGTGTTGCGTTGCTTGGTCCGGACAGCCCGACAGGGACGTTCACGCGCTGGGAGGATCAAACGATTCCGTGGTGATGTAGTCGTGAACGTGCGACATAAGGAATCGATTCTTCATGGAGTTTTCCTTGCGTCAAAGATCAAGGAAAACTCAATTCCCAATTACTGAACGTGTCGATTCGATGCAGTGAGACCCGCCTAACTATCAACATGAATAGGTCGTGAAAGTATCATACGTGGACTAAGCTGATTTGGCCACATAGATCGAATCCGGATCGATCGACCTCAAAGTTCATTTAGCACAGCCTCTTAGTAAATCTCGGTGAAGTGCCGCAACGCAGTTGCGGCTTCCCTATGGTCTTCCTAAAACAAGACAGGAGCGTGAGTGTGATGAAAAAATTCATGATGAATGTTATGCGGCGTAATAGCGCATGGGCAGTTGCCTCGCTATTAATGTTGACGACTGTTGCCGGGTTGTCTGAAGCAAGAGCACAAAGCGTCGCTTCTGCCGATGTGAAATTGACGTCGGTTGGTATGCTCAAGGAGAACCTTCGTCCGCAAGGGGTACCCAGTAATTTCGTAGTTACCCCCAACGGATATTTTTCACCCGAGTGCGTGCAGACCGTGCACTCCGGAGAAACGCTGAACGTGGACGGCACGATCGCCCAGAGCAAAGGGACGCTTCGCAAACCGGCGCTGTGTACGCAAGCGCATTACGCCATGAATGGCGCGAAGGTCGAGGTGGATGGCAAGACCAGCGCGCAGGTGAAGAGCGCGAATCCGAGCATCAGTGGCTGGGTTGAGTCCACGAACTACGAGAGCGGGACGAATATCGGTCGCATCGTAGCGAGTTGGACTGTGCCGTCGAATCCTAGCAACGTCGGGAATCAGATCGTGTACTTCTTCCCGGGCCTGGAGCAGCTTCCTAACGTCGTATCGATTCTTCAGCCGGTGCTTGGGTGGAATGGCTACAACGATCACGCGTGGACCATGGCAAGCTGGAACTGCTGCGTGAGCGGCACGACTTACCACAGCGATCCGATCAATGTTTCTGCCGGTGATGGGATTGTTGGCGACACGCACTCGACTTGCGCGGCAGGCACCCAGAATTGCGGCACCTGGGCGATCGTGTCTAAAGACCTTCATACAGGCCAAAGCACTACGCTCAATACCAACCCGCAAGGTTCGTTGACATGGGTGTTTGGCAGCGTGCTGGAAGCCTATGGCATAGATACCTGTGACCAGTACCCTCAGAACGGATTGATTAATTCCTACGACATTGGGGTCTACGACATCAATCAGACACAGATCGCTTCGCCGCCGTGGAATTCGGCAAATGCGAGTGGATCGCTTACGCCGCAGTGTAGCTATAGCATCTACTCGGCACCGTATGGCGCTACGCTGTATTTCTAACTGAGGAGATTGTTGTTAGTTGTTTTGCTGGCGGGGTAGGTCGTCAGTTGGAGGCGACCTACCGGCTAGGGGTTTCTCTAGTGTGTCGCGTACAGTGCACGTCACCATGTCCATGCTTTCCGATCGAATCGATTGCCACTATATTGGCGATCACAACACCCACGATCACGCCGAGACATGAAAAAACCATCCACAAAGAAACCCGCACCGCCCGTTGTCGTGAACGTCAACGACGTCAAGGAAATTGAGCAGATGGAGGGCAAGCACTGGGGTAGCGCCTGGAAGCCGCTCACGCCTGCGCTCGATGCGATACCCGGGCGACTTGGGGCCAACCTGTCACGTGTGCCACCCGGCCGAACTGCCTGTCCGTTTCACACGCACGCACGCGAGGACGAGGTGTTCTTTGTGCTCTCGGGACGCGGCGTGCTTCGCTACGGTGACACACTCCAGGAGATCGGTGCAGGCGATTGCATCTCTTGTCCCGCAGGTACGGGCATCGCTCATCAACTTGCCAATCCGTTCGACGAAGAACTGATTTACTTCGCCGTGGGCTTGAACGATCCGCACGAGGTTTGCACCTATCCGGATAGCGGCAAGGTGATGGTCCGCAGCCTGAAGACAGTTGGCCGACTGGAAAAAACGCTCTACCTGGACGGCGAGTCTGAACTGCCCCATGTGTTTGATCTGGCGCAACGGTTCACGACTACGGGCAAGGAAAAATCGGCGACTCGCCGCAAAAAGCTCAAACGCTGATTGGTGAGAACGGTTCGGGTAAGTCGACGCTGATGATTTATCCCGACTAACGTTCACATGATCGAGTCCGGCTGTGCATTCGTTTCAGCTAACCGACATGGTGCCGTAGGACCGGTTCAACGACGAACCCGTCAGTAACCCGGTCGCCTCGTTTGTATCATTGCGCGCAAGCTGCAACTCAGCCTGAACATTCTGCGCTTGTGCGCCAGGTACTGGCGCCGGCGCCGGTTCACCACGCCGTGAGTTGCCAAAGCGATCAGAGATCGCATCCGAAATTTCCGAACTGTCGTTAACCAGGATGTCACCCAGGCCGAACGGTGCCCCGCCCGCGGCACCGACCCACGTCGCCTGCGCAAGCCCCTTGCTCCATGGCTGGTGCTCGATTGCGTTGGTCGCGATCTGGGTCAGATCGTTCGCTGTGATGCCCTCACCCACGTTGATGATCATTTTCAGCGTCCCGCGCAGCAACAGGTTGCTGACTCCCTTCAGTGCCGGACCCGCAGTCAGACTGGCGCCAAAAGACATCACGCCGAATATTGCCCCGCTAACAGCGCCCCCGGCGAGCGCTTCATCGAAACCCTTGCGCGTGAATTCGTGCCCCGGCCTGCAATCGTACTGAAAACCTGCCGTACCGACGCCAAACATCGTGTTGGTGGTGATCTGCGTGGCGAAGTTGGCCACTGTGGTTCCCGCTTTGGCGAGCCCAAGAAACTCTTGCGGCACACGCAGGGTGACATTGAATATCGACGATGAAGTGGACGTCGCGGCGGGCTCCGCTGCAGTTGTTGCGGCAACGGTCGTGTCGGTTGTTTCGGTGGTTAGCTCGGCGGTCAAATCCGCTGTTACCAGGGTGTCGGCGATCCCTTCTTCAGCCGTTGCCGTGACTACTGCTGCAGCGCCGAACGTGAAGAAACTCAGCACGAGGCCGGCGACGGCGAGCGCCGCCATGCCCACACCAATGCCGATCTGCGCACCGACGGTCATCTTGTTGCCGCTCGGATCGCCAAATACGAGCGGGTTGTTGCCGACAAATAAATAGGGACTCGCGAATTGCCGCGCGGTATCGGCCGCGAGAAAGCGCCGCAGATCGGGTGAGTAGAGGCGCGCACCGAAGTTATAGAGTCCGGTCTCGTCGTCGTATTCCTTACCCATGAAACGGAACGGCACGGCGTCCTGACTCGAACCTGTCGCCGAAGCGAGTGAGCCGAATGCCCGATAGGCGAATTGCGCGACAAGCTGGTTCTGACTGTTGACCGTCGCGAACACCGTATGCGCGGAATCGTTGAGCGGGAAATAGCACTGGTCGCTGACCGCGGCGATCAGTCCGGTCGGGCCGTAGACGAGCGCCGACCAGGTGCCGTCGCGCTGCACGGTCAGTGGGTTGCGGCTCAGTCCACTGAACGTGATGTCAGCCTGCGCAGCGCCGCTCACCACCTTGAGTACGCGCTGGCCGAAGCTGTTATAGGCAAAGCGCACGGCCATACTACCGTCGCCCGCCGCGATGCCTTGCACGAGGTTCAGCGCGGGATCGTAGTCGATGCTTTCGCTACCGGTGTTGATCAGATTGCCGCGTGCGTTATAGACAAACGAAGTGGGTGTTCCGCCGTCGACAGTAAGCGTGCTCAATTGATCGGTACCGGCGGTATTCTCGAACGCATAAGCCGCACTACCGTCCTGCGTTAACGACCAGATATTGCCGTTCGCATCGTACTGGTCGATCTGCTCGCTGCCGATAGACGAGTCGCCGACGAGTGCTGCGACGACACGTCCCTGGGCGTCGTATGTGTAGGTGGTTTGCGTCGTTTGTGGCGTGTCGAACGCCAGCGCTAGAGTACGGCTTTGTGGATAGCCATTCGCGAAGTACTCATAGCCGAGCGTAAATGCAGCGTCACTCGCGCCTTGCACGGTGACGCTTTGCGAGGCCGGCCATCCCGGCGATGCGTATTCGAATGCACCTGTTAGTGCGCCGTTATTGCGGACCTCCAGTTCGACATCACCATCTGCTGTGTACGTGTACGACGCGATGTCCGTTGGCGTCGTGATCGACGAACCTATGCTCACGACCCGGGCGGCAGCATCGTAGCCATAGAACGCATTGCGCAGCGGCGACGAGGCCGGATAGGTGATCTGCAGTACCTGGTCGAGATTGTTGTACGCATACGCTATCGTGCCGCTCGCCGACGGTTGTCCGTCCACGGCGAGCGTGACAGCAATCACGCGGCCGTCGAAGTCGTATGTGAACCGTTCGTGGACCGTAACCGGCTGTGCGCCACTGACATTCGCTGGTGCCTGATTGAACGTCAATGCAACGGTCTTGCGACCGATTTGCGTCGGGTCATTGCCGTCGCCGTCGTAGTGGTAGCTGCGAACGACAGTAAACGGTACGTCGCCATGTGGCCATGACGCGTCATTGGCTTTTTTCTGCAGGGTGGTCACGTCCCACGTTTGCGCGACGGTGCCTTCCTCGACTGTGCGGCCGAGCGCGTCGTACCGGTAGTAGATGAAGCCGACATCGTTTGGATCGAGTGACGGTTGTACAAAGCGTAGCCGGCACGCGGCATCGCAAATGATCGACGTCAAACCGCTGTTCGGATCGGTGATCTGCGTGGTTCTACCCGCGCCATCGCGCTGTAGTTGAGACGCAAAAGCGGAGGAGTCCGATTGCGGCGAGGTCGTGAAGCTGTTGGGTTCGCTGATCGACGTGTTGCTCGACGATGCAGTGAAATCCACACTGGCGAGACTCTGTCCTGAGACAGCACCCGTTTCGTCACTGATGCTCGCAGCGACATTGCGTCCCTTTGTGTCGCGCAGGGACATCAACTGGTTTTTAACGGGGCTGGTCACCGTTTGCGTGGCGTAGTTTTCGGGTAACCCGAATGCATCGCTGGTGTTCGCGCCAAAACCGATCTGCGTCGTCTGACGCGTTGCCGGTGTGGTTTCCTGCACATCGTGCACCGCATAGTCTTTACCGGGCACACCCTGTTCGAGGCGGCGCTTGCGGGGCGATGCTTCGAAGCGGTAACCGTAGTAGGGATAGCCTTCGTCGTTGGAGCGGCTAACGGGACCGTCGCTTTGCCCGGCGTAGTAATCGGCGATATCGCCTGTCATGACCCAACTGTCCTGCATCGATGCGAGGAAAGCATTCACGTCGACGAAGCCAGCATGGAAGCTCAGGAGCGGCAGCGTCGCACCGCTGCCGAAGCTCGCCGGCGCAAGCCGCGTAATGGCCACCGTGCGCCCGATTGCGTCGGAGATCACAGCGGAGATGACCGCATCGCTGCCGAGCCATTGGTGCGTCTGGCACTTCTGTCCGGAGGCGTCGCGGAAGCCCACACTCATGCGTGGGCCGGCCAGCATCGCCAGATTCGACAGCGCAAATGTATTGGGGCCGGTCGACAGCGAAACGACACTGAGTTTGCCGCAAGCAAGCGATGCACTGAACAGCAGTTGCCCATCGCCGAAGAACAGCACGTTGCTGTTGCCCATGACGAGCAGCCATTGCGCAGGCACGTTGGGTGGCGTGCCAAGCGGGCTTTGCACGGTGCTGCCATCTGGCGCGGCGAATGAGAACCCACTGGAAGGATCGAAGGCGATCGTGTACCCGGAACCGAACGTGATACCGAGCGGCCCGGCAAGCGTGCCGTTGGTCACCAGATCGAAGTAGAGCGCGGTGCTCGTCGCGTCGCCGACATGACCGCTATTGCCGCCTTGCCAGCTCAGCGTATCGGAAGTCGTGGCGGTGTGTTGCAGTGTGCCGCCCGTGCGGTTCCAGTTGCCAGGATAGTTGCTCGCCGACCAGTGCTGTTGCCATTGGTCGCCATTCAGAAACGTTTCGAGTACGCCACCGTCCGCGGGGCTTAGCGACAGATCCGCATTCGGTGCGCCGGCGTCAAAGGTATTGCTGGCATTTCCTTCACGCGACAGAAACGCTACCGACATCGTCTTTACCTGCTCGTCTGCGCCGGTCGTTGCTGTCAGACGCTGGAACCCGTTGTAAAGACGGCGCATCGTGGTGCCCGACGCGTCGACCGTTGCGGTGAGCAGGCGATACGACGGATCGTAGATGCGCGCCGACATCTTGCCGAGTAATGGCGTGACGAAGATGTCGTCGAGCAGTACGGCATCGCTACTGTTGTTGGCCGCCGCGACATTCAACGCGACGCTCTGCTGTCCGGCCTTGATCGGAATGCCGAGCGTCTGGTAGGTCCATATGCCGTCTGTGTCGGAGAATGCCGCACTTAGCGGCGCGCCCGCGACGCCATCGACGGTGACTGTCACGCTGAAGCCGGTGCCAGTAGTCGGTGTGAAGCCGGACGGCGTCTTGTACCAGAAGCCAAGCAGATAGGTCGTATCGATGTTCGGCGGCGTGATTCCAACCGATAGCGATCCCTCCCCTGCGGCGCCAAGACTCAGGCTGGCCGTACCAGTATGCGCATCGTCGCTCACCGGCGTGCAGCCGTTGATGCTCCAGCCGTTAGTCGACTCGTAACTTTCGAAGCCCAGATACGCACATTCGCCATCCGCCAGCGACGCGTTGGTGAACAGCGCAATCGCAAACGTCGAGCCGATGCTGTACTGCGTCGATTGCACGACGCCGGTCGGATCCCGCGTCTGCGCAGGTTGACCGTATGGCGTGTAGGCGAGCACGAAATTCGACGGCAGCCAGCCTTTGGGTATCTCGCCGGTCTGGTAGTCCCCGAATGGAAACGGCACGTGACCGGTGCCGTCCCATACGAAATTACCGGACTTGGACGGTACCTGTACATCGCCGCCGTACGCAGAGGCAAAGCTCGCGAACGTGCTCGCCGTGGCTTGCGAGACCACGCGGCTACCGCCTTCGCGTTCCCAGTACGTGACGGCTTGCGCAACGTCGCTCAAACGATGCGTTGCGAGCATGGCCGCCGACACGTTGGTCTCATCGACCTGATAGGCGAAGAGTGTGTCGGCCGTGAACGTTTCGAGCTGACCTGTGCCGCCATATGTCGTGCTACGGCTCGATACGACCTGGCCCGAGAACGGTGCGGAAAATCCATTGTCGACATAGCGCGAGTGCTGCGTGCTTGTCACACCATCCTCGATGCTGGTCTGAGCGGTCTGGCACAGGAAGCCGCCATTCAGGTTCAAAACCGGTGCCTGTGGATCGTCCGCGGAGGACGCGCGGGCCGGATAGACTTGCCATTTGGTGGTCGACTGGGCGAGCAGATTGCCGCTCGCGTCATAGGTTTGTTGCTGATGCAACTGCCCGTCGAGCATGTTGTAGAAGTCGGCACCGTCGAGCACCTTCAAGCCGTTCAGATACCGGTTCACCGTCCAGCCAAACGCCGGTTGAGATGGATCACTGGTACCGGGGTAGACGGTCGACTCGTAGTACTTGAAGACCTCGCCGGTCGGATCGCACGCTGCAGAATGCGCATCCGGTACGAAGCTGTATGCGCTGGTTTGTCCGAGGCCGTTGTCGACGGCGAGACCTGTGACGGCGTAGTGAATCAGATTGCCTTCGACAGCGTCGCCCGCATAGGCGTGCAGGATGATTTGCGAGGCGTTGTCGAAATCTCCGTCTGCGCCTGGATAGGCGACGAACATGTTCATTCCGCCGGGACTGGTTCCTGCACCGGTGTCACCCTCTTCGCTCGTATAGATGCGCTGTCCGGCAAACGGTTGTGCTTTGACCGATACCCGACCGTTGCGCAGCATGGTGGCCGCAACCTGATCGCTGCTATCGGCTGCGGAATCGAAGACGTAATACGCGAGAAAATCAGGCGCTTCGTCGATCACCGCTTCCGAGTTCAGGACATAAACACCGTCGCCATCAAGCACCTGATTAACGAGCGCCTGAACATCGGCGCGCGGATTGCGTTGCATGACGTTGTCCCAACTGCACGCTGTGTTCCGGTAGTACAGATACTGTCCGAGTGTCAGCCAGTCTGTACCGCCGCTCGAAGGCCAGTTGGCAGTGGCATAAAACGTCGTCGGATTCGTCAAGGTCTGCGTGGGTGTGACCGGTGCACGTGTCCACGTCGTGCAATCGGTGTCCGGATCGAATGACAGTACCTGTGCCGCTGGGTCGCCTCCACCGTTCGGGTACGCAAGAATCTGGGCAACGTAATCCGGTCCATACGTATAGCGCTGCTGCAGGCCAGATGGAGCATATGACACGTTCAGGCTGTCATTCTCGAGCCACGTGGCGCCATTGAAGCGCAGCACATGCCCGGAGACGGCGACGAGCTCATTGCCGACCACGCTGGGAATCCAGCTAATCGGGAAGTTGCTGTCCATCACGTCGGTAAAGTCGAACGACGGTACGGGCAGCAATGGGCGATACAACTCATCCCATTGGACGATGGCCAGCGTGTAGGAGATCTCCGTTGCGCCCGCAAAAGTCAGACTGCTGACAAGCACCAGAGAGTCGGAGGGTGTCAGTGCAATATCGCTCGGATCGGATGCGGAAAAGTTCGGTATCTGTAGCGTCGCTGCGGCGTTCCAGTTGAGACAGGCGTCGAGTGCAAAGATCGAGATGTTGCCCTGTAGATCGAGTAGCAGGTAGTACTCGTTGCAGGCAGTTACCGTCAGTTGCTGCGGCTGCGGCGGACAACTTTCGCACGTCCAGGCCGCATCGCTCCAGCGCCAGGTCACGCGATCATAGGACGTCGATCCGTTCACGGCGTTCGTGGTGGCGGCGATCAGGAACGTGCTGCCGCCTTCCAGTGCCACGCTGCCGCTGGCTCCGGAGTAGGTAAGGCTCGGTGTGTTCAGACCGGTCTGCGTGCCATTGATGGTTGCCGCTACCCACTGCGAAGGACGTGCATTGTCTTTCTGAAAGACATACACGGTGGTGTTGTTCTGGCCGTCGCCCGGCACGAACGAAAGCGCGAAGAAATCTTCGCATGCGATCACATCGAGCGTGTCCAGCGTGAGCCCGGCGCCCGCGTTGCTGTAGATCACGCTGTCGCTGGTGGGTTGCCACAGTTGCCAGTTGCCGAGCCAGCTGTATACCTGCAGTGACAACGCGCCGTTCGCCGGCGAGTACCACGTGACCACGGCATAGCCATCGCCGAAAAACACGCGAGGTGTGGCGCCGGTGAATGTTCCGCCTGAAGGCGGCGAAACTGTGTACGAGCGATTGCAGATATCGAGCGATTGCTTCGTGTAACTGTACGTTGCTATCGCACCCTGGCTGTACGTGATGGATTTGAGCGCACCCGGGCTCGCACCGTCCCCGGTCGCGTCGAAGTAGTAGTCGAACGCGAGCCCGGGAAGACTGTCGCCGCTCGCATTGGTGAGTGTGATGCCGGTGAGAAAACGTTTGCAGGTGTCGCCGAACAATTCGCCTTGCGAAGACGTCACATTGGCAACGGGACTACCCGCGCCGCCCGCCGGACTGGAGGGTTGGTACGCCAGGGTAAAGCTGAACAGCGTTGCGCCGCTCGTGTCCAGGACGGTGACGCCTTGCAGGTACAGCGTTTCGTACTGGTCCTGGTAAGCGTTCGCGTTGGTGTTCGGCACGGCCTTGTGCGGGTCTGCATATTCGCGCGGGCTCTCCGGCGTGGCGTTGCTCCATTCCTTGTCGTCGTAAGTGAGCTGGACGGTTCGCCCGAATACGTCAGTCATGCCGGTCAGGTAACACGCTTTCGTATAGGGCAAGCCGTCGGGGCCGACGCGCTGTTCGACGGTCGGTAGCAAACCATCGGACAATCGCGGCCAGTCGTTGTAGCGATAGCTGACCGAGTCGCCCCATACATTGGTGACCTGGCAAAGGTGCCAGGCGCACGCGTACTGGACCTGTCCTTCGGTTCGCGCGCTGTCACCCTGCCACAGCGCAACAGGTGCACCCGATGAGTCGGTGCCCGACGACCAGCGCACCCCCCACTCGACACTGTTGCCTGCCGCGGTTGCGTAGCCCTGTTGCGTATTTGCCGTCACGCCGCCAAACGACTGCCTCAAGCCGCCATTGTTGACGATGACCCAGCGCTCGTAGCAGGGATAGTAAAGGATCTTCCAGAACTGATAGTTGACGAGCTGGTACGACTCTCCACCGTCGAACACATCGAGATCGTCGCCGTTGAGCGCGAGATTGAATAGCTGCTGGTTGTCGCCGTCGGCCAGCAGCCATGCCGATGAACCCGTAAGCGTGACGAGTGTGTTTGCCGACAATGGCAGGCCGAGTGCACCGAATGCCGCGACGATCGCGGCCGGGACCGCGTCACCGTTGCCGAGCAACGCCGCTAGCGAGCCGTCCAGCGAGAGGACAAACGGATTGTCGGGCTCGCGTGCGAGATCGGTGGAGATGCTCTGGCTGACGTAGCTGTAGCTACGCGTGGCAGCGACGAGGGAACCCGTATCGTTGAGCACGATCGTCGGTATCGGCATGCTCCACCCGAGGCCGAGTGTGCTGGTCGGCGCGTCAAGGTTCCAGGTGGTGGCATCCTGAAGGACATTGCTCTGATACAGCAGCGCGATGCTCAGATCGAGGTTGTCGCCGGTGCGGCGTCCGGGCATCGACAGCAAGGTCTGCGTGAAATTGATGTCGCCACGAAACAGATTGACGCTGCTGCGCAGGTCCCCGACGCTACTTGAATCGAACTGAAACGAGCGAATAGCGGGGATCTGCGAATTGTCGGAATCCGCAGCCATGATGGGCTCCTTCGATGTGACAGCTCGAGCAGGGGTGTTTCTTCTTCGGGTTCTGCTTCAGGCCTGAATGCCGATCACGACGATGGAGGCGTAGCTATTGCTGTTGTCCTGATTGTTACCTGAATCGTCATACATCCATGCCCAGACGCCGTTCGTCTGCGCGTAACTCGAACTGCTCGGGTCGACCCAGGTTCTGTTGTTGCCCGCACCGATTGCCTTAACGTGGTGGTCGTCGGAGTCGGGATATTGCACCTGGAAACCGGTCAGGAAGCTGACCGCGGCGCTGATCGGCGTACCCATTTGAATAACCGGCTCGTTCGACGATGACTGCGCTTGATACGGAACAATGACGAAGCCGGGGGCGGACATCGATGTAGCGATCAACGATCCGGTCGCGGTCGGGTTAACAGCCTGGTTGCCTGATGCATCGTTCATGCCCGCAGTGACGGCGATGTAGCCGACATTGCTCGATTGCGACGCACTGACCGAGGCTTCAACCAGGTTGACGTGATGATCCGTGGTGCCGTAGCTCAGGAAGAACCCGTCAAGGACGGACTGCAAGATATTGTTCCCGTTAGGCAGCGTGATTCCGTTACTCTGCTGACCGTTTCCCACCGTAACCGGCGAACTCAGCACGATCTGGTTCGATGAGCCACCCGCCCATGCGATGACTGTGACCGTGACATACGACGAGCTGAGATCGATGTTGTGGCCCGACGCGTCCTGCAACACGACGTTGGCCCCCACGTTCACCTGTGCGCCGCCTGGCCAGTTCGTCGTCAGTTGGATACTCATTTGTTCGACGTGGTGGTCGTCGCTTCCGTATGACAACTGGAACGAGGCGACACCCGCGAGAAATTGAGTAAAAGAATTGTCGAAAGTGAATGTCGTGGAGCCGCCGTTCATCACGACGTTTTGACTTTGTATTTCAAGGGCCATTTCGTTTTCCCCCGTCGCCGACTGTGTCGTAGCGCTGGGTATATTGTCTTATGAAATAACGAAAATCAAGGTCGACTTGCTGCTTCCTTTTGCATCGGGGGTGAGACAAATTCAGTATGGAGGCGGTTACATAACTCGCGTAAAAACGCGCACCATATCGGCGAATATGACGAAGAATTTCTATGGGGAGATTTACGCTTTGTACCCTGATTGCAATTGCGTACGGACGCAATTGTTCAGGCAGCGCTGATCTCCCGTTAAGCCTTCTCCGATCAATGCGCAGTGTTGTCTCGACCGATCGCATCCAGCTCGGCGAGAACCTCGTCCGTCAGCGCGCACTGCGCTGCCTGCATGTTTTCACGCAGATGCCCAACCGATGACGTCCCCGGGATCAGCAAGATGTTCGGTGCACGATAAAGAAGCCACGCGAGCGCAACCTGCATCGGCGTCGCACCGATCGTCTGGGCAATCTTCGACAGTGCCGACGACTGTATCGGTGAGAACCCACCAAGTGGGAAGAACGGCACATAAGCGATGCCTTTGGCAGCCAGTTCATCGACCAGCGCGTCATCGTCGCGTTGAACCAGGTTGTACTGGTTCTGAACGCAAACAATCTCGACAATGCGTTGCGCTTCGGCGACCTGAGTCGACGTTGCGTTGCTCAGACCGATGTGACGAACGAGTCCTTTGCGCTGCAGTTCGGCAAGCGCGGTGACCTGTTTTTCAATCGAGCCTTCCGCAGGCGCGTGGACGTTGCCCATGATCCGCAGATTGACGACGTCGAGCGCGTCGAGGCCGAGATTGCGCAGATTGTCGTGAACGCCGCGCGCGATCTCTTCCGGCTCCTGCGCCGGAATCCACGCGGCGTCTTCGCCGCGGCGCGCGCCGATCTTGGTGACGATCAGCAGATCGTCCCGGTAGGGATGGAGCGCTTCGCGAATGATCTGATTGGTGACGTGCGGCCCGTAGAAGTCGCTCGTATCGATGTGATCGACACCGAGCGCGATCGCTTCGCGCAGCACGGCGACGGCTGCGTCGCGGTCCTTCGGCGGGCCGAATACGCCGGGGCCGGCGAGCTGCATGGCACCGTAGCCGACGCGGGACACGGAGCGACCGGCGAACTGGAATGTGTTGTTGGGGATGAACTTCGACATGGCGCTACTCCTTGGTAAGTGTTGAGCCGGAGTATGGGCAGGCTTGCGTTGTTTGATAATCCGATCTAGATTGAACGGGTCGTTCAAAAAAGTGAACAATAGCCATGGAGTTCAACGATCTTGCCGCGTTCGTTTCGGTTGCTCGCGCGGGTGGCTTTCGCGATGCCGCCCGAACTGGCGGTGTCTCCGCGTCGAGCCTCAGCATTGCGGTGCGTCGCCTCGAATCGAAGCTCGGTTTGCGGTTGCTCAACCGGACCACACGAAGTGTGGTTCCGACGGAAGCGGGATTGCGTCTCATCGAAAGACTGACTCCGCTATTCAGCGAGATGGAAGCGGCGCTCGATGTCCTGAATACGTTCCGGGACAAACCGAGTGGGACGCTCAAACTCAACGTGCCATCGAGCGCCGCGCGCATCGTGTTGCCATCCGTCATTGCCGCGTTTCTGAAAACCTATCCGGACATTCGCGTGGAAGTCGTGGTTGAGGATGGATTTGTCGATGTGCTGTCGATTGGTTGCGATGCGGGCATTCGTTACGACGAACGACTCGAGCAGGACATGATTGCGGTTCCGATCGGGCCGCGCGTGCAGCGCTTTGCTACGGCGGCGGCGCCGTCTTATCTGGATGCGAACGGAAGACCAGATCATCCGGGCGAACTGCTTGCGCATGCATGTTTGCGCGGCCAGTTTGCGGGCGGCGCGAAGCCAACCTGGGATTTCGAACAGAACGGCGAAGTGGTACGGCTGGATCCTACGGGTCCGCTGCTCGTCAGACCGGGTGCAGCAGTCGATCTTGCGATCAGTGCGGCTGTTGCCGGCGTCGGTGTGATCCACCTGTTTGAGGACATGTTGCGTCCGCATCTGGATAGCGGCGCGCTTGAGCCGATTCTGGAGCCCTGGTGGCAGCGATTTTCGGGGCCGTTTCTCTACTATCCGGGACGTCGTCATCTGCCTGCGCCGTTGCGTGCCTTTGTCGATTTCTTGAAGGCTGACGTCGAGGTTGCGGGTGTGGTGCGTTAAACCGCGAGTGCTCTCGTTGGTTGTCGCTTGCTAAAGGGCCAGCGTTTTGTGCATGACTAGAAGCAGAAGAGCGCCTGACGAATCAGGCGCTCTTCCAGCGTGTCCGCTCCTTAAAGCGGTTTGCTTACGACATGCTTAAAGCACACGAAAATAAACGAGCCCGCGTATTGCCCAGCCCCGTAACCAGCTAGCGATGGCTACGGGAGGGGCCGTGGGCCAGCCACTCTTCGGCGGATCGGGCTCGGAGGCCGACGATACATATGCGTCGTTCTCCGCTTCGTCACGCGCTGTGTGCTGCCAGTATTCGTAAGGTTGAAAGATCCTCGTGAGCGGGAGGTGTACTGCGTTCCTTCCGCTGGCGTGGTGCTGTTCGGCTTCCCAACCTGTCGACCGCGCCGGACCTTTGGTCGGGTAGATCGCCTCATTCAAGTGGTTGGTGTGGTCGTGTGACGACTTGCTGTTTTCCATTTTTCATCTCCGTTGGTGATGCAGTGATGCCGGTAACGGAGACGCCATAAAAACAAAAGGCCTCGTCCGTATTCCCGGCGAGGCCCGTTGACTCCAATGCTGCAAATCTAACGCAAGCAGGCCTCCAGTGGCACGCCCAGACGGGCGCCCATGCGGTTGTACTTGGCGAAGGAGGAGGCGATTGGTGTCAACATTCGAGCAGTTTCGATGTGATTGCGTGCGTTGTCAACTGATGCGCTGTCGTTTGTTGACGACATTCGTGTGGATGGAAGTGTGGTTGATCGATATCGATCAAAGCCGCTTACGAAAGAAATAGCGCTCATACTCCCCCGCCATTTCAGTGAGACGCCCCCACTCGGCGTAACCGAGCTTTCGATAAAGCTCGGGCGCTTGAAAGCTGAGAGTATCGACGATCGCATGCTTGCAGCCACGCCGCTTTGCTTCCGTCTCAGCAGCGGACATCAATGCCGTTGCATGGCCGGACTTTCGATGTTGTTCATCGACCCACAGGAACGAAATGTCCAGATACTGCCAGTAGGTTTTGGCGGTCAGTCCGCCTATGATCTTGCCGTCGTCGTCCCGGACGAACACGCAAAGCGGTTGTACGTCACGTGGAGTGAAGCGTCTGTTATACGTTCGGGTTTGCTCGATGACGAAAGCCTCGTCGTCGACATCGGGGTGGTCTGTCAGATCAAGGTGCATGGTATTTTCTTCGTCGAAGACGAGGTCATTGTCACAGATTTTTTCGGCGCATTGAACATGTCATTCGACGTCACGGCATGAATCGCCGACAATCGACAGACGCGTGGAGCGTCAGGACGAGTGCTCCGAAAATCAAAAAACAATGCACACCTCCGAGAGTCTATCGCCGTGAATTCCGCGCAGTCGTTCTTCGACAACCTCAATCAAGACTATCTGACCATCCATCGCAGGGAAGGCGAACTGTACTGGTTAACTCACACGGGGCAGAGCGATGATCATGCGGGGCTTGCGGCTGCGTCACTGGAGCGCAAGCTGTTTACCGGCGACGCGTCGCGCCTCGCTCAGTGCAAGCATCATCTTGCTACGCTCGGCGCTAGCGCATCGCCATCGTCCGATGATGCGTTGATTAACGGATTGAAAGGTTGGGTTCGCGTTTTCGAAAGCAACGCGACGGGGAGCCAGCATGCGGAAGCTTTACTGAAGGAATTGACCGAACTGGATGCCGACCTGTATGCACGGCGGCAGACCTATGAGCTAAAACATATCGATGGATCAGGTGCGCGCGTATCGGCATCTCCCGCCGCGCTTCGTACCAACCTGGCGACGAATCACGACGAGGACGCGCGCAAGAGCTCACACGAGGCGCTGCATGGTCTCGAACGCTGGGTGCTTGAAAGCGGCTTCCTTGACATTGTGTCGAAGCGCAACGCGCTTGCCCGAGAGCTGGGTTTCGACGACTTCTTTGAATACCGTTTGCACGCGCGTAGCGGCATAACGTCAAAGCAACTATTCGCGGTCTTCGATCAGTTCGAGAAAATGACGCGCGAGTCGCATCGCGAATCGCAGCGGCGGCTCGTACAACAACATGGACCGCACGCGCTGTTGCCACACAATCTTATGTACCGGCTCCGCGGTCAGATGGCAGGCGGCGACGATCAGTATTTCCCGTTTGCCAAGGCGCTCGAGCGTTGGGCAGAGTCGTTCCGACGGATGGGTGTGTCGTATCGGGGCGCGCGCATCGAGATCGATATGCTCGACCGGCCAGGCAAGTTTCCAACGGGATTTTGCGTGGTACCCGGACCCAGCTATGTCGATGACGCGTCAGGCTGGATGCCGGCGGACATACGCTTCACGTCGACTGCACGCCCGGCACAGCCGGGTGCGGGATTGCAGGGTGTCAAGGTGCTCTTCCATGAGGCAGGGCACGCTGCGCATCTCGCGAACGTTGCCGGCAACTCGCCGTGTTTCGCGCAGGAGTTTGCTCCGACTACGCCGGCCTTTCTCGAGACGCAGGCTAAATTCTTCGACGCGTTGCCCGCCGATCCATGCTGGTTAAAACGCTATGCGACGGATCGCGACGGAAACTCAATGCCTGACTCGATGATTCAAGCGCGGCTGGAGACGCAGCAGGCGGCGCTTGCACATACGGAGCGTCGCGATCTGATTCCAACCTATCTCGAGGCAGCGTTGTATCGCATGAGCGATGAGGAGCGCACGCCCGAGCGGGTCATTGCTGTTGCTTGTGCGATCACCAACGATATCCTCGGCGTCGCGGATCATACGGACTATGTTCTTGCGATGCCCCACCTCGTGTTTCACGACATTGCGGTCTACTATCACGGCTATTTGCTAGCCAAGATGGCGGCGGCGCAAATGCGTGCCCATATGACGCGCAGGTTTGGATATATCGTGGACAACCCGGCTGTGGGCGCGCTGTTAGCGGAACACTGCTGGAAGGCAGGCAACAGCATTACGCTTGATGATGCGCTTGTCAGTCTGACTGGGGAATCGCTGTCAGCGGATTATCTAGCTGCGGAATGCAATCGCACTTCGACCGATGCATGGCGTCTTGCGGAGCAGGCGATGCGTGAGTTCGACTTGCGAGGTCAGGCGTCGTCAGCTAACGAACTTGATGCACGCATCTCTGTTGTTCATGGAAAGCAATGTGTTGCGACGAATGCGGTGTCGACTCAGTCGATGTTTGAGGATTTTGAGGCGTGGATTGGAAGACAATTGAATACCGATTGAGCTGTGCTCCAAAGACTGAAAACCAGATTCAACGCAGCGCGCTCTTTCGATGTTGGCGAAACGCGCATTGACGAAGGCCGCGCTTGGAGAGAATGAGCGGACTATCTGCAGATCACACGATTCGTATTCTTTGCTGCCTTGGGTGCAGTTATAGAGTGTGGCACGCATCGTCGCGATGTTTTCTGGAAGGTGATCGAAGCGCAGGTCACCTTTGAAGGAGACCGTGCAAGTTGAATTGCCACGTTGGTTTATCGAAAATTTCCCGGGTCTTGATCTATGAAATCCAGATACATATCCGTCATCTCATTGCTCGCGCTGGGGCTTGCCGGATACGTTCCTACAGGTCATTGCGCAAGCGATGTTTCCTCATTCGCCGGTCTCTACAGTTCGGCGCACACAGTCACGATCAACGGCGTCCGGACGCCGACCAATGGCTACATCGAGATCGATCGCGATGGTCGCATCGCGGCCTTTGAACAAGACGGCGAAGGCCCGATATCCGTTGGCAGTGGATGCTATAGGCCGGCAGTTGGAACAGCGACCAACGCGGGCCTGCAGGGGCGCATTCTGACGCCTGGCGTTTCGCCGCGTGGCGATGCCGTCTATCAAACACTCGCCGGTGACGGCGATACGTTCGGGATTCTGGTTGAGCCTGCCGCTAGTGGGGAGATGCGATGGTTCTTTCATTCCGGTAGGGGGAACAGTACGGTCACCATCAACGGAAAAAAGAATGTTGTTAATTCTGAAAACCAGTCGTCCTATTCCATTAGCGGGCCTGCGTTAGCTTCACCGACACCAGAGCAGTTGCGCAACATGCTTTGCCACGCAGATGCGGTAGACCCCGTACACGTTAAACCAGACCTCGTTTTCCATGCCCCGCAGCCGGGAGCCGATGCAATTCAGACCAGGCAGGATGCCACGGTCACTGCGGGCAATCCAGTTGCAGCAAGCAGCGTCCGCCAGGCGACTCCTATGGCGAACGGTGTCAATCCGTCACCTCTGGCAGCAACTCGACCGACTGCCACGTCAACGGTGTCCGATTATGCGGCGAGGGTTCAACTACGCGTGCGTCCAAACATCGTCTGGGATGGAACGGCTGTTCATGGCGAAACGGTGATCGAAGTGCATTGCACGTCTTCGGGCAAACTCGAGTCGGTGAAAATTGTTCGCTCAAGCGGTGACGGACGCTGGGACAGCGCAGCCCTCAGAGCGGTCAGCCAGTCTGATCCGATGCCGCTGGATGAAAACGGCAAGGCTCCCCAGTCATTTTCGATAACAATGAGGCCTGGTATTTGATTGGCTTTAGGCCCTCAGGTCACGAAGATCTGGAAAGCGAACCTTCACAGAAGCAAACATGCAGAAACGAATTCCTTGTCCGTTTCCCGAGAAGGTTGTGCACGTCGGAGAATTCGTCCGGCTAGCCGATCATTCGACGCATTGGCCCGGCCCGCCACTACAGAACTGTATCTGTCCCAGCCGCAACCCATAGCGATAATGATCCACACCATTAGAGAACCGTCGATCGAGCAAGGAGCCCAATGAACCGCCGCTACATCACCGCCGACGTCTTCACTGACGAAAAATTCAAAGGCAACCCGGTAGCGATCGTCCTTGATGCTGCCGGCTTGTCGACCAGTCAAATGCAGGCAATCGCGAACGAGTTTGCCTACTCCGAAACGACGTTCGTATTGCCTCCCCGCGATGCCGCCCACACGGCCTGGGTCAGAATTTTTACGCCGAGCCGCGAGATACCGTTCGCGGGACACCCGAACATCGGCACGGCATTTGTGCTTGCCGAAAAGGCGGCATCCAACCGGAACCCGTTGCCGGATCTGCTCGTCTTCGAGGAGTTAGCCGGTCTCGTTCCCGTCAATCAGTTGAAAGAGGGAGCGGTGGTGGTTGGCGCGGAACTCACTGCGCCAGAACCGTTAGCCCGACTGTCACACGTGTCCGCAAGCCGGGTGGCCGCGTGTCTCTCACTCGCCCCCGAAGATATTCAAACCGACGCGCATTCTCCACAGGTCGCTTCGGTTGGTCTTCCATTCCTCGTCGTTGAACTTGCCTCACGCGATGCACTACGGCGGTGTGTGCCGAATCTCGTCGAGTTCAAGAGCTTGCTGCCGATCGACGGCGCCGTGTCCATCTACGCCTATACACGCGACATCGATCACACCAGAGTCGGAGCCGACTGCGATTTGGAGGCACGGATGTTCACGCCGCGTATGACAGAAGATCCCGCCACAGGCAGCGCGACCGCAGCCACTGCCGCGCTCATCGCTGAGGTTCGGGGTTCAAAGGAACTGTCGTTGCGCGTCGCCCAAGGCGTCGACATGGGGCGCCCAAGCATCCTGTTAGCGACAGTCGACACGCAGGATGGTCATGCAAGGGTTCGCGTCGGCGGCAAATGCGTCAGCGTGATGGAGGGATCGTTCCAGCTCGTCGGCGAAGACTAGTTTCGGTTGCCGATCCTGCCGCGGTCGAAGGCGTGGCTATTGCAATCACGCCTTTGCCCCGACACTCTCCTTAAGCCGCGTACCAAGAAAATCGATAAACGTCCGCAGCTTAGGCGACAACCGATGTCGCTCCAGATACACCGCATAAATATCGGCATTCGGCAGCGCCCATTCGCCAAGCAGCAATTCGAGCGTACCGTCGCGTAGCGCATCGCCAATCTCCCACTCCGAACGCACCACGACCCCACGACCTTCAAGCGCCCAGCGCAATACAGCACTCCCGTCGTTGCTGCTTAGCGCGCCACGCACCTTGACGATCTCCGATTTCTTCCCACGCAGAAAATGCCAGTTGCCGTATGCCGAGTCGTTTTCGCGCAGCACGATGCAGTCGTGGTGCGCGAGATCGCGCGGCGCTTTGGGTGTCCCGCATCGTTTCAGATACGCCGGCGATGCACACACCAGACGCCGGTTTTCTACGAGCAGCCGTGCATTGATTCGCGCGTCGGGCACATCACCGAAGCGGATGCCGATGTCGAATGCCTGTTCCTGCAAGCTCACGGGCCGGTCGGTCAGGTGCAACTGGATTTCCATCGTCGGATAGCGTTCGACGAAAGCGGAAATAGCCGGCGCGATATGCGCGCGCCCAAAGCCGAACGAGGCATTGACCCGCAGCAACCCCGACGGCTCCGCGCGGCTACTCGTGACAAGCTGTTCAAGTTCGGCCAGCTCGGAGAGGATGCGCGACCCGTTGGTCAGATAAAGATCGCCTTCGGTGGTCAGGCTGATGTTGCGCGTCGTGCGGTTCAGCAGACGCACGCCGAGCCGGCGTTCGATCTGCGCAAGCCGCTTGCTCACCGACGGTGTGGTGACACCGAGTTCGCGGGCCGCGGCGGTAAGGCTGCCCTGGCGCATCACGAGTTCGAAGAAAGCCAGATCCGACACGCCGTCCATTGTTTCTCCCCGGGTAACAACGGTTTGCTTTCATCGAAACCATAACCTGAAAGGAAGCAATTAGACTAGGGGCAAAGGAGTCAGCAATGTTCAACGATTTTCAACCGGTGGCCGTCGAAGTCGACGGCATCACGATTCGCGCGGTGCGCGGTGGTCATGGGCCCGCGTTGTTGCTGTTGCACGGTCATCCGCAAACGCACGCGATCTGGCACAAGGTCGCACCGACGCTCGCGAAGCAGTTCACCGTCATTGCCGCTGATCTGCGCGGCTACGGCGACAGTAGCAAACCGCCCGGTCTGTCCGATCACAGTAATTATTCGAAGCGACGCATGGCGCAGGATCAGGTCGATCTGATGCGCTCGCTCGGTTTCGACAGCTTCGCGGTGATCGGTCACGATCGCGGCGGGCGCGTTGCGGCGCGGATGGCGCTCGATCACCCGCATACCGTCGAGCGGCTCGTCACGCTCGACGTTGCACCGACGTTAGCGATGTACGAGCAGACTTCGCTGGAATTTGCGCGTGCCTACTGGCACTGGTTTTTCCTCGTGCGCCCCGCGCCGTTTCCCGAAACGCTGATCCGCGCTGATGCCGATCTCTATCTGAAGCAGACCATCGGTGCGCGCAGTGCGGGCCTCAAGCCGTTCACGGGCGAGGCGTATGCCGAGTATCTGCGGTGCCTGCAAGATCCGGCGACCGCGCACGGCATCTGCGAGGACTATCGTGCGTCGATTGGGATCGATCTCGAACACGATCGCGCCGATCTTGCCGCGGGCCGGGAGATCGAGTGCCCGTTCGTCGCGCTATGGGGCGCCGATGGCGTGGTCGGGCAATGTTTCGATCCGCTCGCCGAATGGCGGCGCTGGAGCCGCGACGTCAGCGGCGCTGCGCTGCCGTGCGGCCATTACATCCCTGAGGAAGCGCCCGAAGTGCTGCTCGAGCGCGTGCTGCCGTTTCTGCAAGGTTTGTGATTCGCGCTCGCTCCGGCTGGCTTAAACACTCCGGAGCGAACCTGGCGCGTAACCGCTAGCGCTTGCGCCGCGCCCGCACCGCAGCCGCGAGCGTATTCAGCACCGGTTCCGTTTGCGCCCAGCCAAGGCACGCATCGGTAATCGACACACCGCGCCGCAGCGGCACATCGGGCTTCAAGTCCTGCCGCCCTTCCTCGAGATGGCTTTCGATCATCACACCGATAATGCGTCGATCGCCGTCCGACAATTGCGCCGCAACGTCCTGCGCGACATCGACCTGGCGCAGATGCGACTTGCCCGAATTCGCATGCGAGCAATCCACCATCACCTGTTCGGGCAAGCCGAGCGCACGCAGCGCGGCACAGCTTTCCTCAACCGACGCGCGATCGTAGTTCGGCCCTTTCTTGCCGCCGCGCAAAATGACGTGTGTGTCTTCGTTGCCGCGGGTTTCGAAGATGGCCGCCATGCCCATTTTCGTCATCCCCATGAACGCATGGCTCGCGCGTGCAGCGACGATTGCATCCGCGGCGATCTGGATGCTGCCGTCGGTGCCGTTCTTGAAGCCGATCGGGCAGCTCAGACCCGAAGCCAGCTGCCGATGGCTCTGGCTTTCGGTCGTGCGCGCGCCGATCGCGCCCCACGCGATCAGGTCCGCGATGAACTGCGGGCTCAGCAGGTCGAGGAATTCGGTGGCGGTCGGCAGGCCGAGCGTGCCGACGTCGAGCAGCAGTTGCCGCGCCGCGCGCAGCCCTTCGTTGATACGGAAGCTGCCGTCCAGACGCGGGTCGTTGATGTAACCCTTCCAGCCGACCGTCGTGCGCGGCTTTTCGAAGTACACGCGCATGACGATCAGCAGATCGTCGCGCAACTCGTCGGCGGCGGTTTTCAGCAGTCGCGCGTAGTCGATCGCCTGGTCGTGATCGTGGATCGAACACGGGCCGACGACGGCCACCAGCCGGTCGTCGCGACCTTTCAGCACGTCCGCAATCTCCCGGCGGCTGTGCTCGACGAGCGTCTGCAAGCTTGCCGGGACGGGGAGTTCGTCCAGCAGCAAGGCGGGTGAAATCAGCGGACGGACGGCGCCAATACGGGTGTCGTCGATACGCGTGGTGTCTTGGGTAGCGTCGGCAACGCCGACCTCCTGGTCATGCAACGGATTGTCGATGCGGCTCAAGTCAGTCTCCGGAATCCGCGTGGGGAAGGCCGTAATGGTACTCGCATCGGGTTACCCGGGCTGCGGACCGATATATTCAGTGGTATATTTCGCGGAACTGGGACCGAGGCGGTGCGGCTTATGAAGAACGCGTCTGCGCCGCTGTAACCGGCCTCGTCCTTGCAACCGGAACCGGATTCGGGATCGTCATGCAGGCTCCTCCGTTTCGTCTTGCCCGCACGCCGGGCCTCGGTCAGCTCAACGACAGCGCCGGTAGCTACCCGCGCCACGGCGACGCATGCTGCGCGCCTTCTTCCCGCTCCCAGACTCATTCCCCGAAACGCCGTACGCGGCTGTCGGAGCTCGATTCGCACCTGCATTGCTCGGTGATCGGCACGTGCCTGAGCACGCACGAGCTGCGCAAGCTGGTGCCGCGTTTCAAGGCACTGGACCGGCAGCGCGCCACCGACCTCGAAATCCATCACGCGGCCGTCGAACTGGCTATCGAAGGCGGTGAAGGCGGCAAGGCGCTGCACAAGGCGCTCGACGAGCGCTATGCGACGACGATCCGTCGTTTCGACAAGGCGACCGATCCGCAGACCGTGCTGGCGCTATGGAACGAGGCGCTCGCCAGTGGCGATATTCCGCCTGCATATTGGGCGCTGATCACGCATCCGCAGGCGACGCTCGATATCCGTCAGTCGGCATTCGGTGAACTGCACATGCTGTCGCATCTGGTCGGCGCCGCCAATCGCGCGGACATCCGGCGGCTCGTGGCGCTGGAGGAAGAGAACGCCGAGCTACGCAGCAAGGTCGAGCGTCAGCAGAGTCGTCTGCACGAGATGAGCACGCGGCACGACACACAGACGCGCGAACTGACCGCGCAGATCGCTCAGCTAGAGACACAGGCGCGTCAACCGCGCCCCGCTGATGACACCGCGCGCGAAGCCGAAGTCGCCACGCTGCGCGACGCGCTCGCCGCCCGCGATGCGCGTCTCGCGCTGCATACGAGCCGCCGCGAAGCCGCCGAACAGCGCGCCGCCGACGAGCAGGAGCGCGTAACCGTATTGCGCGCCACACTCGACGAAACGCTCGCGTTGCTCAAGACCGTGCAGGCCGAAGCCCACGCAATGGAGCGCACGCTGCAGGCCAGCGCCGCCGAACCAACCGATGCCGCCGCATCCGGCCGGCCGCAGTTCACGGGGCTGGAGGGCAAGCGCATTGTCTATGTGGGCGGCCGGCCGGGATCGAATGCGGTGATCCGGCGCATCGTCGAAACGGCGGGGGCGGTGCTGACCGTGCACGACGGCGGCGTCGAGGATCGCAAGGGGTTGCTGGCCGCGGCGTTACCGGGCGCGGATCACGTCGTGTTTCCAGTCGATTGCATCGATCACGATTCGATGAACATGCTCAAGCGGGTGTGCGAGCGTCACCAGGTTGTGTACTTTCCGTTGCGTACCGCTAGCGTGGCGAGTTTCGTCGAATGGCTGACGCGGACGGCTGAGCGCGACACGACGGGCCAGCCGCCTGCGTCGCGATTCTGCCTGCGGCACGGCTGAGCGCAGTCCAGTCGTTCTCAATCTCAGCGTTTGATAAACCGCGTCAATGCGGCGATCTGCTCGGAGCAGACCGTATAAGCCTGGTTTTCGATGTCGCGATACAGGCGAATGATCTCTTCGCCGACCGGCGTCAGCACACTGCCGCCACCGCTCTGACCGCCATGCTCGGAGACGGTAGCCGGCGACTTCAACGAGCGGTTCAGCTCATCCATCAGCAGCCATGCGCGCCGGTACGACATCTTGAGACTGCGCGCCGCGGCGGAAATCGAGCCGTGTTCGCGCACGGCTTCGAGCAGCGCAACCTTGCCCGGACCGAGTGCGATCGTATCCGCCTGCTGGATACGCATGCGGAAGCGGACCTCGGGTTTTGCGGTGGCCGGAATCTTCGGATCGTTGGTAGGTTTAGCCATGCGAGCAAGCATACACGATGCGATTCGCGGCACCGCGCGATGCGAGCAGGTGAACTGGCAGGTTTAGCGACCATCGGGGAAGCAGTGCCGGAAATCCTCGCAGCCGGGGCAACCGGGCGCGGGTCCCGGCACTGCGCCGGTCGATAGCGCCAGTTCGCGTGCCAGAAATTTCTTCCAGCGCAGGTTCTCGACGTTGCGTGCGACCAGCGCCGGAAAGTAACGCGTCAGCATCGCCGTGACGTCGTCGCGACCGCTCAGGCCGAGGTCGCGCCAGAGATGATCGGGTCGCAGGCATGCATGCGCGACGATGGCGGCGATGCATTGGGCGTCGTTGGTATCGATTGATGGCGGGACGTGGGTGAGTAGCAGGCGCGTGAGTGCGTCGACAAACGTCGCGTGAGCGGGGTTACTAGCAAGTCCTCTATACGCTGGAGAAACGAGCGGTGCGGCATGAGGAAAGTGGCGCTGGAACAGTGCGTGCATGTCGGCCGGTGTAAGGCCGAGCAGCATCGATTCGCCGCGGACTTCGCGTGCCGCGACGAGACGCGCGAACAGATACGTGTCGTTAGCGTGGTTTGAATCCGCGTGTGCCGAGAGTTCCGCGGCACGCGCAATACACGCACGCTCGATGTCGTGCGGTAGCGCGTGGCGATCGAGAGGCGCGGAGTCGGTCATGGTGTAGGTGCCCGGGGCGTATGCATGCAACGTCGAACGGACTGAGCCCGCACGATCTACAGCTGAACCGTCCGCGCGATGATGCGCGCAAGCCGCTTCACATGGCGCGGCGCCGGCAACGTATCTGCACCAGAGAACAGGATCGGTGCACCGTCCTCGACGGCGAGCGGCTGGCCGCCACACTCGTGTGCGATCAACGCCTGCTCGCCGATCGGCGTATTAAAGAGTTCATGCCACGAGAACGTGACCGCATAACCATCGTGCGCAACCGCGATGACGATCATCCGTTTGAAATCGCCAGGCTCGTCGCAGCGCAGACCGGCCTGGGCGATCAGATCTTTCAGCAGCACGCCCCGATAACGGTCGACGGGGCGGATAAAGCGGTTGGTCGTGAAGCAGCGTAGATCGAATGGTTGGGCGAGCACGCTGGGCAGTTGCCGCAACTGCTCGAGCGAGAACGACTGTGCGGAAACGACGTCGCCCGTCAGCGACACGGCGCTGCCGGTCGTGTCGGTTGCTGGGGCGGCCGTGCCGGTCGCCGTGTCTGCTGGACTCATCGTCGTCATCGTCGTTCCTCACGGGCCGGAGCAGCCGGCCGGTTGGTCGCTGTATGCGTCGATATATTACGCGCGGACGCGGAAGATCGCCGTGCGGCGACATGCGATACCCGTCATAGCGGTTTGCGTATCGCGCACGGCGGGTGTGAAGCGCAGCCCGCACCCGCTTACGTCGTCAGCGCACCTGACGCATGCAGCAGATCGGACCGCTTCCCGAAGCCGGCACATCGATGTCGCTGGGGCGCGTCATCCACGCAATCCAGGCAACCCACAAGGCGACCGCAAGGAAAGCGCCGATGTTCAGGTGCGTTTTGTAGCGAAGGATCAGTTGAAGAATCGAACGAGGTTCTTGTTTCATATGCGCCTCCAGGTCAGGCAACTTGTCGCGTGAAGCGACCAAAGATCATCCGGTCGGTGATCCACACGGCCAGCAGCGTTGCGCCCATCAATGGAAAAACGATGCCGAGCACAACGAGGCCGGTTTTCCAGCCGAACATCGGCGGCGCGGCACGTTCGCGTGAAGGCGCGCCGAGCGAGCGTTGCGGCCGGCGTTTCCACCACATCACGCAGCCGGTAACGGCCATACCCGCCAGCCCTAGCGAGATCGCGGCGCAGAGAATCTGGTTGGCAACGCCGAAATAGCGGCCCATATGCAACGACGTGCCGTAGGACACGGCTTTCGATACCGCACCGTAATCGCTGTAGCGGATATCTCTCAACACGGCGCCGCTGTACTGATCGATGTATAACGTGCGCTCATTTTGCGGATCGCCGGGAAAGTACGAGACGGTGTAGACGCCGGTTGCGGAGTCGGGCAACACGATGTTGTAGCCACTCGACACACCTAGCGAAGCCGCCAGCGCGACAATGCTGCCAAGCGACACTGTTTGTGCCGGGCGTGCATCGGCGGAGGCCGGCACGGGAGTGTTGCCGACCGCCCAGGGCGTCTGCGGCAAGGGCAGGTCGTCCATCACCATGCCCGGCATCGAAGCCATTTTCCCGTCCTGGGTGTCGTGTCCTGCGTGCGCTTCAGTCGTGCCGCCGGCGGTGGGCTCGCGCCCTGCAGGAACGCCAGGCATGACGGAGCGCAGCGCCAGGCCGCCCCACGTGCCCGGTGGCGAGCCGAGATTTGCGGCGTTCGCGAGCGCCTTGAACTGCTTGCCCCACGATCCCGTCCAGGGCAGGCCGCTCAGCACGAACACGACCGCACCGAGCGCGAGCCAGATGCCCATCACGGCGTGAACGTTCTTCCACAGTGGGCGCCCTTTGAGCGTAAAGCGCGGCACCAGTGCCGCGCGCGCCGTCGTTTTTTCGCGTGGCCACCAGAGGGCGATACCGGTGCCGATCATCACCAGCGTCCAGCAGGCGGCCAGTTCCATCAGCAGCTCGCCCGGTTTGCCGAGCAGCAGTTTGCGGTGAAGCATCCGGTCGACCTGCATGAAACGATGCTCGACGCTCAGCGTGCCCAATACTTCGCCGCTATAGGGGTTCAGATAGACGCTTTGTTTCTCTCCATCGGCGAGACGGAAGATGAACTCGCTGCTGCGATCAGGTGCACCCGCAATCACGGCGGTGACCGCGCGAGCGTCTGCCGGCATCGCTTTGCGTGCCTGCGCGAGCAGCGCGTCTTCGGTTAGGCGCGGCGTGGTTTGCGGTGCGACGATCAGACGCTGCGGATAAAGCAGCGGCTCGATCTGCGGCTGGAAACAGTACAACGTGCCGGTGATCGCAAGCACCACGAGAAAGGGCATCACAAAGAGGCCCGCGTAAAAGTGCCAGCGCCAGAGCGTCCGGTAGCCGGCATTTGCCGCGCCTGTCGCTGAGGTCGCGGGTTGAGCGATGATGGTGGACATTCAATCCTCCTGAAACATTGAACAGCCGATCGCGCGCTCCCTTTAGCGGGTGCGACGAAATACGCGATCAGAAACAATGACGGTCAGGAAACGGCAGGCGGGTCTCTGGGACGTCCGGACGGGAACGCACCGAGTGGCGTGAAGCGGGTGGAGAGGGCGGGCGGCGCAGTGCCGGCAATCGCGAAGGCGGCCGGCGGCGTGGTGGCCGCCAGCGTCGGCATGGCGACGTGATGTGCGAGCAGATGACAATAGCCACATGCACCGAAGGCATCGTCGTGGCTCAAATGAACCGGTGCCGGGTCGTTGTCACCGATATTACCGGTGTGACTGATTGCCGCACTGAGGTTGCGCGGCTGCAGGGCGGAACAGAGTGCGGCGATGGGTTCGTTCGCGCGTTGCGAAACCAGCAACTGACTCACGACCGGCGCGAACACGATGAGCCACATGGCGACGAGGCCAAGCCATGCGGTCATGCGGTTGCGGGAGTGTGGAGTCGTCATGATGGGCGGATGAACGCGGCGATTCTAGCACTCCAGAGCGACGTTCTCCGCCGCGTGCTTACTGATCGACGCCGATGATCACGCTCGACGCCTTGAAGATCGCTGCCGCCGGTTTGCCGCTTGCGAGTCCGAGCCGGTCGACGCTGTCGTTCGTGACGATCGCTGCAATCTGGGCACCACCCGGTGCGGCGATGATGACTTCGGCGTTAACGGCGCCCTTCGTCACCGACGCCACCGTCCCGGCGATGTAATTGCGTGCCGACACGCTGCTGCTGGTGGCGTCGACCATCACGATTACCGACGAAGCCTTGACGAGCGCGAAGGCCGGTTTGCCGGCCGCCAGCCCAAGCGACGTCGCGCTGCCGTGCGTGATGACGGCGACGATTTCGAGGCCGTCCTGGGTGCGCAGCGCGATTTCGTCGTTGACTGCGCCGGTCTTGACCTCGGTCACCTGACCGACAAAATGGTTACGGGCACTGGTTCGCATGGTGGTCTCCACAGATAAGGCCGCTGTCGAAAGCGAGCGGGCCTCGGTTAAAGATAGGCCACGAGTGTACCGGGAACCTGAAAGCTTGCGCACAGGCAGCCGTGATATGGTCCCTCGCGTGGCGCGTATAGCGGTGTATAGGCGCGCATCGAACACGCACAACGGGCGCAACGGGCCGATCGGCCCACGAACACGCAGGCAGAGCAACCATGATCGACATCGCACAGCAAATTGCAGCATTCAACACCGGGCGCGACCCCGAACGGCTCGCCATGAAATACAAGCTCATGCGCACGTCGCCGTTCGTCTTTCTGCGCGGCACGTGCCATCTATTCTATGCACGCCTGCCAGCCGGCAGCGTGCTCGATACCTCGCCCACCGTGTGGATCTGCGGCGACATGCATCTGGAGAATTTCGGCAGCTACAAGGGCGACAACGGGCTGATCTACTTCGACATCAACGATTTCGACGAGGCATGTCTTGCACCGAGCCTGTTCGAACTGATTCGTCTGCTTACTAGCGTGCTGGTCGGCGCCAGCGATCTGAACGTGAGCCGGGCTGAAGCGCTTGCGCTTTGCCATACCGCGGTCGATGCCTATGCGGCGGCGCTTTCCGTCGGCAAGGCGCGCTGGATCGAAGAGGAAACCTCGACGGGTATGGTCCGCGATCTGTTCGATGCGCTGCACGCGCGCACACGCGTCGATTACCTGAACCGGCGTTGCGAGTTGAAGGGCAAGCGCCGCGTGTTGCGTATCGACGGCAAGAAGGCTTTGCCCGTCGACGACAGCACGCGCGAAAAAGTCACGGCCTTCATGGACGATTTCGCGAGTCATCTGGAAACGCCGGGGTTCTACCGCGTGCTCGATGTTGCACGGCGCATTGCGGGTACGGGCAGTCTCGGTGTCGATCGCTACGTGATGCTGGTGGAAGGCAAGGGCTCGCCCGACGGCAACTATCTGCTCGATCTGAAGCAGGCGCTGCCTTCGTCGGTGGTGCCGCATGTGAAGACGAAGCAACCGAAATGGGCGAGCGAAGCGCAGCGCGTGGTTGCGGTTCAGCACCGCGTGCAGGCGGTATCGCAGGCGTTTCTGCACGCCGTCGAGCACGAAAAGCGGCCCTATGTGCTGCGCGGTTTGCAGCCGTCGGAAGATCGCGTTGCGCTGAGCAGTTGGGACGGCAAGCTGCCGCGTCTCGAAGCGGTGGTCAACAGCATGGCGGAACTGTGCGCATGGGCACAGCTACGCAGCGGCGGACGCGAAGGATCGGCGATTGCCGACGAACTGATCGCCTTCGGTAGCCGCAAGGACTGGCAGTTGCCGCTCATCGAGCTGGCCACGCAGTGCGAAGCGCAGATTGCCGCCGACTGGAAGACCTATTGCGATGCGTTCGATGGCGGTGCGTTTAAGGTCGACGTGAAGGCCTGATCAAGCGCTGCGTGCGCCCCTTGCGCTTTTTCAGCGGAGTTTCGACGCTCCACGCAAAGCGTCGCACCGTACCTACGCGCCCAGCAGCACACCGGTGCGGATCGGCCGCGTTCCCGTCACGCGTCCAAGCGGCGCACCTGCCGTCGCAAAGCGGATTGCGCGACGCATGTAGAACACGCCATCGGTGTGACTATGCAGCGTGGTCGTTGCATCGGTAAGCGGATCGACAATGTCGAATAACGGATCGCCCGCGCGGATCGTGGCGCCGATCGGCGCGCGATGCACGACGATCCCGCTCGTCGGCGCATAGAATTGCTCGCTGCCTGCGAGCGGCGTCGCGAGGGTCAGCAACGGCGGCAGCGGTTTAGCCGTGCCGCGGATAGCACCACGCGCGCGCAGAAATTCGATGATTGCGTCAGCGTCCTGTTGCGCGATCTCGTAGGTCACATCGCGCTGACCACGACACTCGATCGTCGTCGCGATCGCCCCGGTGGCGAGCGGCGTGCCCTCCGGCAGATGCTGCTGCAAGGTCCACCAGCACAGGCTGTGTGCTTCGTCGAAGGCCTGGCCGCCGGAGTCGGTGGCGAGCAGCGATGCTTCTGCGCCCAGATAGCGCGCGAGCGGTTCGAACTCCGGCCACGCCACTTCGCTCGTATAGAGATGCATCGCGGCTTCGAGCGAGCAATGCAGATCGATGACGACGTCCGCATCCACCGACAACGCAAGCAGCGTGCGCTGCAGCGATTCGTATTCCGTTAGCGGTTGAAGCGCGGCGAGCGCATCGCGCAGCACGCTGCGGATGAGCGCCTTATTGCGTTGCGCGTCGTCGCCGAACTGCTCACGCGCATTGCCGGCGAGTTTCGCCAGATCGACGAAGTGTCGATTGAAGTTCTTGCCGCTCGCCAGATCGAAGCGACCGATAAATTGTCCGAGCACGTACTGCGCGAGTCCAACCGGATTCGCGACCGGCACGAGCACGATTTCAGAAGCAAGCGCGCCGTCGGCTTCGAGCTGCTCAAGACGGCGGCGCAGCAGGACGCTGACGAGCATCGCCGGCGTTTCGTCCGCGTGCAGCGACGACTGGATGTAGATCTTCTCGCCGTCGCCGGGCGTGCCGAAATGGAAGCTCGTGATTTCGCGCCGCGTGCCGACGGCAGGCGACAGAAGCGGAGTGGTGTGCTGGCGCATAAGGTGTGAGGAATGGAGTGAAGATGAACGGTGACTTAATCGCCGTACGGATCGAAATCGAAGTAACGCTGCGCGATCTGCTTATAGGTACCGTCTTTGCGTATCGCCGCGATGGCGTCGTCGAGCGAGGCCTTCAACGCGGTGTCGTCCTTGCGCAGACCGATGCCGGTGCCGTGGTCGCCCATCGATAGCTGCGGTCCGACGAACGCAAAACCCTTGCCGGCCGGCGTGCGCAGAAAGCCGATATCGGCTTCGACCCAACCGAGCAGCGCGCCGTCGAGCCGGCCGTTGCGCAGATCTTCGAACACCTGGTCCTGGCTCTTGTACGCGATCACCTGAGCGCCACCCGGCGCCCAGTGCGCGAGCCCGTAGGTTTCGAACTGCGTACCTGTCTGCACGCCGATGCGCTTGCCCGCGAGCGCGGCCGGATTGGCGGCGAGCGGCGAGCCTTGCGCCGCAATCAGACGCGACTTGAACTGGAACAGCTTCGACGAAAACGCAATAGTCTGCATGCGCTTGTCGGTGATCGCCATCGACGACAGGATCGCGTCGATCTTGCGTGCCTGCAACGCGGGGATCATCCCCGAGAACTCCATCTCGACCCACGTGCATTTCGCGTGCATCCGGCGGCACAGCTCGTTGCCGAGATCGACGTCGAAACCTTTGAGGCTGCCGTCAGGCGCCTTGAAATCCATCGGCGGGTAAGTCGGATCGATGCCGAGACGGATTTCGCCGGGGTCGCGCGCGAACGCCGCGGGACTGACGCCGCCGCAAAGCGCGACCACGATGGCCGCGAGCGCAAGCAGATTTTTTCTCATGGGGTCTCCGGAGCAAAACGGGGCACGGGGGGTACGAGGCGAGTGGTTGCGCTGCGCACATGGTAAAGCGGCGCGGCGCCGGGTCGAAGACCTCTTCGGACTATCGTGTTCACTTTTTTCGATCGCGGGTCGGCGGTGTCGCTCATGCCTTCCCGGTGCGCGGGCGCCTTATTGCTATCGATTTTGCTATCGGTTGAGCGCGAGCGACAGCGATAACGCCAGCCGCCCGGTCTCGACATCCATCGTGTTGCGCAGCGGCGGCGCGCGAAAGGTCTCGAGCGCTGCACGTTGCCCGGGCGTACCGATGTCCAGTTGCGCAAGCAGTTCGGCGACGAGCGCATACAGAACTGTCTTGTTACCGTCTTCGACTTTCACCGCGATTCCGAGCGCACCGCTTGCACCGTGCCGCGCCGTCTGCGCCGACGCGCGCACGCCGACCGCGTAGCTCGCTTCAGCGCCGACCTTGCCAACCAGCGCACCGCCGAACGACTGCATCAGCAGCGTGCAGAAGCGGCCTTCGCCGGCGACCAGTTCCGGGTAAGTCGTCATCGCGCGGTAGATGCGCGCGAGCGCGGCGGTGCGCGCGTCGCGCTCTGTCCGATCGGTTGCGTCCGCAAGCTTCGCGTAAAGCCGCGCAAGCCGGTCGAGCGGAAAAGCCGGCGTAGGCAGATTGCAACCATCGATGCTCCACTGCACCGCCGTGTCGGGCAGATCGCATAGCTCGGCCATCGTGTGCCGCACGCGAACCTGCAGCGGATGCGCGGGAAGGTGATAATCGACCATCGATACACCGAGCGCCTGCGCCGCCGCGAGCATGCCGACATGCTTGCCCGAGCAGTTGCTGCATACAGCGCCCGGTTCGAAATCGCGCTTGATCCACGCGCGGTAGACGTCGTCGGATAGCGGCGGATGGCCGCCGCAGCGCAGATCGGTTTCGCTTGCGTGCGCCTTGGCTAGCATTTGCTGCGCGCGTTCGATGTGCCGGTCCTCGCTGTTGTGCGACGCGCACATCAGCGCGAGATCGGCGTCGTCGAAGCCGTAGCGCTCCAGCGCGCCGGTTTCGACGACGGCGAGCGCCTGCGCGGGCTTGGCCGCCGAACGCGCCAGCGTGACTCGTGCCGGATCGCCGAAGCTGTAGAGCAGACGGCCGGCGGCATCGGTCACGGCAACATGGGCGACGTGGGTGTTTTCGACTGCGTCGCCGCGGTAGACGGTGGCGGCGACGGGCGCGGCGGTGCGAGCGGTCATCGGCGGTGTTCCGGAAATGTGAATGGCATACGCATTGTACGGACTCGGCGCATTGCGCTCGTGCGTGTGGATCTTGACCAGAACGCAACCGACGCGGAATAAAACCGGCCCGCATTGCGTTCTGCAAGGACTGCGGCACATCGCAGACGCTTTCACGCGACAAGAATTTCCGCCCAACCTTACATTTCGACAGCGAAGCGCCATGATTTCTCAAACCAGTCCCGAACTTTCCGCGCAGCAGCTCGATGCCGACGCGCCGTCGCGTTATACGCGCACGGCGATGGCGCTGCACTGGATCATCGCGGTCCTGATTCTCTGCAACGTGGCGCTGGGTCTGAGCGCAGACTGGTTGCCCGACGACTGGGTGCGTCCAGTCATCGATACGCACAAATCGATCGGCATCACGGTGCTCGGCCTCGCGCTGCTGCGCATTCTGTGGCGCATCCGGCACCGGCCGCCCGCGCTGCCGCTGTCGTTCCCGCGCTGGGAGCGCGGCGCTGCACACGGCGCGCACATCCTGCTGTATGTGCTGATGATCGGCTTACCGCTATCGGGATGGCTGCACGATTCCGCGTGGAAAGACGCGGCTGCCCATCCGATGCATCTCTTCAACCTGGTGCCGTGGCCGCGTATCGGCTACATCACGCATCTCGATCCCGTGCTGAAGGAAACGCTGCACGACCGCTTTGGCGCGCTGCACGTGTGGCTCGGTTATGGGCTTTATGCGCTGCTGGCGTTGCATATCGGCGGTGCGCTGAAGCATCAATGGATCGACCGGCATTCGGTTCTCAAACGCATGGTTCCCTGACGGCAAGACGCACCGCCCGATCGAACATCACCCCCATCGACGTAACGAGTGAGCAACTTGAAGACTTCTCTGGAACAGGCGCTGGCAGCCGCCTCGCCGCGCATCGTGCCGCGCCCCGTCACTCTGACGGGGCTGCTGATACACGGCAGCGTAGGAGCGTTGTGGCTGATCCTGTTTGCCCGGGCGTTTTTTCTGCATGGCGTCGTGGCCTGGTCCACGGGGCTGGCGTATGTGATCTACGACACGCTGCTGCTGATCTTCGTCACGCTAAAGACGTTGCCGCTTGCGCGCGGCGATGTGAAGCCGCCGGTCGCTGCCTTTAGCGAAGACGAGTTGCCTTCGATGGGCGTGCTCGTCGCCGCACACAACGAAGCGTCCGTGTTGCCGAGCACGCTCGCGGCGCTGTTAAGACAGACGCAAGGCCCCGCGCAGATCGTGATAGCCGATGACGGTTCGAGCGATGGCACGCAGGAGCTGCTCGTGCGCGAATTCGGCTTGATCGCGCCGCGCGAGGGCGAACTGAGCGCACCGAGTACGCGCTATCCGAATCTCTACTGGTTACGCGTCCCACACGGCGGCAAGGCGCGTGCGCTGAATGCAGCGATCACGCTGGTGTCGACCGACACGGTGATGACCGTCGACGCAGACACGCTGCTAGCCGACGACGCAACCTTGGCGATGCGGCGCGCGTTTGCGCAGTATCCGCGTGTCGTCGCGGCGGCGGGCGTGATCGTGCCGGTGTGCGGCAAGACCGTATCGGGGCGTTTGTTCCAGTGGTTCCAGACCTACGAGTACATGCGCAACTTCATCGCGCGTTTTGCGTGGATGCGTGCCGATAGTCTGCTGCTGGTGTCGGGTGCGTTTGCCGCGTTTCGTCGCGATGCGCTGTTGACGGTCGGCGGGTTCGATCCGCAGTGCCTCGTCGAAGACTATGAGTTGATCCATCGGTTGCGTCGCTACTCGGTGGATCACGGGCTCGACTGGGATGTGCATGTCGTGGGCGACGCGCACGCGCGCACCGACGCGCCGGCCACACTCGGCACGTTTTTACGGCAACGTCGCCGCTGGTTTGCGGGCTTTCTGCAGACGCAATACTGGAATCGCGACATGACCGGCAATCCGCGCTACGGCACGCTTGGCATGTTGATGCTGCCGGTCAAGGCGTTCGATACGATGCAGCCGGTTTACGGGCTGACCGCGGTCGCGTTGCTGTTCGGTTTTGTGTTCGGCGGACACGGTGGGATCGTGCTGTCGATCTTCAGCGTGATCGGTCTCAAGACCGCGCTCGATCTCGCGTTCTATCTATGGTGCGTGCATCTGTATCGTCGCTGGACCGGCGATCGCGCGAACTCGAGTTTGTGGGCGGCGACTGCCGCTGCGATCACCGAGCCGTTCACGTTCCAGTTACTGCGCCACACTGGAGCGGTGCTCGGCTGGTTGCATTTTTTGCGCGGCGGACGCTCGTGGGGCAAGCAGCATCGCTCGGGGTTGGTCGCGGGCGGCGATTGATCTGATCGACGCGAATTTTTACGCGTCGCCGCAGCGACGGATCGACGCTGCCGGCGTTGCCGCTACTTACCCAGTTCGTGCCCGATAATGCCGCCCGCCACGGCGCCGCCCACGGTGCCGACCGCGCTGTGATTCGTTGCTTCGTTGCCGATCACACCGCCCGCTGCTGCGCCACCTAGCGTGCAGCCTGCCACGAGCGGCGTCAGAACGGCGGCGGCCGTCACACTGATCCATCTGATTCGATTCCACATAGCGAACTCCGTAGGAAAAGCGGGTACCAAAGGGAGTAGCAAGCGGTGTGCCGTGCCGATCTCCGGCGTCGAACCCCGTTTGCCTGGCTCCGTTCCGCTTGCTAGACTCCGATCGCAATCCACCCAACCGCATTTGCCCGACGCGTCGGATCCTGGACTAATCACGGAGACTTCATGACTTACATGCTGCTCATCGTCGAACCCGCCGACCAGCGCAACGATCGCACCGAAGCGGAAGGGCGCGTGCTGTACGACCGCATGCTTGCCTATGGCGCCGATCTCCAGTCACGCGGGCTTTTGCTTGAAGCGCAGTCGCTGGCGTCGACGAAGCAGGCCGCGCGGTTGCAGGTGCGTAACGGCGAACGAAGACTGGTGGATGGTCCGTTTGCCGAGGCGAAGGAAATGGTCGGCGGATTCTTCCTGCTCGATTGCGCGACCCGCGCCGAAGCGCTCGAAATCGCCGCCACCTGCCCAGCCGCCGAGTGGGCGACCATCGAGGTCCGCGAAGTCGCTCCCTGCTACAAATAAACGTCGTATCGCGTCGCGACCAGGTATTTACCCTGATCTCGTCGTTCCATGTCGATCTCGCAGTTCGCCGTTCGTCGTGTCGGTAAGGAGCCAGCAAACGGTTCCTCCCACTGACAACCCAACGGAGAGATTGCGATGCGTTTCATGATGATGATCAAAGCGAGTGCAACGAGCGAAGCCGGCGTCATGCCGTCCGAAGAGTTGATCGCTGCCATGACGACCTATCACGAAGAACTCGCGAAGGCCGGTGTGCTGCTCGATGCCACTGGCCTTCAGCCGAGTTCCACGGGCTGGCGCATCCAGTATTCGAATGGACAGCGCCGGGTGGTCGACGGACCGTTCGCCGAAACGAAGGAACTGATTGCCGGTTACACGCTGATCCAGGTGCGCTCGCGCGAGGAAGCGATGGAATGGGCGCGGCGTTTTCCCGCGCCGTTCGGCGAACTGGCCGACGGCGAAATCGAAGTGCGTCAGATTTTCGAACTCGATGACTTCGGACCGAGCGATGCGGTAGATCGTTTTCGCAAGCTCGACACCGTTCATCATCAGGCGGCAGCGAACTGAGGAGACGCGTCATGTTCAAGAACCTGCTCATCGCTGTCGTTGCTATCGTCGGTCTGGTGCTGATCTATGCGGCGACCCGGCCCGATACGTTTCACATCGCGCGTACCGTGCGCATCCAGGCGCCGCCCGAGCGCATTTATGCGCTGATCGACAGTCTGCGCAACTTCAATAGATGGAACCCGTTCGAGAAGAAAGATCCGAATCTGAAGGGCACCTACGGTGGGCCCGATGTCGGTCCCGGTGCGAGCTACGCGTGGACAGGCGAGAAGATCGGCGTTGGACAGATGACTATCGTCGATAACACTGCACCTACACGCGTGACGATGCAGCTCGATTTCATCAAGCCGTTCGAGGCGCACAACATGGCCGATTTCACGCTCACGCCTGCCGCCGATACCCCCGGTGCCACCGACGTCACCTGGACAATGCACGGACCCTCGCCGTATGTGTCGAAGCTGATGGAGGTGTTCGTCAGCATGGACAAGATGGTCGGCAACGATTTCGAAAGCGGACTGAACAACCTGAAGACGCTGGCCGAAGCGAGTTAAGCGCACACCATACACATCGGCCGGCTACGTCGTGCGTTGCCGGCCTCACGGTACAAAGGACTGTTTGATCATGCACAAGCAAATCTACGTCAATCTGGCCGTCGGCGATCTGGGTCGCTCGAAGGCGTTCTTTTCCCACCTCGGCTTCGAGTTCGATCCGAAGTTCACCAACGATCAGGCAGCTTGCATGATCGTTGGCGAGAACATCTACACGATGCTGCTCGTCAAGCCGTTCTTCCAGAGCTTCACACACAAGACGCTATGCGATCCGGCGCAGAGCACTGAAGCACTCGTATGCCTGTCGTGCGATAGCCGCGAAGAAGTCGATCGTCTCGTGGCGAAAGCGGTGGCGGCGGGCGGGAAGGTGCCGCGTGCGCCGCAGGACTACGGCTTTATGTACGAACGCAGTTTCGAGGATGTCGATGGGCACATGTGGGAGTTGATCCACATGGACCCTAACGCCGAATGCGTTTCCTGAGGTCGAACGTGACTACGGCAGCGACGCATCGTGCGATCGAAGCGGTCTGGCGGATCGAAGCGGCGAAGGTCATTGCTTACGTCGCGCGCGTGGTGCGCGACGTCGGTGTGGCTGAGGAACTTGCGCAGGACGCGCTCGTGGCCGCGCTCGAGCATTGGCCCGAAGCGGGCGTGCCCGATAACCCGGGGGCCTGGCTAATGGCGACGGCGAAAAATCGCGCGCTCGACCGGTTGCGACTCGATGCATTGCATGCGCGCAAGCATGAGGAACTCGGCCTCGATCTGGATGCGCTCGAAGCGCATGTCGTGCCCGACTTCGTCGACGCACTCGACGCCGCGCGCGCAGACGACATCGGCGACGACCTGCTGCGGCTCGTGTTCACCGCGTGCCACCCGGTGCTATCGACCGATGCGCGCGTCGCGTTGACGCTGCGCCTGCTAGGCGGCCTCACCACGGACGAAATCGCGCGCGGCTTTCTCGTGCCGGAACCGACGATTGCACAGCGCATCGTGCGGGCGAAACGCACGCTGTCGGCGGCGAAAGTGCCGTTCGATGTGCCGCAGGCCGATGCGCGCGCGGTGCGCCTCGCGTCGGTGCTCGAAGTGATCTATCTGATCTTCAACGAAGGCTATTCGGCGACCGCCGGCGACGACTGGATGCGTCCCGCGCTCTGCGAAGAAGCGGTGCGGCTCGGGCGCGTGCTCGCCGGGCTCGCGCCCGGCGAGAGCGAAGTGCATGGTCTGGTCGCGCTGATGGAGATCCAGGCGTCGCGCACGCATGCGCGTGTCGATGCGCAAGGGCGTCCGGTGTTGTTGCTCGATCAGGATCGCAGCCGTTGGGACCCGCTGCTGATCCGCCGCGGACTCGTCGCGCTGGAGCGGGCCGAGACGCTCGGCGGCGCGAGCGGACCGTACGCACTGCAGGCTGCGCTGGCCGCCTGTCACGCGCGCGCTCATCGCGCGGATGACACCGACTGGGAGCAGATCGTCGCGCTTTACGATGCGCTCGTGCAGGTCACACCGTCGCCGGTGGTCGAGCTGAATCGCGCGGTGGCGGTGGGGATGGCGTTCGGTCCTGCTGCTGGGCTCGAACTCGTCGATGCACTCGCGGCCGAACCTGCGCTCGCGAACTACCACTGGCTACCGAGCGTACGTGGCGACCTGCTCGCGAAGCTCGGTCGTATCGACGAGGCGCGCGTCGAATTCGCGCGGGCAGCATCGATGACACGCAATGCCCGCGAGCGCGAATTGTTGCTGGAACGGGCTCGCACAGCGGGCAACTGAACGCGTTCGTGACGAGTGGTGACGATGCGGCTCAGCCCTGCTGCCGCTTGCGATAATTCGCAACCTTGTGGCGGTTGCCGCAGGTCGCCATGCTGCACCAGCGGCGTCGATGCGATTTCGTCCGGTCGTAGAAACATCTTGTGCAATCGGGCTGTTCGCACTTGCGCACGAGGTCGAATTTGCCGTTAGCAAGTAGTTCCGCCGCCGCTTCGGCAAGTGGCATCAACAGATGTTCGACGCAGCGCTGCTCAGTGCGCCGCTCGACACGCCAACTCCCTTCATCCGCTACCACCTGCACGGCATAGCGACCGCGCGCGAGAAACGCATTCAGCGCGGCCACGTCCACGTTTTCCCCTGCCTTGCGCTGCGCCACGAGTGTTCGCACGGTCTCGCGCAACGCGCGTGTCGCGTCGAGCAGCGCGTGCGGCGCGTGCAACACGAAGGCCGGTGCGTTTGCGGGCAGCCCCATTCGTTCGAGCCAGCGCAATACATCGGCGTCGCTTTGCAGGAAATCGCGCGGCGCGCCGTCTACTTGCGCGACGGTATTCAGCAGATCGAGCGCGACGTGGTCGGCTATCAGCATCGGTTCGATCAGGACGTCCGGGGGCCGGGGCGAGTTCATGGCAGAAGCGTCTGGCTGCAGAGCACAAGGGATAGTGAATCAACTGTAACCGTCAAAATTGTTCTTGACAAGTTACATTGCGTCGTCAATGATGTAACCGTACTGAATGTGTTTTAAAGGTTTCATCATCCACCTTCTCCAGGAGAACATCATCATGTCGACGTCGTTGCTGTCCGAAGCCGGGTTGCCTGCTATTCCCCATGTGTCGCTCAAGCGCGTCGATGCCGACGGTGTCAACGTGTTCTATCGCGAAGCCGGTCCGGCCGATGCGCCGGTGCTGTTGCTGCTGCACGGTTTCCCCACGTCGTCGCATATGTTTCGCGAGCTGATGCCGCGGCTGGCGGCGCGTTACCGCGTGATCGCGCCTGACTTGCCGGGGTTTGGTTTTACGACGGTGCCGGATGCGCGCGGTTATACCTATTCGTTCGATGGGCTTGCGAGGACTGCGCTCGCTTTTGTCGATGCACTTGGGCTTAGTCGCTATGCGTTGTATGTGTTCGATTACGGCGCGCCGGTTGGCTTTCGGCTGGCGCTTGCGCATCCGGAGCGGGTGACGGCGCTCGTGTCGCAGAACGGCAATGCGTATGAAGAGGGGCTTGGCGATGCGTGGGCTCCGATCCGTGCGTACTGGTCGAGCCCGACGGAGGCGAACCGCAAAACGATCGCCGATGAAGTGTTGACGCTTGCGGGCACGCAGTGGCAGTACGAGCACGGCGTGGCCGATCCGCAGAGTGTTGCGCCAGAAACGTACACGCTCGATACGGCGTTATTCGAGCGGCCCGGTAATCGCGATATCCAGCTCGATCTGTTTCTCGACTATCGGTCGAACCTTGGGCTGTATCCGAAGTTTCAGGCTTACTTCCGTGAATTCCGGCCGCCGACTCTTGCGATCTGGGGCAAGCATGATCCGTTCTTCATTCCGCCGGGTGCGCATGCTTACCGACGCGATAACCCGGATGCAATCGTTGAATTGCTCGACACGGGGCATTTCGCGCTGGAGACGCATGTCGATGAGATTGCGGTTGCGATTGATCGGTTGTTGAGGTCAGTGTAGAAGGTGGATGGGGGTCGACCTGAAAGTTCGCAAGCAACCCGCCCAGAAGGCGGGTTTTTGCTTTCTGGGTTCTCCCTACCAAAGGACTTGGACATGATGAGCGATAGCAAGACCAGGTTGAGCAATGCAGCCGTTCTTCACATGCTTTGCGGAAAGATCGCGTCGGGGAAATCGACGCTGACGAAACACCTGGCGCGCACCGAGAATGCCGTGGTGATCAGCGAAGATGTCTGGCTTACGCATCTCTATCCGGGCGAGATCCGCACGCTTGATGATTACGTGCGGTGTCCGGTGCGGATCAGGCGGGTGCTCTCGGAGCATGTGCAGGCACTTCTATCGGCCGGGGTGTCCGTTGTTCTGGACTTTCCCTTCAACACCCGAAACAGGAAGAGTCGTCCCGCCACTATGCGTGTCGCTTGGGATTCCACGCTTTGTGTACGAACTCGATCCGGTTGCCATCGAAGTCGGCGACATTGGCAGCGTAGTAGCCATGGGCGAAGTAAGCGCGGTCGGCTGGTTTCCCCTCGTCGGTGCCACCGGCTTTGATTGCGGCAGCGTAGGCCGCGTCAACCAGTTCATTGGTGTCGCAGACGATCCCGAGGTACAGCCCGGTCTCGCCAGGGTTGCGTCGACGTAACCAGATGCTTGAGCCGACCGCATCGCCCTTGCCGTACACGTCGTCACCAATGCCGTAAAGATCAGGGACGCCCTCGGGGCCCGAAGCGGCGTCGTAGTTGCCGAATACGCGCCAGCCGAGCGGCTTCAAGGCTTCGGAATAGAAAACCAGTGACCTGTCGATGTCGATGACGGAAATGTAGACGTGGTCGATCATTTGAGTGCCTTTAGTCTGGGTGGATATTGCTTGTCTGACTACATCTAACGATATCAAACCTAAGGATGCCCTGCGCTCCGGTAGCGCGAGGAATGACGTGACGGCAGCCCCAGAGCAACGAATGCATATGCACCGCTTCGTCGATCATCAGCCGAACGTGAATACATACGCTTCGACGCCCGGGTCCAGAAACTCGATCGAGAACGTGTGGTCCTGGATGTGGCCGGTTTGCCGCACCAGTTGATAGAGTCGCTGCTCAGTCACGGTTCCACTTCCATCAGCGCTGACGTCGACGCCGTGTGCCTCGCCAGGCGCAGCGTCATCGATGCTGACGCGAAACCGCACCGGCTTTCCGTCATTGCCGGGCCCAAGCACCAGATGCAGATCGCGTGCATGGAAACGAAAGATGATGCGCCCGGACGCGGCCGCAAGCACCGCATGCTCGGCGCCGACCTTCCACGTGCCCGCAAGTCCCCAGTCATTCAGGGCTAGCTGCGAGGGGGCGACATACGTACGCGGCTGGTCCTGCGTTTCGCCGCCGCGTGAAACGAAATTGTCTGCGCGCGCGTAGCCGATGTAGGTTTCGGGAGACTGGATATCGGCGACGTCAGCGGCCATCTGCACGCCTTGCGCAGGTATCTCGGCCAGCCCCAGTGCGATCTTTGCCGCGTCTGCGTGCCCCGCGTCGATCAGCAGTTGCTGAATGACCTTTTCCGATTGTACGTAGTCGCCCTCGCCGAAATAGTGATAGCGGATCCGTCCCTGCGCATCGACTACATACAAAGCGGGCCAGTATTCATTGCCGAGTGCGCGCCAGATCGCGTTGTTATTGTCGATTGCGACCGGGTAGGTGATGCCGAGGTCATGCGTGGCTTTCTTCACATTGCTGACGTTGTGCTCGAAAGCGAATTCGGGCGCCTGCACGCCTATTACAACCAGCCCTTGGGCCTTGTACTTTTGCGCCCACGCTTTCAGATATGGCAGCGAACGTAAGCTGTTGATGCACGAATAGGTCCAGAAGTCGACCAGCACGACCTTGCCGCGCAGGTTCTGAGCGGTCAGCGGCGGGGAGTTCAACCACGCCACTGCGCCGCCAAGCGTCGGCAGTACGCCTTCCACGGGCAGCGCCGCAGCGCTGCGCGGAAGCGGGTCGACTGGTTTCTCCTCGTGTCCGGAGTCGACAACCGTCGGCACACGAGCCAGCGCTAAAGTGTTGGCGCCAAGTGCAATGGCCGCCGTGAGGCAAAACATGACGAAGCGTCGTGGAGGCCGGATGTACATACCGAGGATCGTGAAGATACCGGGCAGACTGGAGAAAATAATGGATAGCATGGTTACTGGACCGTACAGGTTGAGAGACGGGATTCAGGCAGCGTCTGGCGTTGATGCATTTGAACGCGCCGAAGTATCTGGCTTGTGTCTGAGAGGCGGGTCGATTGCAATGTCGTGTATCACGGCGATTCGCAGATACACTGCGACACAAAAAGCGCTTTGGCCTTCACGGCTGCACACATCGCGCCACCGAAACGTTGGCCCACTGGAGGAGCCGCCATGCCCCCAATAGATCGCCGTTCAATGCTGCTTGCCTCCGCAACCATACCGCTGACTCTTGCCGGCTTTCGCACCACGGATGTCGCCCAGGCGGCAGAGAGTGCGTCATCGGCTAAGCCACCAGTAACACTAGAGCCTCAAGACGTCACACGCACACTCGCGCACTACATCGTCGCAGCGAAATACGACGATCTCCCACCCAAGGTCCGCAAGGAAGGCGTCCGCACGCTGTTCAACTGGGTCGGTGTGGCGATAGGCGGTTCCCATCACGAGACCGTCGACATCGCCGTGTCGGCGCTCGCACCATTTTCGGGGCCACCGCAGGCGAATCTGCTCGGTCGTCGCGAGCGATTCGATGTGATGAACGCCGCGTTCCTGAATGGTGTATCGAGTCACATCTTCGACTACGACGATACGCATCTAAAGACGATCATCCATCCGGCCGGACCGGTCGCCTCGGCCATTCTGGCGCTGGCGGAAATGCAACCGGTGAGCGGCAAGGACTTCCTGAATGCGTTGGTGCTCGGTGTCGAAACGGAATGCCGGATCGGCAATGCGGTGTATCCAAATCACTATGACGTGGGCTGGCATATCACCGGCACCGCTGGCGTATTCGGCGCAGCTGCGGCCGTCGGCAAGCTGATGGGGTTGAATGAGCAGCAGATGATCTGGGCTCTCGGCCTTGCAGCCTCTCAACCGGTCGGTCTACGCGAATCGTTCGGTTCGATGAACAAGAGTTTCAATCCTGGTCGCGCGGCGAGCAACGGTTTGTTCGCGGCGATTCTCGCTTCGAAGAACTTCACGAGTTCCGACAAGATGATCGAAGCGAAGCGTGGTTGGGCAAACACGCTCAGCACCAAACAGGACTACACGCAGATTACCGACGGGCTCGGCCAGCATTACGAAGCGGCGCTCAACACCTACAAACCGTTTGCCTGCGGCATCGTCATGCATCCGGCCATCGATGCTGCAATCCAGTTGCGCAACGAGAACCGGTTGACACCGGACCAGATCGCTCGGGTTGAACTCAAGGTGAATCCGCTGGTACTCGAACTCACAGGAAAGAAGACACCGCGCGATGGGCTCGAAGGCAAGTTCAGCATCTATCACGCGACCGCGGTGGCGCTTGTCGAAGGAGCCGGCGGCGAGAAGCAGTTCAGCGATCGGGCTGTGCGCGACCCGGTCATCGTCGACCTGCGTGGCAGGGTCGTGCCGATAGTCGATCCCATGATCAAACCCGAGCAGGTCGATATGACCATCGTGCTAAAGGACGGGCGATCGCTGCACAAATATATCGAACACGCCATCGGCAGTCTCGAAGTGCCGATGAGCGATCAGGCGCTCGAGAAGAAATTTGCGGATCTCGCAGACGGGATCATCCCGGCTCAACAGGCCCGTCGCGTTATGGACCTGTGCTGGGGAGTGGAAGACCTGACAAGCGCTGGCGATATCGCGAAGAATGCAGCGGCCGCCTGATGGCGCATTCGCGAAGACGGTTCTTAAGTCGCGGGCTTTAGCGACGCATTATGCCGCTCCCTTAAGAGCGTCAATAATGCCGCAAGCGCAGAGGAAACCTGCTTGCGCGATGGGTAATAAAGGAAGAATCCGGGAAAGGGCGGCGTCCACTCTTCCAGCAACCTGACAAGGCGACCCGATTCGATCCACGCCGCTGCCTCGTGCTCCAGGACGTAAGCGACACCGAGTCCATCCACGGCGGCTTGAAGCATGGGCTCGGGTTCGTTGAACGTCAGCGGACCGGACAGTTTTAGCTTCAGGTGACGGCCGTCCTTTTCAAACTCCCAGGCATAAAGCGTGTGCGCGCTAACCATCCGGTAGTTGATGCAAAGATGCGCTTGAAGGTCCTCCGGCGTCCGCGGCGCGGGATAGCGCGCCAGGTACGCCGGCGACGCCACGACTGCCATACGAAGCTCCGGTCCTACGCGAAGCGCAACCATGTCCTGCTCCAGTTTCTCGCCGAGTCGAATACCCGCGTCGAAGCGATCGGCCACGATGTCGCGAAACCCATAATCGATGATGACTTCGAGCGTGGCTTGCGGATGCGCCGCGCAGAAATCGGCGAGCACGGGCCGGATGACGGCCTCATAAGCCTGGCGCGTCGCCGTGATGCGAAGCGTGCCGGAAACGCGATCGTGCTCCCGCCCTAACGTGCCTAAGGTGTCATGGATTGCGGCAAGCGCGGGCTCCAGTGCGAGCAACAGCTTTTCTCCCGCTTCCGTCGGCGCGACGCTGCGGCTGGTTCGTCGCAACAACGCGATGCCGAGACGTTGCTCCAGCCGCTTGATCGTGTAACTGAGCATTGAGTTCGATACGCCGAGATCGGCAGCTGCGCGCGTGAAGCTGCGGGTTCGCGCAACCATGGCAAACGCCGACAGATCGTCAAGGCTGCCTCTCGGTATCGTGCGATCTGATGGCATGACTCATTCGAATTATCCAGGATGATTGCAAGGATAAGCGTCTCTACCATAGCGTCAAGGTGCGATTTCGATTCGTTCACAAGATGAAAGGTAAAGACATGATCAAGAAAAATGCTGTCTGGCTAATTACAGGCTGCTCGAAAGGTTTAGGCCGGGCGCTGGCTCTGGAGGCTCTCAAGTCGGGTTATCGCGTCGTCATGAGTGCACGGGATGTGTCGACGCTCGCGGACATCGTGAAGGAATACGGCGAGGCCGCCGCTGCCGTGGAGCTCGACGTTACCCGGGTCGATCAGGTGCGCGCGGCAGTGGCTGCGGCCGAAGCGCGCTTTGGGGCCATCGATGTGCTCGTGAACAATGCCGGCTACGGGTACCTCGCAGCGATCGAGGAAGGTGAAGACGATGACGTCCGGGCAATGTTCGAGACCAACGTCTTCGGCTCCTGGAACATGATCAAGGCGGCGCTGCCCGGTATGCGCGAGCGTGGCCGCGGACACGTCGTCAACATCAGTTCGGTCGGCGGGCTGACGACTTTTCCGGCGGTCGGTTTCTACCATATGGCGAAGTTCGCCGTAGAGGGGTTATCCGAAACACTGGCCAAAGAGATTGCGCCTTTTGGGCTCGGTGTGACGGCCGTCGAGCCGGGCGCTTTTCGAACCGACTTCCGCGGCGGGTCCTTGAAGCAGTCGAAGACAAGACTGCCGGCCTATGCGGAGACCGCCGGCAAGGCGCGCGACAATGTATCCGCTGCGCATGGGGCGCAGCAGGGCGATCCGGTGTTGGGCAGCAAGGCGATCATTGCCGCTGTGGAGTCGGATCGACCGCCGATGCATCTGGTGATCGGTGGAGATGCACTCGATCTGATCCGCAAAAAACTCGCGGACCTCAATCACGATCTCGACACGTGGGAAACCGTGACGAGAAGCACCAGTTTCAAAGAGCCCGAGAAGACCTGACACGCGTGTAAAGCAGATCCTTCCTTCTGGTCCGTCTCCGCTTGACCTATAGTGGTCTTCGCGCGGTCGCGCATGAAATGCGTTATCGCGTGCGATGAACGTCCACGAAATAGAGAAGGAGAGTCGTGATGGCAGGAGACAGCGTCAGCCGACGCCAGATGCTAGCGATGTTAGGAGGCATAGCCCCCTTGCTGTTGACCGGAGGCGCGGAGGCGAGTCCGATCGACACCAGCGAGACCATGTATACGCTGCCTCCGGATATCAAGTTCGTCCCGCAGACCGACGCGCCGCCGAAGAGCATCGAGAGCGCGTACCTGTATAGCAATCCGGTGAAGGAAGGCATCTATTACACGCTGATACGCTGGTACCCGGGCTATATGAGCGCGCCTCACAGCTACGCCTCGGATCGGTTATGCGTCGTGCTGTCCGGCACCTGGTGGATCAATAGCGGCCAGGACTTCGATCCTGGGCACACGGTACCGGTGCCGGCCGGCACCTTCGTGCGGCGCATCGCGCGAACCTGGCATTACGACGGTGTTCGTCGCGGCGAACCAGAGCCGGTCGTGATTGCCATCTGTGGAATCGGTCCGGTGGATATCCGGCTGGCGGAGACGGACAAGCCGCTGGTTCGGGCTGTATAAAGCGGCATCGTTTCCTGTGTGGTGTCGGAAACCCCGCGGGGCTTCCGACGCTTCATTGCTGACGCAACGATCTCAACCCTGCACGAACTTCTTCCGCAAACAACTGCGGTTGTTCCCACGCCGCAAAGTGTCCGCCTTTCTCAACCCTGTTGTAATAGATCAGATTGTGATATGCCCGCTCTGTCCAGCTTCGCGGGGCCTGGTAGTTTTCGCGCGGAAAGACGCTGACGGCAGCCGGGATGGACACATCGGCGGCGGCCAGGAAGTTGAAGTGCGACTCCCAATAGAAGCGCGCGGCGGAAATCCCCGTGTTCGTCAGCCAGTAGAGTGTGATGTCGTCGAGGACATCGTTACGTGTCAGGCTGCCGGCCGATTCGCCATTGACGTCGCGCCCAAACACCGCCGATGTCAATGCCGCGGCCGGTTGAACATAACCGTCACCGTGATCGAGAAGCCAGCTTGCCAGTGCAACGGGTGAGTCCGCTAATCCGTACAGCGTTTGTGGGCGTGTTCCCATCTCCAGTGCGTAGGCGCGTCGTTTCTTGAAGGCCGAGTTGAGCTGCTCGTAAGCGTGCTTTTCGTCATCGGAGAGGCTGGAGGGTGGAGCATCGCCAGCCTGAAGCGCCTTGGCAATTTCCGGCGGAACCGTAGCGGGAAAGCTGACGTGTATGCCCAGCAATTCCGGCGGCGCCTGCTTACCCATTACATTGCAGACTACGCCACCAAGGTCGCCGCCTTGCGCGGCAAATTTCTCATACCCAAGGCGCTTCATGAGTACGACCCAGGCACGCGCGGTTTTCTCCGGTCCCCAGCCTGTCGTAGTCGGTTTGCCTGAAAAACCGTAACCCGGTAGAGACGGAATGACCAGATGGAAGGCATCCGACGCGCTCGCGCCATAGGCGGTGGGATTGGTTAGCGGATCGATGATCTTGAGCTGCTCGATGATCGAACCGGGCCACCCGTGCGTGACGATGAGCGGCATGGCATTTTCATGTTTCGAACGAACGTGGATGAAATGAATATCCAGCCCATCGATCTCGGTGATGAATTGCGGCAGCGCGTTCAGCTTCGCTTCACATGCGCGCCAGTCGTAGTCTGTCGACCAATGGCGTGCGAATTCCTGCACCATCGCGAGCGGCACGCCTTGCGAGTCGTCGGTGACCGTCTCGCGCTCGGGCCACCTCGTTGTCTTGATGCGTCGTCGCAAATCGATCAGTTGCGATTCGGGAACGTGCACACGAAGCGGACGAATCGCGGTCGTGTCGCCGCTTGCCGGTTGCGTAATTTGCGTGATCGACGAATTCGTTTCTGCGAACGCGAGCTGGCTCAATGAGCCGGCAGCAACAGTCGCCGCGGCTACATTCACGAAACGACGGCGCGACGGCGATTGGGGAGAGGTGTTGTCGGACATAGGGTCTCCGGGTGGCAATGAAGCCGGGTTCCTGAGGCAGTGAAAGGTGCACTGCATCTCGAGCCCAACGCTCGAAGACCGTATTCGAGCGCACGGAGTTATCCCGCATGTGTCGGAGAATGTGGCTTTTGTATAGGCGTGTTTCAACACGTGCTGCGGATACATTACGGTACAAATGCGGACTTCATCGAGCGTACGCAAAGGTGCGTTGTTCGCTTGCAGGTAGTGCCTGCTCAGGCGTAAGCCGTACCTTCCATTGCAGCTTTAACGCCGACGGTTCCTTGCTCGACCATAGCGAGAAACACCGCTTTCGCTTCCCCGATATCTTGCCGCTGTCGGAAGGTTTGGTGAGCCTGGATGAGTGCCACGGTCCACACGGCAAAGAACAAACTCGCCGCCAGATGGGCGAGAGGATCGGCAGGTTCTTCTTCTACGCATTCGGATAGTGCCACCGCCAGTACTTGCGTGAGTTCGTCGCGTATCGCTCTGGCGCGTGCCTTGAGCGTCTCACTACCCTCGATCGTCTCGATGAAACCCTGACTTGCCGCAGAGAATTCAACGAACGGACTCTGTTCCTCGGCAAGCCGGTGAGCGAGCAGACGCAACGTTTCGATCGGCGCCACGCGCGCATCGCTCTGTCGCAGTGCCTCACGCAGGATCTCGCGGAATTCCTCGTCCCGATCGAAGAACATGTCCTCCTTGCGCGGAAAGTGATTGAACACCGTCATCCGCCCGACGTCGGCGGCTTCCGCGATCTCGTCCACGGTCACTTCATCGAAGCCCCGTTCGAGGAAGAGGCGCGTGGCGATATTGGAGATGCCCTGGCGCGTGGCGAGGCGTTTGCGGGATCGACGGTCGGATGGCGTTGACATGGCGCAGATGATATCTCAAAATATGTACTGAGTACATATTGGAATCAAGTACATGAAATTCATGGTGGATGTCGTCATTGTGGGCGCCGGCCCAGTCGGACTTCTGAGCGCAATCGAGCTGACTCTGGGCGGTGCGCGCGTCCTCGTGCTCGAACGCCTCGCGGCCCCGAGCATGGCCAGCAAGGCACTCGGTATCGGACCGCTGGGAAGCGAAGCGTTGCAGCGTCGCGGCATGGCCGCGGCGATCGTCGCCGCGGAAGAGCACACCTTCGCGACGATAAGGAAGTTCACGGAGCAGAACGGCCCGAACACGCGTGGAAAAGGGTCGAAGTTCAGCGGTCATTTTGCTGGCCTGTCTCTTATCCGCAAGGATGCGCAGAAGGAGCCGCAACGGCATGCACACCCCGTGGATCAACAGGCTGTCGAAGCGATGCTGGCCGAACGCGTACGCGCGCTTGGCATCGAGGTGCGTCGCGAGTGCGATGTCACGAACTTCGCGCAGCAGGTGGACGGCGTCGATGTGGAGTGGGCATCTCCGGCAGGTAAAGGCCGTATCCGTTGCGCCTACCTCGTCGGTTGCGACGGCGGGCGTAGCCAGATCCGCAAGATGGCTGGCTTCGCGTTCCCCGGCACGGCGCCGTCGATGACGATGTATCAGGCGACTGCCGAGATCGATCATCCCGAGCGCCTGTTGCCTACCGGTTGGCGTCGCACATCGGGCGGCGTGTTTTCTTATGGACCGTTTCCCGGTCGATTCTTCATGCTGGACTTTAGCGGTCCGCCGGAAGATCGCGAGGCTCCGGTCACGCGTGAGGAGATCGAAGCGGTTCTACGCAGGATTAGCGGAGAGGATGTGCGTGTGAAGGCGCTCGAAAGCGCGAGCCGGTGGACCGATAACACGCGGCTTGTCGATACCTACCGTCAAGGCAGAGTGCTGCTTGCTGGCGATGCCGCACATGTCCATTCGCCGTTCGGCGGTCAGGGCCTGAGTCTCGGGCTAGTGGACGCTGCGAATCTTGGGTGGAAGCTTGCCGCGGTGGTTCGCGGCGAGATGCCCGACTGCCTGCTCGATACCTACACGGCCGAGCGTCGACCTGTCGCCGAAGCCGTCATGGCAAACACGCTTGCGCAGATCGCCATCATGCGACCCGATCCACAAGCGGGTGCGATGCGGAACATCGTCGCAAACCTGATGCAGTTCGATAACGTCAATCGCTTCATTGGCGAGATCATGAGCGGGCTTTCCATTCGTTACGACCTCGGCTCGGACCTTGACGATGTCGGACGGTTGATCGGCGACAAGCCGATCGACCTTAGCGATGCACATGTCTCGCTCTACGATGTCATGCAGGATGGCATGGCCGTTTTTCTCGATGCCTCAACCGACGGGAAAGCTTCAACGCTTGTGGCGAGCTGCACGCGACGAGTACGTTGCGTCGCTGTGGCTACCGGGCCTTCGATGCTGATTCGTCCCGATGCCTGCATCGCCTGGACCGGTGAGGGGAACAGCGCAGACGGCCTGGAAGAAGCGCTGCATCGCTGGTGTATTCCGGCACTCGATGTGCCGGTTGATAAGCGAGCAGCAGACGCCTAGCCGAAAATTTTCAGGTGCTCGGCGAGTATGGTGCTGCCGATTCCGATCAGCACTACGCCGCCCGCCATCTCCGCACGCCTGCCCGCGACGCGACCGATGACACGACCGAGCATGACCCCGATCGTAACCATCGCCATGGTGGCGAGTCCGATCGCCGCAGCCGTCGAGTAGATGTTGACGTCGACAAAGGCGAGGCCCGCACCGACTGCCATCGCATCGATACTCGTAGCAAAGCCCGTTAAGGCAAGCAACCAGAACGAATGCGTCGCGGGCTTTGTCTCTTCGACTTCTTTAGCGCTGAAGCTGTTGAAAACCATGCGAGCGCCAAGGACGAACAGCAACGTAAATGCGATCCAGTGATCCCATGCGGAGACGTATTGCGCTGCTGCTTTGCCAAGAAACCACCCGGCCAAAGGGGTTAGCGCTTCGATAACGCCGAAGATCAGTCCCGTCCTGACAGCCTCGCTCCAGCGAGGACGATGGAGCGTGGCGCCTTTGCCGATTGCGGCTGCAAACGCATCGGTGGACATGGCGAAGGCGAGGAACAAGGTTGCGACAGGATTCATGAGAGCGAGCACTCAAGGTCGGGCAGAGAACCATGACACATCGCCGCGCCCGACCGGTCGCGTGATGTGTCGATGGTCTTGCCAACCTGACGGCTGCCTGCACCACGGTCTGTGCGACCGAGTATGTTGATGCAGGCGCTTCCGGGCGGAAGCCGGCTACTCCCCAAAGACAGGGGCGAGCATAGCATTGGTGAAAGTATTTTGTAATTGAATTTGCGCGCCACGGTGGCCTGTGGCGCAAATGTTGGTATACCCCCCTACCCTATTTTGACTATACTCCTCCACCGTACACCGGAGGCCATCGATGAGCCACACCATTCGTGAGAAACAGAAGTTGCTTAACCGCGTGCGCCGTATCAAGGGGCAGGTGGAAGCGATCGAGCGTGCGCTCGAGGAAGAACAGGGATGTCTCGACGTACTGCAGCAGATCACGAGCTGTCGCGGTGCAATGAATGGCCTGCTGGCCGTTGTACTCGAAGACCATATCCGTACCCATCTCGTCGATGCCGAAACTCATGATGAGCCGGCCGGCAGTGCGACTGACCAGCTCATCGAAGTTGTTCACAGCTATTTCAAGTAGAGCGCGATATGAGTGATTTCAAAGACGCTGCATTCGGTGCAGGACACGATCACATCTTCCTCGGCGCTGCCCACGAACAGAATGAGCGCCGCACGTGGGCGGTCATTGCGCTGTGCAGCGTGATGATGCTGATTGAAATCGTCGGCGGTAGCATGTTCGGATCGCTGGCGCTGGTTGCTGACGGTCTGCACATGTCGACGCACGCTGGAGCCATGCTGATTGCTGCTCTTGCCTACACATATGCGCGCAAGCACGCTGCCGATTCTCGCTTTGTGTTCGGCACCGGCAAGCTCGGCGACCTCGCGGGATTTACCAGTGCTATCGTGCTTGCCATGATTGCTGTGTTGATCGGGTACGAAGCGGTGTCGCGCTTCTTGTCGCCAGTACCGATCCATTTCGGGGAAGCGATTCCCATTGCGCTGGTCGGACTGCTCGTCAACCTTGCGAGCGTGTGGCTGTTGCGTGGCGACCATCACGGGCACAGCCACGGGCATCGCCATGGTCATGCGCACGATGAGCACGCTCACGAAGACGAAGCACGGACAGTTTCTGCTCCGTTCGGTGTGTTTTCTGTTTCCATTTTCGAGGATGGCGTACCGCCGGTGTTTCGTATTACGTCGGCCGCGGAGGTTTCACGACTGGACACATCCACAGTGTCCGTGACGACAGTACGGCCGGATGGGACGCAACAGGTATTCGCATTTAAGGATCGTGGCGGTTATCTGGAATCGAAAGAGGATATTCCCGAACCTCACGCATTCAGGGCCATCGTGCGAATCGCAGATGGCGAGTACGAGATCGGCTTCGAAGAGCACGACCACGACGCTCACGATGCCGCGACCCGCGACCACAACATCCGGTCGGCTTACATCCACGTCATGGCTGATGCGGCGGTCTCCGTACTGGCGATCATTGGCCTTGTACTTGCGCGCACGTTCGGTTGGCTCTGGATGGACCCGCTCGCGGGCGTCGTCGGTGCGCTGGTGATTGCAAGCTGGTCGTACGGGTTGATGCGCGATACAGGTGCGATCCTGCTCGACATGAACCCGGACCGGCGCATGGCTGAGAACGTTCGACACGCCATCGAGGATCGCGGGGACAAAGTGGTCGACCTGCATGTATGGCGAGTCGGTCCTGGCCACATGAGTGCAGTCTTATCGGTCTCGACCAGCGAGTCGCAGCGCGATTCACGCTTCTATCACGCCGTGCTCCAGCGCTTCAAGGGACTGTCGCATGTTACGGTCGAGGTCCAGCCTGCCTGAGCGGCGGCGTGATTATTGCACTTGACTTGCTTCTGTAACCCCCGGCGCGATAGAATCGCGCCAGCTCATTGGGGAGTAGCCGCCCTGGACGCGATGTTCGGGGGCGCACGTCAACATACTTGGGGAGTCGCAAGACCCTCCATGGCGTACGCAGCGATATGCCTGGCAAGACCGATGACACGCATTCCGACCTAACCGGGTCGCCGGAATGCGCGTCATCGCGTTTTATCAGCGCGGCCCGGGTACAACTCCACATGCAATCCTTTCTCGTTTCGACCAGCGTGGTGGGCCTCGCCGAAATCGGCGACAAGACACAGCTGCTGTCTCTCGTGCTGGCTGCGCGTTATCGCAAGCCAATTCCTATCGCTCTGGGCGTGTTTGCCGCGACGTTGATAAACCACGCGGCATCCGGTGCGTTAGGCGCATGGCTCGCGAGCGTTCTGAGCCCCGGCATTTTGAATTGGGCAGTCGTTGCATCGTTTGCGGTAATGGCCGTGTGGATTCTCGTTCCGGACAAGCTCGACGACGCCGATGCGGCGGTGACGAAAAATACGCTCGGCGTATTCGGCACGACGGCCGTGACGTTCTTTCTCGCGGAGATGGGCGACAAGACTCAAATCGTGACGATCGCGCTTGCCGCGCGGTTTCATGAGTTTTTCGGCGTGGTCGCGGGTACGACGTTGGGCATGATGCTGGCGAACGTACCGGTTATCTATCTTGGACACAAGTTCGCGGACCGCCTGCCGACTAAGGCAGTGCATATTCTTGCGGCCATTATCTTTGTTGTGCTCGGTGGACTTGCGTTGAGAACGGCGCTTTATCCGGCGGCGCATCCGATGTTCTAATGACGGCGGTCGATAAATGAGAGGGCGCGCGCGAATTGCACGTGAAGCGCGAGGGGGTTAAAACCGAGGAGCCAGACATGAACAACAAGGAATTGCAGGTCGAGGTAACCGAGATGCTGTCCGCCGGCAAAAAGAAGCAGGACGTTTTTGCTGTGCTATCCGGGAGGGGTGTCAAGGATCGGGTTGTTGCGTACTTTATCGCGGCGCATCTCGATCCACGACGCTACGCCGAGAACAAGGTCCATCGTGGAATCATCATCGCTATCATCTGCATCCAGGGGCTGCTCGGTATTCTCGCGGGGATCTCTATTGCTGCCAGTGACTCGCCGACTTTGGGGCTGGTGGTCGGGGCGATTGTGCTGCTTATCACCGGGCTGTTTGTGTGGGGATTCGCGAAAAACAAAGCCAGCGTATACAACGCATTTATCCTTCTCTCGATAGTAGCGATGCCGGGGCAGATCTCGAGTTTCGTGGAGGACCCTGTTTCGACCTCACTGGGGATGGCAATCGGCGTTGCGGTTATCGTTTACGTCTGGTACGTCCGTCAACGGCTGTTCCCGGATTTTGCTTTTTTGGGCGTCAGGAAGGTGAACGGCCAGTACGTTTTCTCGGACTGAGTCTTCAACAACTAGCGAGATGAACATCCTGAACACAACATCCTTTGATTCTTCAATTCTGTCGACACCTCGTATCAGACTTGAACCTCTTGATGCGAGCCACGCTGCAACGATGTTCGACGGGTTGAGCGATTCCGCTTGCTATCGCTACATTCCGGAAGAGCCGCCGGGGAACGTCGAGGATCTGGCTGCCAGATATCGCATGCTAGAAGGGCGTCGTTCCCCTGATGGTACTGAGGCATGGCTGAACTGGGCGTTGATTGGTCTCGATGGCAGGTCGCACGGCTATGTCCAGGCCACGGTAGACCTGAATGCGAAAGAGGCCTGGGTAGCGTATTTCGTTTTCTCGTCGAGTCAACGTCAGGGCTATGCGAGAGAAGCTTTAAGCGGGTTGCTTCCCGCGCTTCGCGCAGCGTACGGGATCACCAGGTTCAATGCCGCAATCGACACGCGCAATGTCGCATCGATCCGGCTCGTTGAGTCGCTTGGTTTTGTCCTTGACCGGCATGTGAAGAACGCTGACGAGTTTAAAGGATCCGTCAGCGACGAATTTCACTATTCGCTCTAACAGCCACAGTCACAGCAAAAGCTAACTTGTCGCGAGAGCAAACTCGGAGCGTAGATCCTGTAACGTGTCGCGGGCCTGCGACAAACGCTCCACCAGTTGCGCAGAAGCGCGCGTAATGGGCATGCGGGTTTCGTCTGTCATCGGGTGATCGAATGCCAGCATCGCCTTGATTGCGGAGGGATTCGGTGCAGCGAACAACAGCCGCAACACCGGCAGCAAGCTCGCAAATAGCGTGCGCGCCTCTACCTCGCGATCGGTCTGGACCAGTTCCTGCACTTCGACCAGCAGATCCGCACAGACATGTGCGCTTGCCAGAATGCCACCCGATCCACCGCCGCTTACGCAGTCGACAAATGCTTCGTCGGTGCCGCACAGCACGCTGATCGGCAGGCTGTGCAATGCGTCGAAGTGATCCTTCACGCATTCCTTGATCGCGAGGATGTTGTCGTGTTCGAGCAGGCGTTCGACCGTAGCCGGTGCGATTGCCACGCCGGTGCGATGCGGGACGTCGTAGAGCACGATCGAGTGATCGGTTGCGCGCGCCACCTGTTCGAAGTGCCACTGCACACCGGTTTGATCGGGGCAGATGTAGGAAGGCGGGGAGACCAGGTAGCCGGCACAGTCCCAGTGTTCGTAACGCTGGATCTCGCGCAGAACTTCGCGCGTATCGGCGCCGCCCACGCCTATCAGCACGGGCAGGCGCGTACCAACGACATCCGTTAGCGCTTGCAATACCTCAACGCGCTCACCCTCTGACAGCAGCGCGGCTTCGCCGGTGGTACCCAATGCGACGAAGCCACTGATCTCCGTGCGCAGATAGTAGTCGGCGAGACGTTGCAACGCGTCGATATCAACGGCGCCGTTGCGAAACGGCGTGACAATCGGCAACCAGACTCCTGAGTACATGACTAGCGTACCTCCGCGCTGGCGCCACGACGGCGCAGTTGCCCGATGATCGCCTCGGGCAATGTGGCAATCAGCGTGTGCATCGTGCAGTCGAGATCATCGGGTGCAATGTCGAAATGCACGCGAACGTTTCCGCGGACGATTTCCGTGCGGACCACGTAGACGCCTAGCGGGGAGTACAGAAGCGTTCGCAGCAGCTCGCGCGAAGCCGCTTCGGTACGGCCAGGAAGCGTTACGGGGAGCAGCACGCGTGGGGCGCGGAACGGGATGACATTGTTGCGGGAGATCGGTCGTGCGCGTTGGGGCACGGCGTCGAAAATCTGCAGCGGTTGTGTGAGAGCCATGAGATGTGGCCGAGCCACGGTGGTTGTTTCAGACAACTTCGAGGGTAGACTTCCCCGTGTAAACGCGGTGCAAAAATGCGGATGGTGGGCGTCAAGAAATCGTGGTGGCTTCGACGAATCTCCGGAGAAGCTCATTGAAAGGAAACGCATGGAAAATGCGATATCGCGTCAAGTTCTGGAGCGTCTATATGGTCGACCTTGAGAATGCCACTCGCAGGCCACTTCGAGCGGTGTATTCGACGATCGATGGAAACGAACTCCGCGATTTCATCGCCTCGACGTATCCTTTTGAACCGGCGTTTACCTGTGGCTTGTTACGCAGGGGTTTCAACGATGTTTACGACCTTCGCTTTGCAGATGGCCGCCGCAGCGTAGCTCGTCTAAGCTCACGTCGGGCTAGAGGAGAGTCAAATGTTAGTTACGAAACCTCGCTGCTTTTTCATCTTAAGACCTTAGGTGGTCATGTAGCCGCACCAATCCGCACGAATACCGGTGCTCTGAGTATCGAGGTTGACACAGCGGAAGGTCATCGCTCGCTCGTCATATTTGAATTTCTTGCAGGCGATCCGCCAGGTGTCGCGTTGCGTGACGTTAGAACGATGGCTGCGAGCCTCGCAAATCTTCATCGTTTAGCGCAGACCTATAGTGGACCAGCAAGCAAGTATGTTCTGAATGTCGATCATTTGATCAATCGACCGCTACAACGGCTTCTGGATCACTCGTCGATGGATGAGGTTCTTGAGGGACGTCTGAGATCCGTTGCCTCGGTCCTGGTCGAGAAGATCGAAGCGGCGACGCAATTGACCACGGTGGCTTGTCACGGTGACTGCCATGGTGGAAACACGTTTATGACCGATTCTTCGGACGGGAGTCGCATCGCATCGTTCTTTGATTTCGACGATGGTGGTCCGGGCTACCTCGCTTACGATCTCGCGGTTTATCTGTGGGCTAATTTGTTGAACACCAAGGAGTCGGAGCTGGACGCAGAACAGCTTGAGCGATGGAAGTCGTTTATCGAGGGATATCGCGAGTCGTCGCCATTGTCTTCGAGCGATTTCACAGCTATAGCGCCGTTTGTGTCTGCGCGGCACTTCTGGTTTCTGGGGGAGTATGCAAGCCGCAGCGACGAGTGGGGTTCCGCTGTGCTCCCGCCTAAATGGCTTCACAAACAGGTCGACAAACTTGAACGGTGGAAGACGCTTGAAACGCCCGAGGTATGACGGCGATATCCGCAGCGCTAATTCGTATCCGGATGGCGCCGAAGCACCATCCGAATCACCTGCTCACAAACTTCCAACCTGCACTTCGCTTACTTCCCCGTCGAACTTCCAGAGACTCCATTCCCCGACAAACCGGAATCTCCAGAAGGTCAACCAAAGCTTCAGCCCTACATCCCCAGGTTAGACACAATCGCAAGACCAGGACAGTAATGCGTAGCACTCAGATAAGCCGCTTGCTGTGAGCGAACTCCGCTAGCGCTAGACGTAGGCGGATCGATAAACACGGACGCATTGTTCGATCCCGCGGGAGCCGTAAGCGTCATCGTTACTTTCCACCAGTTGCCCGATTTCACCGCGCTTAGCGAAGTCGCCTGCCCCGCGCCCCATGTCCCACGCACTACAGCACCCGTATTCGTATTGATCACCCAACCAAATTCGGTGCCGTTTGCATCGTCGGTCTGAATCGATCCACCAGGAAAGACCGTTGCGTTGGTGGTAGCGAGTACATAGTCGGTGAAGCTATACGACTGCCCGCCCTGAACTCTAATGACCTCATGGATGTTGGAAACCGACGAGCCGTTTGTGCTGATAACCTCGGCGGCCCCTTTGTTGACTCTCGAGATATCCGTCGCAGGTTCGGCTGTGCCGCCATTTGACTGGGACCATGCGTCCGGTGCGGCAAGACCCAACGGCGAGTTGATCAGATTGTTTGCATAACAGGCAGCTGCCGACTTGTCGGCCGGCGGTCCGTAAAAGCCTGCGATGCTCGTTTGAATTGCGTTATCGGTCGTATTGGATGTTGCCTTGGTGATCACCGCGCCTTCGAAGAACTGGATCGGCGCAGCGCTACCATCGCCGCCTTCGCCTAGCGACAAACCGCCCTGCCATTGCCCGTTAAATGCGTGACCCGCAAGGCCGCCGAATTGATAGGCTTCCGGCGGCGCCTGCTCAAAGACCGCTGTGAGAACACTTTGCGAGGCGGAACCGCCTTTAACTGCGAAGACATTTGACGCGGTCAACGGAGAATATTTGGCAAGCACCGTGACGAACTTCTCTTTCGCGGGTTGTTGCGGGCCGTACAGATAAACGCCTGCTTCCGCGTCGACACCCGGCCAGTTCGTATCGAGTGCGTTGCATGCGGGATCTTTTACACCGGGTGCCTGGCTCGACTCACCGTCACAGTAGCCGTAGGGAGCCGAGGCGCCGTTTGCGAACGCCAGTCCAAACATTTCCCCTTCGACTTCCGTGCTTGGGTGCGTCGTGTTCTCCATATTTCCGTAGGTGCCGCAGCACGTCGAGGACTGGCTATAGTGTGCGCCCGCCACCATGTATTCGGCGATATCGCTGTCGCCAATCGACTGGTTCACTGTGCCGAACCTGTTGCGGTACGCCTGTCCCGCCAATGTTCCCAGAGCCGGAATCTGCGCGCCTTGTAGTGGCACGAAGCCTAGCGTGGCGGGTGTGCCGGCAAGCGCCGGCAAATCGTTACCGATCGTGAGCTGAAGAGTCGGCGACTGGGCCGTTAGCGCGGTCGGTGGACTGCTCAGTTGGACTGTCAATGCTCTTCCCGGCAGCGTGATCGTCGCAAAGCCGTTGAGGACCGGAACAGTCGTTGTCTTTTGCGATCCCGATCCACTGCCCGCAACGGTCAGTGATTCGGTTCCGTCCTGGTTGAGCGTGAGCGTGGCGGGCACATTGCCAAACGCTCCGCCTTTGAGGGGCGCAACGAGGTCGATCTGATCGTAGATGTACGTGACTGAACAGGTTGTGTTGCTGCAAAACGCGTTCACGCTCTTGACGTTGGCCGAGCCGATCAACGTACGGTCCGCACCGTGTGGCAAGGTGCCCGACGTATAGGGGTAGACGTTCTGCATCGCATGGTCAGATGCGCGTTGTATCTGGAACAAAGGGCCCCTGTAATTTCTCGTTAGCAGGCGCGTCACGCTGTGTGCCGCGGAGCACGGCGTATTGGCTGTTGCGGCGGTATCGCAAGGTAGAGACACCGCGTTGGCCTCGTCCGTCGATGTGCTGTCACTTGACGAGGCGGCAGCATTCGATTGCGTCGCCGCGTTTTGTGCCGACGCATTCGTATTCGCATTGGCGTTCGCGTTTGCCACGCCTGCCGCCTGAGAACCGGACGCACCGCTACTCGATCCATCACATGCAGCAAGCCCGACTGTCATCGCCAACAAAACGGAAATTAATCCAATTCCTCTGGACATCATGACTTCCTCCGATGAAACCACGCTTCTGATTGGGCCCGCACAACCTTGTTGTAGAGACTGAGTTGCCGGGAATCGTCACTGGTCAAGCAGGTATTCCATAGAACGGTCACTTACTCCTGCGGGTTAGAGCAGGCGCTACAGGGTGACGCGACACGCTGCTTCGTTCGTGCAGCGCCGGGAAAGGAGATCGGTGATGGGGTAAAGCGTGAAGATGCCGGCAAGCTGCGCTGCACTTGAGCGACACGTGGCGGTGTAGCAGGCTTGTCAGGTAATAATATTAATCAACAAGTTCACCCCTTCGCCCCAGGACAATCCCGTATTTTCGCGCGATAGAGCGGGAATCTATGCCTAGGTACGGGAGTTCGAGACACCAAAGGGTGAGGTGTTGAAAATATTATGCCTAATATTACTAATTGGAAGGCGACGAGATTGTGACCGAACACGCGTGGCGGCTGGGACATGCGAGCCGAATATTCGGGGCTACGCTGGGTTGTGCGGCACGCGTCGTCACGGAGGACGGACGGCGAAGTACGAGCGGCTACGAACATTAGCGGTCGCACCGGGTTCGTCGAACAAGCGTCGTTCGTCACTTGCGGCTACGAAAAACTCGACTACAAGGACGAGGCAATTGCTAAAGAAATTTCAAGGTCGCTTAGCGAGGGCCACTGAATTTTCCAAGCCAATTCGCATGACTTTCATCGTTTGCGAATTCAATTGCCTTTAGTAAATCGATACACCTAAGACTCAACTACCTAAGATAGTCTAAAGACGATCACACTGCATCCAGTTTCCTGGATTTTCCCCCGGATTTCCTGGATTTTTCTACGACTTTTCATTCGATTTTTCATAGTCCTCGATTGCATTGCGCACACTATGTTCCTTCTCTGACGCGCTCTCGCTTTTCACCTATACTGGACAGACCCGATTCTTTGAGTCGGGTCTTTTTGCTTCAATTCAGCTTTTCAATCTGGAATCGGAAGTCTTTGCGCACTTGCCTGTCGTAGAGAGAGGCGAGGGCACTTTGCGAATTCTAAAGAATGAGGTCATCACAGATGACATCATGGAGACAGGCCCATGCGGGCATACCGCATGGGCTGCTGATGGCTGAACCATTACCGGCGACCGGTGCCACCGAGCGTACCGTTTCGTCGCATTCCCCTACCGCCTGTTCCGTTTGTTCCGCTTGTTCAATTCGCTACCCGTCTTAGGGAGGCTACTTCAATGCGTGTTCCGTCTGCGTCAACCGTTGGTTTTCTCACCCGACTAGCCAGTGCAGCAGGCCTGGCAGCCGTGTCGCTGGCCCTTGTGCCGACAGTTCATCTGGTCAAACCGGTCGAGGCAGCCGAAAGCGCCGCGACCTGCAATAACGCGGCAACCGGCATCTCGTTGCCCGCGGGTTTCTGCGCGACAGTTTTTGCCGACAATCTTGGCCATGTGCGACAAATGGCGGTCGCTGCGGACGGCACGCTCTACGTCAACATGTGGAGCGGCACCTATTACCAGGAGAACACGCCACCTGACGGCGGCTACCTCGTCGCGCTAAAGGACACTAAAGGCGTGGGGCAGGCGGATGTGATCCAGCATTTCGGCGAGACCGCTGCAGAAGGCGGTCACGGCGGCACTGGCCTCAAGCTTTATAACAACGCGGTCTACGCCGAAAGCAACGATCGCATCATGCGTTATGCGCTCAAGAGCGGCGATGTCGCGCCAAGCGGTAAAGGCGAAGTCATCGTGTCCGGCATGCCGGTGACCGGCGATCATCCGATGCACCCGATTGCGATCACCCCCAAGGGTGATCTGCTGGTCGATCTCGGCTCGGCGACCAACGCGTGCGAGAAGCAGAACCGCACGCCGCATTCGCCAGGCAATCAGCCATGTACCGAGAAGGAAACGCGCGCCGGCATCTGGCGTTACGACGCGAACAAGACCGGTCAAACGTTCTCGGCCGCCGAACGCTATATCAGCGGTCTGCGCAACGGAGAAGGGATTGCGCTCGACGGCGCGGGTCGGGCTTTCTCGACGCAGCATGGTCGCGATCAGCTTCACGAAGACTGGCCGGAGCGCTTCACCGCGAAGGAAGGCCAGGAGCTGCCGGCTGAAGTCATCGTCGAGTTGAAGCAAGGTGCCGACTACGGCTGGCCCGAATGCTATTACGACGGCACGAAGAAGAAGCTGATGCTGGCACCGGAATACGGCGGCGATGGAAAGAAGATCGGACTGTGTGCGAATCGCACATGGCCGGTCGCTGCATTTCCAGGTCACTGGGCGCCGAACGACCTGACGTTCTATGAAGCGCAAAGCGGCTTCCCGAGCGCATACCGCGGCGGTGCATTTGTTGCCTTTCACGGCTCGTGGAATCGGGCACCGGCGCGTCAAGGCGGCTACAACGTGGTGTTTCAGCCGTTCCGCGACGGCAAGGGTGTCGGCAACTACGTGATCTTTGCCGATGGCTTCGCGGGGGCCGTAAAGGAGCCGGGGCAAGCGGCGTTTCGTCCGACCGGTCTCGCAGTGGCACCTGATGGCGCACTCTTCATCTCCGACGATGTCCACGGTCGCATCTGGCGCGTGACTTATAGCGGCGATGCGAATGCACCGATTGCTGCCGCACCGACGCCGACAGCCGCACAGTCGGCGTCCGGTTCGCAGTTGCCGCCTGAAGGCATCCATCCGGACGCGGGCAAACCGACCGCCGGTTTGCCTGTGCCGCCGGGCTCATCGAAAGCCGAAGTCGAACTCGGCGAGCGCGTGTTCCTCGGCCAGGTGGGCGGTGCGACCTGTGCCGGTTGCCATGGCTCGAACGGCAAAGGTTCGGGGATCGGTGCGGATCTGACGAAGGGCACATGGCTGTGGAGCGATGGCAGCCTGTCGGGTCTTGGCGAGACGATCGCCAAAGGTGTCGCGCATCCGAAGGAACACAGCGACCTGATGCCGCCGATGGGTGGCGTGCAACTGTCGCAGAAGGACCTTAAGGCCGTGACCGCCTATGTGTGGGCGATCGGGCACCAAGGGCAGTAATGCCTCTCGGTTCAGGCGCATCGTTCGACGATGTGCCTGAACCGAAGCAGTCGAACGTCGCTTGTTGAGTCTTAGGGCTGGCCAGTTGCAGGCGTAGCGGTCAGCCGACGCGAATTGGCATCGTTGCGAAACAGGATCGGTTGTTCGCGCGGTTGCATGGCGGCGTTTGAATCCGCCGTCGTTGCAGCGCGACGCACAACCTGCACCACCGTGTCGTGCGACGGCGACTTGTCGCACACCGGATCGGCATTCGCTGCGTCGCCGGTCAGCATGTACGCCTGGCAGCGGCAACCTCCCAGGTCGCGCTCTTTCTCGTCGCAACTGCGGCACGGCTCTTTCATCCAGTCGAGGCCGCGAAAGCGGTTGAACGCCGCGCTTTCATACCAGATCTCGCGCAGCGGCATCTGCGTCACGTTCGGAAAATCGAGTCCCGGCAGGCTGCGCGCGCTATGGCAAGGTAGCGCGGCGCCGTCGGGTGCAATGCCTAAGAACACCGCGCCCCAGCCATTCATGCAACGCTTCGGGCGACGCTCGAAATAATCCGGCACGACAAAGAAGATCTTGCAGCGGTCTCCGTGTGTGCGGCGATAACGCTCTACGACGGCCTCGGCTTCGTCGAGTTGCTCGCGCGTCGGCATCAGTTGCGCCTGGTTCGTGTGCGCCCAGCCGTAATACTGCGTGTTCGCCAGCTCGAGGTATTCGGCGCCCATCGCGAGCGCCATGTCGATAATCTTGTCGACGTGCGGAAGATTGAAGCGATGCAGCACGCAGTTCAGCACCATCGGAAAGCCGTGCTGCTTGATCGATGTGGCGACTCGCTGCTTGAGGTCGAAGGTGCGCGTGCTGCTCAGGAAATCGTTCAGTTCCTGCGTCGAATCCTGGAACGACAGCTGGATGTGATCGAGGCCCGCGGCCTTCAGGTCGCCAAGCCGTTTGTCGGTGAGGCCGACGCCGGAGGTGATCAGATTGGTGTAGAAGCCGAGTTCGCGCGCTTCTTTCACGAGCACTTCGAGATCATCGCGCACGAGTGGTTCGCCGCCAGAAAACCCGAGCTGCGCGGCGCCGAGTGCGCGAGCCTGGCGCAGTACGTCGATCCATTGCGCGGTGTCGAGTTCGCGGTTGTGCTCCGTATAGTTGACAGGGTTGTAGCAGAACGCGCAATGCAACGGACAGCGATAGGTGAGCTCGGCCAGCAGCCACAGCGGTGGTGCTATACCGGTGGTTGTAACAACGGGCGCTGAAGAATCGTTCATCGCTATTCCAGCCAGCCGTGCGCCTGTGCATCGACGAGAAACGCACGCACTTCGGTACCGAGCCCGGTCGTATTGAACGCGAGCTCCAGATCGGCGATCAGCGTGTCCACGTCGCGTGTGCCGTCGCAGCGCTTGAGGATTTCCGCAGCGCTCTGATTGAGCTTCACCATACCCTCGGGATACAGCAGCACATGCGCGTTCTGCGCCGGCTCCCATTGCAGACGAAACAGCGTCTTGATCTTCGGACGATGAAGCGTCGGCTCATCGCCGGCGGTGTGTGACAGATTGTTCATTGCGGAAAGGCCTTTTCGATCGAGTCCAGCATGGTCCACAGGATGTCGAGCTTGAACTGCAGGATCTCGAGTGCGCGTTCCTGCTGCTCGTGTCGCTTGAAATAATCGAGCGTGACTTCGAGCCCGTGCTGCACGTCGCGCTGTGCCAGCGAAATGCGCGAACGGAAATAGGCGAGACCCGCGGGATCGATCCACGGATAATGCTCCGGCCAGCTCGCAAGCCGGTCGCGATGCACCTGCGGCGCGAACATCTCGGTCAGCGACGAACAGACCGATTCCTGCCACGGAGCGCGGCGCGCGAAGTTCACGTAGGCATCGACGGCAAAACGCACGCCTGGCGTCACATGTTCGAGCGACCACAGTTCGTCGCGCGACAAACCGACCGCGTCGGCAAGACGCGCCCATGTTTCGATGCCGCCTTCCTCGTCGCCGTAGCCGTCGTGGTCGAGAATGCGCAGCACCCAGCGGCGGCGCGTCTCGCGATCCGTGCAGTTCGACAGGACCGCTGCGTCTTTCAGCGGAATGTTGATCTGATAGTAGAAACGGTTCGCAACCCAGCCGCGAATCTGTTCACGCGAACAGCCGCCGCTATTCATCTTCACGTTGAACGGATGATGGATGTGATAAGCGGTGCCCTTTGCACGCAACTGCGCTTCGAATTCGTCGCGCGTCCAGGCGGGTTGCGTAGCGTCCTCTGCGTTCATGCCGTCTCCGTTCATAGTTCGAAGGTCATCCCGTCATAGGCGACTTCGATCCCGTGTTCGGCCAGCACGCGCCGTTCGGGACCATCCTCGACGAGGATCGGGTTTGTGTTGTTGATATGAATCAGCACCTTGCGCGCGCGACCGGTGCCAAGCGAGTCGAGTACCTCGATCATGCCGCCCGGGCCCGACTGCGGCAGATGGCCCATGTCGGCGGCGCTCTTCTTCGACAGACCGAGACGGATCATTTCGTCGCCGGTCCATAGCGTACCGTCGACCAGCAGCAAGTCTGCTTCGCGCATTGCCGCAAGCACGTGTGACTCGATCGCGCCGAGGCCCGGCGCGTAGAACACGCGCTTGCCGGATTTCAAGTCGGTGATCATGAGGCCGATGTTGTCGCCACGTTCAGGCGCATTGCGGTGCGGTGAATACGGTGGCGCTTTACTCGACAGCGGCAGTGCGTCGATCTGCACGTCGGGCAATGGGGCGACCGCAAGGGGCGCATCGCCGAGTGCGATGCGGCGATGCTCGACGCCGCAGTAGTGCGACAGGATCGGGCCGACCGGGAAGCCGCTGGACAGGTCTTGCCATACCGCATCGGTGGCGTACAGCGGCAGCGGTGTGTCGCGTTCGCGCAGCATCAGCAGGCCGGTGACGTGGTCGATCTGTGCATCCATGACGAGCACGGCGGCAATGCCGCTGTCGCGTGCGCGGCGAGCCGGCTGCAATTCCGGATGAGCGGCGATCTGCGCGAGCAGATCGGGCGATGCGTTGACGAGCAGCCAGTCATCGCCATTCGTGCTGATGGCGATCGACGACTGGGTGCGGCGAGTCGCCTTCAGCGTACCGCGCCGCACGCCGTCGCAATTGCGGCAATTGCAGTTCCATTGCGGAAAACCGCCGCCCGCCGATGAGCCGAGTACCTTGATCTTCATGCTGCGCGGCGCACGGCGCGCCCCTCGTGAACGGATGGGATGAACATCGTTTCGAGCGCGCGGGCAACGCGTTCGTGCAGCGCCGGGTCGCTTGCCAGATGACCCGCGCCAGGCACGTATTCAATCTGCGCCGTGGGAACTGCATGCGCAAGGCGCCGCAGATTGTCTCGCGGACAGACCGGATCGCGCGTACCGTGTACGGCCGCAAGCGGTACGCCGGTCCTGGCGGCATTGCGCGCGAGTTCAAGCAGACGGGTTTCGCCGAGCCAGCAGCGATGCGCGAGGTAGTGTGCCTGGATGCGGTATTTGCCGATCAACCGGCGGGTTTCGCGCGGCGAGGCTGCCGCCGCTGAATGCATCTGACGCGCATCGCGACGACCCAGCACGGCCTCTTCATAGTGGCGCCACGCAAGCGCGACCGCGCGTTGCTGTGCCGGATTTGCGCCGTCTTGCAGCGCCGTATGACAGCGGGAGAGCAAAGCGGCGGGTCGATCACAACGCGCCGCAACGCACAGTCGGGACGACGCGCGCGGCGCGCGGCGGCGCGATCTGACGAAGAGACCGCGCACTTCGCGTGCAGAAGTCAGGAATAGTCCGCGCAGCACGACGCCTAGCACCGCTTGTGGATGCTGCCCTGCGTACGCAAGCGCAAGAGCGGCTCCCCACGATCCACCGAGCACGCCCCAGCGTTCGAAGCCAAGCCGCATGCGAATCGCTTCGAGATCGTCGATCAGGTGGTCAGTGCGGTTATGACGGATGCTGCCGTGCGGGGTCGAGGCGCCAGTGCCGCGCTGATCGATCAACACGACTCTGAAGCGCGCCAGATCGAAGAGCCGCAATGCGCCAGGCTGACTGCCGCTACCCGGGCCGCCGTGCAGAACGGCGATTGGCACACCATCGGCAGCGCCTGCTATCGCGAACGACACGCGATGGCCATCGCGTGTGCGCAGCGTGTCGATCTCAAGTGGGGGCTTTGCTTGCCGCGGGCTGGGCTTCGTCATGGAGACATCCTTGCGAGCGGCTTGTCGTGATCGGTTGATCGATGCACTAGTGTGTTTCCGCCATGCAAGCGCTGCGGTAACACGTTCCGCAGAAGGGCCGCATACCGCTGCGGCCCATACAGGCTTAACGCGTTGCGATATACATCGTGATTTCGAAGCCTAGACGGATATCGGTGTAGCTAGGAGTTGTCCATTGCATCGTTGCGTTCCTCCGTGTGACTAATACAGATTTGTCGCCGTCGGCCCGGCGCGATACCGGGCTTCATGGGCGCTCGACAGCACGCAAGCTCCATGCCCAACACTGCTTTGCACGGTACTTCCGTATGATTACACCGCGTAGCGCGGCGAAAACCTGGCAAGGTGTTCGATCGTTGTCGTGCGGTTTGCATCGTCGCGCGACGAACGTGATTCAACGATTGCTCTAGCGTACCCGAAAATGCGCTTGCCGATACGCGGTCAATCGTTCCACTTGGCGTGTCTGTTCGGAAACAATCGAATTGCGATCACACGAGAACCTTCTTCATGAATGCGACGAGGGCCAGTCATAGCCGCAGAAGATATCCGCTCGAAAAATTGATATTGTTGCACGGGGCTGCGTTAGAGACGTCCCTCAAAATCCTCCTTTGCGACCAACACCATGACTACCGCTTCCGACACCGCCGCTCATGTGGTTCAAGAGTTCTGGCGTCTCATGGCTACCAACAATTTCCCCAGCGTCGCAGCGGTTCTGGCCGACGACTTTGTCCTCGAGTACCCACAATCGAAAGAGCGCATTCGCGGCGCGGCTAATTTTGCCCAGTTCAATGCGCAATACCCGGCGCATGGCCCGTGGGTTTTCACGATCAACCGGATCGTGGGAAATGGGCAGGAGGCGGTGTCGGACGTACTCGTCACCGATGGCGTCCAGCGTGCTCGCGCAATCTCGTTCTTTACGGTCGAGTACGGCAAAATTGTCCGTATGGTGGAATTCTGGCCCGAGCCCTACGAGCCGCCACTCGATCGCCCACAGTTTGTCGAGCGCATCGAATAAGAAAGCCAAACCGCTTGACCCTCACGTAACGTAAGGTTCTAGCCTTCATCGTGCGCACTGAACGGAGGCTTGCATGCTCTTGAAAGTAGGGGAACTGGCGAAGAAGAGCGGACTGACCGTCCGCACGCTGCATCACTACGACGCCATTGGCCTGCTTGTCCCTTCGGCGCGCGCCGATAACGGCTACCGGCTGTACAACCGCGACGACATTGCCCGGCTCCATCGGATCCAGGCGTTGCGCGGCTTCGGTCTTTCGCTGGCCGACATCGGCGCTTATCTAGCCCAGCCCGACACACCGCTTGCCGACCTCGTCGCGCGTCAGATCGCGATGCTCGACGGGCAGATCGACGAGGCGGCGCGCCTGCGCGACCGTCTCCAGGAACTGCATCGCACGTTGATGGACGGCAAGGAGCCCGAGCTGGCCGACTGGCTCAATACGCTGGAGTTGATGACGATGTTCGACCGCTACTTTTCTCAAGAAGAACTGGACCGCCTGCCGATGTATCGCAAGACGCAGACGCAATCCCCCGAATGGACGGAGCTCGTCGCGCAGGTGCGCGCGCTGATGGATGCGGGCGTGCCGCCCGCCGATGAACGTCCACGCGCGCTCGCGGACCGCTGGATGACGCTGCTCGCGCACGACACCAACAACGATCCGCGCATGCTCGCCAAGCTTAATTACATGCACGACAACGAGCCTGCAATGCAGGCAAGCATCGGCATTTCGCCCGAGTTGCGCGATTACGTGGTGCGCGCTTTCGGCGAATCGAAGATGGCGGTCTATGAGCGCTATCTGTCGCCCGAGGAATTTGCGTTTCTGCGCGCGAACTACGGCAAGCGCGCGATGGAATGGCCGCAATTGATGGCCGATGTGCGCGACGCAATCGACGCAGGCGCCACCCCCGATTCGCCACAAGCACGCGAGCTGGCGCTGCGGTGGATGGAGCTGTTTCGCAGCTACGCTGGCGACGATCCGGCGACGCATGCGAAGTTTCGCCAGGCGCTGCAGAACGAGCCCGAGTTGACGAAAGGATCGTGGGCAGATGAGACGTTGCTTGGGTTTATGCGCGAGGCGATGAGGCGGCTCGCATAGCTATCGAGCGGGCACGACAGGGCGACACGATCGGGATTGCGTTATCGTGTTCGCTCGCTCGACTTTTCGAGTCTGCAACACGGTCATCCCGATGATGAACATGTCAACGCGATTGAGCTTCGACGACGGACCAGGACCATCGACGCCGGCATTGCTCGATGTATTGCGCGACGCCTCGTGTCAGGCGACGTTCTTTCTGCTCGGAAAAAATCTGGCCGGATCACTCGACGTTGCAGCGAGGATGGTTCGGGAAGGGCATGTGCTCGGCAATCATACTTACTCGCATGCCCGGCCCGGTGTGTTGCCGGACGTTGAGTTGATCGATGAGATCGAGCGGACCGATGCATTGATCCTTGAGGCTTATCGGCTTGCCGGTGTTCCCAAGCCTGCTTCCATTCCGTTACGTCTTCCCTACGGGACGGATTCGCAGGATGTTCGTCTTAACGTTCTTGCGCGTCTTGCGCGTAGTCATACGGGCTGGACGGCAATACTCGACGATTGGCGTCGGCCTGCGCCATCGCCAGATGCGTTGCTCGGCGCCATGCGTCGTCATATTGGCGAACGCGTTGCGCAAGGGCTTGATGTGCTTCTATGCCTGCACGACAGTTCACGGTATGCCGAAGCGCATCCCGCAACGGTAGAGGCAGTGCGATTGCTGCTAAACAAGCCCGACTGGCAACTCGGTCGGCGTCTCTAACGCTCCAGCGGGACGTCGCTCCGTAACTGCTGCCAGCATCCAAGGAACCCCATGCCGGGGCCGGGCGTCCACAGGTGGCGTTGCGCGGCCTCCAGATGGATCAACACCTGGTCCGCGCAGAACAGATACATGAGCGCATCGCGGTGCTCGTGCATCCGGTCCGATGCAGTTGTATCCGGCCAGCCCTCGGCGTAAGCACGCAATCCCATGTCCCAAAGCTTGACGTCGTAGACGAAGCGATCTTCGACGGTCGTGTCGCGTGAAAGCGCGAACAGTGCAAAGGCAGCTTCCAACCCATGTGCGCCTTGCCCGACATCGTCGAAATCGAGGATGCCGCGTACGTTTCCATCGATGAACAACAGGTTGCCCGCGTGATAGTCGCCGTGCAGCCAATGCGTCGGCTCGGTTGTCCAGGCGCCGCGCGCGGCAGCGGCCGCGAGATGTGCACCGATGCGTTGCAACAGCAAGTCGTACTGTTCGAGCAGGAGCACGGGCAAAGGTGGTGCTGGCCGCGCGGCAACGCGTGCATAGCGTGTGTTTAGCCAGGCGAGCGGGCTCGATTCGCTTGCGGGTATCGTTGCCATCGCGGCGTGCAGATGCGCAAGCGTACGCATGGCATCGACGACACCTCGCTGCGCATCGTCAGGTAGACCGGCGCTACCGGGAATGTGCTCGAAGAGATGTAGCCAGCTTCCATCGGCAGTCTGGATGTAGGGCTGTGCAGTGACGGTCGGTTGCGACCGGGGTAACGCGGGAAGGTGAGGCGCCGAAGCGACGTAGTCGAGTGCCGACTTCTCGCACCGAACCTGCTCGACGGATTTACCGGGCCACGAAACGCGCAACACCGCCACGCGCGAATCGCAATGGACGAGATACGATTTGTTAGTATGGCCCGACGATAGCAGTTGCAATCGTGCCTGCACGATGCCCCAGTGCCGGTGAAGAAGAGATTCGAGCGTTTCCACGACACTCATACTCATTGCCTTGATCATGTCTGATGAGCGAATTTCGGCCCGCATGCGGGACATCAATATCGAATGGCTGACGCGTGCAGCCGAATTCGATCACCTGTTTCAGACGCGCTGGCTCGGTGAGCGGTTCTTTCACCTGCCCGGCGACATGCTCGCCATCCAGGAACTGGTCTGGCGCGTACGCCCCGAATGTATCGTACAGACGGGCATCGCGGCAGGCGGTGGCGTGGTTTTCTCCGCCTCGATGCTCGAACTGGTGGGCGGCGACGGCCGCGTCGTCGCCGTCGAGCCGCGTCTGCGCGAAGAGGTCAGGCAACGTCTACAGGCGCATCGCCTTGCCCATCGCATGGTATTGATCGAAGGTGAATCGTGCTCGGCCGCGACGTTAGCGTCGGTTCGGGAACGGATCGAGGGTTGTTCGTCCGTGATGGTGATCCTCGATCTGACGCATACCCACGAGCATGTTTTGCGCGAACTCGATAGCTACGCCGGACTGGTCACGCCCGCCAGTTACGTCATCGTCATGGACACCATCATGGAATACCTGCCCGAGCGGGTGTTCGATGGCAAGCCCTACGGACGCGGCAACAATCCCGCCACCGCCGTGCAGGCATTCCTCGCCCGCGACGAGCGCTTCGAAGTCGATGGCGAGATCGAAGACCGCGTGCTCATGACGTTGTCGCCCGGCGGTTTCCTGAAGCGAGTTCGCTGATCAGGCTGGCGGCTTGCGCCGATCCGTCGCGTTGGTAGCTGGCCGCAATCTTTGCGGCGTGCTCGCGCAGCGGACCGGGACGCAGCAGATCGTCGATTGCATCGGCGATATCCCGCACGGTTGCGCGCTCCAGATCCAGACAGCGCCCAGCGCCCGCCTGTTCGACAAAATGAGCGGAATGGAACTGGTCGTTACAGAACGGCGAGAGCAACATGGGGACGCCGCATGCCAGCGCTTCCATCACGGAGTTGGCGCCGCCATGGTTGATGAATGCCTGCGTTTGTTGCAGCAGCGCCAGTTGCGGTGCATAACGTACCGCGATGACGCGATCGTCTACTGTAGGCAATAGATCGCTATCGATCAGTTCGCCAACGGAGAGCACCAGTTGCGCAGATGTTCCGCGCGTCGCTTCGATGACCTTGGCGAACAGCTCCGGCTGATAGTAAAGCTGGCTGCCCAGCGACATGTAGACGAGCGGCCTGGCAGAGTCGAGGCGTTCCCACGGAAACGGCGTCTCGTCGCCGCGCGGGCCTGTCGGTAACGCCGGACCGACCAGTTCGACACCTTGCGGCGCCGTGCCGACGAGGTCCTCGGTGGTGAAGGCAAGCGTCAGATGCGGGGAGAGAATGTCGCAGCCGCGAAAGCGCGCTTCGAGCCCATAGCGCGCGAACAGACGGTCGCGCTCCGGTGCGAGCCATCGCACTGTGCGCAGCAGGTCCGAGTCGAGATCGTCGGGTAGTACGGGGTTTAGAGAATTGGACATTGCGACCCACGGCAGTCCCTCCAGCTCCGCCGCGATCGCCGACGCGTAGAGCAGCGGATCGATCACCACCACATCGGGTTGCCACTCCCGCAGCACTGCGCGGATGCCGTCCACCTGTGCGGGTGTGTACTCGATCAGCAGCGTGTGGATCCAGCGTCGCAACCACGCGGCATCGCGAATGTTCGCCGCGAAGCTCGCGCCGCGCGACAGATCGTGGCGCTCGGGCGTTTCGCGCGGCCCGAGGAATGTGAACGTGCCGGCATGGTCGAGCTGCGCGCTGATATCGGCGGGCGCATAGAAGGCGACTTCGAAGCCCGCGGCCCGCAGATGCTGCGCGGGGCCGATGCAAGGGTTGACGTGGCCTTTCTCGGGCACCACGCAGAACAGGATCCGTTTCATAGTCGATTTATACCGGGCGAGACGTCGAGCCCAGGTGGTCCAGGATGAGTGTCAAGGTCGTCCACAGCACGCGTTCGGTGTCCGCTTGCAGCGTGGGAGCGGGGAGGTTCAGCGTTGCAGCGAGCGTGCGAATGCGTTCACGTTCGAGCAGCGGGTCGAGGTTCATCGCAGGTGCCAACCGGCCTCGCTTGGGGCCGTGTACGAGGCGATCGGGCAGGTTCAGGTGTGCGCCGAGATCGCGCAGACATTGCTTGTTCGGATCGGGGGCAAGGCTGATCAGATGTTCGACCACAGGTGTGTCTACGAACGGTGGATGCAGGCCCACAGAGGCGGCGCCGAACAACGCGTTGCACAGCGGCAGGTAGTTAGCCGACTGATCGCGGCGCAGCACCTGGTCGGCGCCGTCTCCGGAGATCACCAGCTCGATGCCGTCCTCGGCCATCGCTTCGGCCAGCAGCAGCTTGGCCACCGGATGCAGATTGAACATCGGCTCTTCGACAGCGTGCGTGGTTCTCGGCAGCGCGGCCACGAAGTCGGCTTCGCTGGCCTGGACGATTTTTACTTTGGCCTGCATGAGGTTCGCCAGCTCGAGCGCGGCGTCGCGCTCGCAATAGTCGGGCATGCCGGTGGCGAGGATGTACGAGGTCACGCGTTGCTGTGCCCCTAGCTCGCGCAGCAGTGCGAGCAGGAGTGCGGAATCGAGTCCGCCGCTTAGTGCGAGCGCTACTCGCTTGCCGCTGTCGAGTGCTCGTTGCAGGGATTCGCGCAGCACAGTTTCCAGATCGCCGCGCACTGGCTGAGAGGGTGCGTCTTGCACTTCCAGGCCATGTGCTGACTGGATCAGCGCATGGCCTGGAGGAACGGCCAGCACATCGCGCAACACGGTGCGTCCGACCAGGCGCTCGCCATTCAGGTAACCGGCGATGGCGGCAACGTCCGGTTCGCCGGCGCTTTCACCGGATTCCCGGAGCAGTTGCGAAATACCAGATGCCCATCTGCCGCTGCGCGGATGGTAGTGCAGGCGCTCAAAGCCGAAGAGGTCTCGCGTGCCGACGATCATGGGTAACGTGCCTTCAAGGCATCCAGTTCGATGCGCTTCATGATCCGATGTGGCGCTTGTGGCGCACTGCCGCCATGACAATGCAGACAGGCATCGAGTGGCGTTTCGCGCTGCAAATATGCCAGCAGCGCGTCGAGCATGTCGGCGTCGTCGCGCAGCGGTAAACCATCGGAACTGAAGTCCTGCGTGCCTTTATACAACGTCTGAAAATGCGCTGGACGCGTGCAGGTGTAGAACATGCCGTCGCGGATCATGTGGCAACGTTCGCGAATCCAGCAGTCGTGATAGATGCGCTGGACTTCGGCGATATCGGTGGCCGGCTGCGCGCGGTTCATCGTCGTGAACGAGTCTTGCACTTTCCAGTTCAGACGTACGTCGAAGCGCGCGGCCTGCGTTTCGATATGTGCGACCAGGTCGGGTGCGAGGCGTGGTTTGGGATAGCGCGAGATCGTCAGGGCATCGACTGCTTGCCAGAAAGTGTCGGGCATCTCGCCGAGTTGCAGGCCATTGGTGGTGACGGAAATGAGCGGTGCAATGCCCGTGTCGCGTACACATCCGATGATCTCGACAAGTTGCGGATGCAACAACGGCTCTCCGCCGACCAGCTTGAAGACACCGGGGTTCAGAACCTTGGCGGCTTTGCATAGATCGTCGGCGACCGAAGCCGGGCTCGCGTACCAGGCGGGCAGCAACGGCGACAGCGAGCAGCATTCGGCGCAGGTCAGGTTGCAATGGTCGACGATATGCGCTTCCAGCGAACGTGTCTGCACGCGTCCGGCGTGCACGCGATAGTTGCGTTCCATCGGCGGCGGAAAGACATGCTTTCGGCCGCCGGACGGTGTGGAGCTCGAGGGATCGTTTTCGTTTGCGTTCACGTTAGCTTCCCGGTTCGAGGCAACTGGAAAAGAAATTGACGAGGCGCTCGCGTGCGCCATCCATCGTCGACACCATCGTCATCGCGCCTTGCAGATGCGAGGCAAAGCGCGGTGGATCGTCCAACCAGCCTTGCAGTACCCAGAGTTTGAGCGCGTGTTGCAGGCAGGCGGCGTCGACGGCCCAGACCATGCGTTTGGGGTCCAGTGTCCGGACGCTCAGGTAGGCGCGCACGAATACCTCGGCCGACGCTGACGCCTCCAGCGGCAGATGGTTGAGACAACGGACGACCTCGAATTCGCGTGGTGCACCGATGGTTGCTTCCCAGTCGAGGATAACCGGCGGTAGCTTACCGTCGAACACATAGTTGAACTGGTTGTAGTCGTTGTGGATCGGGTGCTGGGGATCGTCGGCGGGAAAGGTTTCGATGCTGCCGGGGTAGTGCTGGTCGATCATGCGCAGGCAGGCATCGACGTAGCTGCGCACGCTTAAGGCGGTGCTTTCCGGCGGCACACGGTCAAGCGCTTCGATCAGGCTGCGGCGCACGTTGTCTGCGTCGATGGCGGTGAGGCGTGCGCCGATCGTGTCGAGTGTCGGCAGGTTCACGCTATCCAGACTCAGGTGCAACGCCGCCAGGCTCGCGCCGAGCGCGCCCCATTCGGCAGCGGTAAACGTTTCGTAGGTCCGGAATTGCCCTGCTTCCCAGCGCGTCAGCATCGCGTGTGCGTCGTGGCCCGTCCACACGGGTTCGCCGTCAGCCGTGCGTTGCAATGCTTGAATACGGAAGAGGGAATCGGCGTGTGTTTGCAGATGTGCGAGTACGGCGGCTTCTTTCTGCGCTCTTGCGTGTTGCTCGTTGGTGTAGAGCTTGACGGCCATGCTGCCGGCGTCGGTCGGTAGATGCCATACGCGCTCGCTGACCTGGCGCGCGGGTCCTTCGCGCTTCAGTGCGTAGGCGGCGCAGATTGCATCGAAGGTGGCAGTCCGCTCGCTCATTCAGATCTGCTCGGCAGGACCGTGGCGATACGGATGACCGCTCAGGAATGTGTTGTGGCCGACGTAGCGCAGCTTGTACATCGCGGGCCGGAACAACACCGAGGGGTCGTTGCTGGCGATGCCGAGCAGCGGGTATAGATCGCCTCTCACGAAGAAAGCGTTGTTGCCCATGTCGTCGCAACAGACGAGCTCATAGCCTTTGTTCTTGCCGAGGTGATAGAGCGATTCGAGGCTCGCGCCGTAGTAGGTCGAGCCATCCCACTCGTGATCCGGGTTGAAACACATGACCCAACGTTCGGGTGGCGTGTAGTACGGGTTGTATTCGATAACCACGATGCGCGGCTGGAAGGCATCGAGACCACGCCAGATCCAGTAATCGTTGCCGTCGATATCGATTGAGAGCAGATCGAAATCTTCAGGTACACCGGCCGTGGCGAGTAGCTCGTTTACCCCGTCAGGCTGGATGCGTTCGTGGCGTAGCTGGACGCTCTGTATGTCGCCGTAGTTGGCTTTGAGTTTTTCGTAACGGTAGCTGCTGCCTTCGACCAGCAAACCCTGCCACCCGGATTCGCGCAGCAGTAGCGCGGTGTTGCTGTTGCGCAGGCCGTCGCTTGCGCCGATGTCGACGCAAAAGCGGTTCGTCGGTGCGATCCGCTCCATCAGGCGAGACAGGATGCGCTCTTCGCATCCCTGCGCGTACAGGCTGGGTGCGAGGCCGGACAGGTCGACTGGAATAGGAGAGCCATGCATGGATGTTTGCGCGGCGCGGCGGTTGCTTGATCGGAAGGTAATGTACCTGAAATCGGGTGGGGCGGGACGCGGCGAGGATTCGGATTGTGACTGGCGAATCTGGATTGGGCCTCGTCTAATGCATAGGCCGCGGTGACTGACGTACGAACTGACCGGTTTCAGTTATTCGACAAGGACTTCGGGATCATCGACAATCGATGGATGAACGCGTCGGCATGTGTGCCCTGAAATCACGGAGTGAGTTTTGCCAATTCCATTGAATAGGTTCGTTCAGGCTGCGGCCAAAGAGGTCTTGCAACGGTTAGCTGAACACATAACACCCGAGTCGACGGAGGCCTCGATTGCAATAGCAGCGGCGGCTATGCTTGCCGATCGTGGGTACCCGGACACGTGGTACTACAGTTGCCCTGCGCTTGTTTTGCTGGGCTCTCGCAGTAAGGTTTCATTGTCGGGGCGCATCTACGAGCCCGGCAGCGAACCAGTCGGCTTGTGGAACCTGGTGACCGTTGATCTTAGTCCTCGAAGCGGGGATGTCTGGGGCGACTGTGCGCGATCGTTCTACGTCGAGGAAAGTGTCGCGCGCATAGAGCCGGTCTCCCCGGAGTTTGTGTCCGGATATGAGACGGAACGCCGTTTGCATCAGAAGATGCGTCTGTTCGTTCGTCCCGACACTTCTTTTCACGATCTGTATGAATTCGCCAATGAACAGATTCGTGTGGAAGGATTCGAGAACCTCGACTTCCTCGGTAATGTTGGCCACAGCATCTGCGCACGCAGGGACGACCGTCTATACATCGAAGCAGGGAACCATCGACGTCTGGGTGAGGTGGGATGCTTCACCTTTGAACCTCATATAAGTCAACCGGGTGGCCGTTGGGGTTTCAAGCACGAGAACATCTATTACTTTGATGATTCGGGTGCTGTGGTGGAACTGTGAGAACCGGCGAACGCGAATGAACGGCTGTCACTGTCCATAGATCGCAGCCTGACACCGTACGTGCCCGATAGTGCCCGCGAGACGGAGCCGTGGAGAAATGCTGCACGATGAAACGAATCCAGTCACCGAGCTCCCGCTAAGCGGAGGCCGATATACCGCAGGTGTCGTCCGCGTCGGAGATACCGTTCGCCGACCAGCCAGCTCGTCTTCGCCCTTTGTTCGAAGCCTCCTCCTGCACATGGAAACCGTCGGATGCCAATGCGTGCCTCGACATTTCGGTCAGGACGAATCTGGCCGCGACGTGCTCAGCTTTTTGCCAGGATGGGTGCCGCAGAAATTCCAGTACTTCGAAGACGAACAGATCGCTGCGGCAGGCGCGATGCTCCGATCGTTTCATGACGCCACCCGCGGGAGCGATCTAGCGGATGCGCAAGCAGCCGTGTGTCACCACGATCCCGGGCCGAACAACACCGTCTTTCAGAACGGGTTACCGATGGCCTTCATAGACTTCGACTTCGCCAAGCCCGGAGCGATTCTCGAGGATGTGGGTTATATGGCCTGGACGTGGTGCGTCTCATCCAAACCAGAGCGAGGGCCTGTCGAGCGACAGGCCGCGCAGTTGCGAGTACTTGCCAACGCGTATGGATTAGCGTCTCAGGATCGCCCCGGGCTCGTGACTGCAATGCTTCAGCGTCAGGCCCAAAACATTGCGTTCTGGAGCGAGCGAATCGATGCCTTCGAAGGAATTCCGACAAGCTCTGCGGAAATCCGCGAGCGTGTCGATTGGTCCCGACGTGAAATGGAATTCACCGGCGCCAATAGAGGGCTGTTCTTGAGCGCGATCGGGGCTTAACCACTCACTCGCGTGCGATCGCTCAGCCAGGCAGATGACAAACCGCCTCAATATTGTGCCCATCCGGATCCAGCACATAAGCGCCATAGTAGTCGGGGTGATAGTAAGCACGGATTCCCGGCGCCCCGTTATCACGTGCACCCACGGCGATAGCCGCCTGGTAGAACGCATCGACTGCCGCCCGGCTATCCACCCGAAACGCAATGTGAATGGGCGGGTGGTTCGGCGTGCCCCTGCCAATCCAGAATTCCGCCTTCCCCGGCGGCCCGAAACCCGCCACATCGGTGTCGCCGGTCACGCTCGCAGGGATTTCCATGATCTTGACGATACCGATGGCGCCGAGCGCCGCCGTATAGAACGCGAGACTCTTCGAATAGTCGCTGACTGTCACACCGGTGTGATCGATCATCTTTTCTCCGCTGATTGTGTGTTGTCCGGAATGGCAAGAATACCCAAGAATCCCTGCAAAAATGAACCAGAAATTCAATGAAACGCTGCATACATTTTTATCACGCTCAATTAATCATTTGACGATAACAACGAGCACTTGTTTACGTTTTCCGTCTCGGCATATTACAGATTTCATACTCACTAAAACAGGTCGTTTCCGCTAAAAAAAATGCTACTCTCGCGCTGAACGACCGACCGCGACTGACCGCGTTTAAGACGCAGTCCGATCGTTCTAATATTCGAAAAAGAATGCATTAAATCGTCGACCAGAACGATTGCGACAAGAACTATAAAGCCAGCCTGCGAGGCGAGAGAGCGTCCCATGCAAAAAGGGGACCTCATGACGATGACAAAGGCGAAGGCGCACCCGCTTGCGGGCCGCTTTGGAGGGCAGTCGCATGAACAGGATCAGGGGCGTTGTACATCAACGACGGGTTCGGCATTTTCGACTGAATCGCCTCGCTAAAAGCGTCTTGCTTACCTTTGCGCCGACCATGGCGTTGTCATGGATCAGTCACGCTGCGTACGCTCAATGCGTCACAGCCGGCACGACGATTACCTGCGCTACCGGTTCCAACACCAATAGCTTTTCCAGTTCCATCAGCGATGTGACCGTGAATGTGCAAAGCGGCGCGGTACTGAGCGTTCCGCCGATCGTCGGCGGTTCGTCGCTGACCTTGAACGGCAATGGCATCACCCTGACCAACCAGGGGTCGATCGATCCCACCACTAATGGCGGCTTAAGCCTTGCGGCTAGTGGCGCGGTGCTCGGCAACAGCGCTGCCAATACGATCAACGTCAACAACCTGAGCGGCGGCGCTATCAAAGGCCTCGTCAACATTGCGTCATTGATGGGTTTTGGCGGACAGGCATTGGTGTTGCAGAACGGCAGCGGCGGTGTGACGACGATCCAGAACAGCGGCACCATCGGCATGTCGATCTTCGGTGTCGGCACTTTCACCACCGCCGATGCACCCGCCGTCCTGAGTTACGGCGGTGGTCAGGTGAATTTCACCAACTCCGGCACGATCACCGGGCGTATCGGTCTTGCGACACCCACCGCACACGGTGCAAGTAACACCTTCGTCAACGCCGGCACGATCAACGGCAGTGTTTATCTTGGCGACACTGCCACGGGAAATACGTTTACTGCGGTATCGGGATCGAGCGTCAACGATGCTGGCGTTGCCACCGCCGGCACGATCACAGTCGGTGCTAACACTGTCCAGTTTGCCGCTGCGGGCAAAGTCGACGGCGGTATCGGCAGCGGCAACACGCTGATTCTGCAAAACTCGGCGACCGGTACAGGCTCCGGCACGAGCGGACCGGTTACGACCATCAGCGCCGCCTCCTACCTGGATTTCCCGAATCTCATTGTCAATAGCGGGACGTGGAACCTGCAGGGTGCGATCCTCAGCGCAGGCGCGACGCTCAACGGCGGGTTGGTCAATATCAACGATGGAGGTGTGTTTGGCGCCGGTACGCTGATCGCCAACGGTGGAGCGCTTGGGTCCAGCGTGGCGGGCCTGACGCTGGCCAACGCCGTATCGTTGAATGCGGGAGGTCTTGCGCTTGGAGGTTCCAATCCCTTTACGCTGAGCGGCGCGATTGCCGGCAGCGGTGTATTGACCGATGCCGCCACAGGGACGGTGACCTTGTCGGGAAGCAACACTTTTACCGGGGGCGTCGTCCTCAGTGCGGGCGGACTGCTGCTTGGAAATAATGCCGCGCTGGGTACGGGTGCGCTCAACGTTACCGGCAACGCAACGCTGGATGGCACAGGCGCAATAACGCTGGCCAATCAGGTGGTCCTCGGGGCGGGCGCCGCATTGACGTTGCCGAGCAATCAGACGCTGGTACTGAATGGCGTGCTTTCGGGCAGCGGGAGCCTGATCAAGAACGGTGCGGCCACCGTGACACTCAATGGTGCCAACACGTTTACCGGCGCCGTCGACATCAACGCAGGCACGTTGGCGCTGGGCAGCGGTGGCAGTCTTGGGGGAGACAACGCGGTGACCCTGGGAGGGCCCGGCGCCGGCTTCGATATCTCGGTGACGGGAAATCAGGCCATCGGTTCGCTGGCGGGTACCGTGGGCACTACCGTGATGCTCGGCGCCAACACGCTGACGCTCGATGGCACTAGCGATGCCACGTTTGCCGGCACGATCAACGGAACCGGCGGGCTGATCAAGAACGGCCCCAGTACGCAAACCTTCAATGGCCCCAACGTTTTCAACGGAGATGTCACGCTGAACGCGGGTGGCCTGCAGGTGGGGGACAACGGTGCGCTCGGATTGGGTCCCCTCGATGTGAATGGCGCAGCTACGCTTGCCGCCAGCGCGAACAACGTCAATTTGAACAACAACGTAATACTGGGCGCGGGGGTGGGACTCACCGTGCAGGGAGCGAATGCGTTCACGCTCCTTGGCGTGATTTCCGGCGCCGGCAATCTCATCATCAATGGCACGTCGACGCCTACCGTGACCTTGTCAGGCATCAATACGTTCACTGGGGGCGTCGTCCTCAGTGCGGGCGGTCTGCTGGTCGGCAGCAATTCGGCACTGGGGACGGGCACGCTCAGTGTTACCGGTGACGCAACGCTCGGTGGCGCGAATGCCACGACGCTGGGCAATCAGGTGGTCCTCGGGGCTGGTGTTGCATTGACGTTGTCCGGTACCCAGAGCCTGGTACTCAGCGGCGTGATTTCGGGCGCCGGGAGCTTGATCAAGAGCGGCACAGCGACCGTGACCCTCGACGGTACCAACACGTTTACCGGCGGCGTCGAGATCGACGCAGGTACGTTGGCGCTGGGCAACGGTGGGAGTCTTGCGGCAGACAGTGCAGTAACCCTGGGAGGAACCGGCACACTGGATATCTCCGGGGGTGGCAATCAGACCATCGGATCGCTTGCTGGCGCATCCGGCGCGGTCAATCTTGGCGGCAATAATCTGACCTTGGGCGGCGTTGCGAATTCCACGTTTGCCGGCACGATCGGCGGAACCGGTGGGCTGATCAAGAGCGGCTCCGGTACGCAAACCATCAACGGCGCCAACACTTTCAGCGGAGGTGTCGCGCTGAACGCCGGTGGTTTGCAGGTGGGCAACAACAGCGCGTTGGGAACGGGCGCGCTGAGCGTGAATGGTGCGGCTACGCTTGCCGCCAGCGCGAACATCAATCTGGGCAACAACGTAGTGCTGGGTGCGAGTGCCGGGCTCACCGTGCAGGGCGGTAACGCCCTCACGCTAGGCGGCGTGATCTCCGGCGCCGGCAGCCTCACCATGAACGGCACGTCGACGCTTACCGTGATAGGCGCAAACACTTATACCGGCGGCACCAACATCCTGTCGGGTACGTTGGCCATTGGCGCAGGCGGAAGCCTGTCGGCGACGGGCGCGGTGACGCTGGCAGGAAGCGGCACACTGGATATTTCCGGCGGCGGCAATCAGACCATTGGATCGCTCGCGGGCACATCTGGCGCGGTCAATCTCGGCGGCAATAGCCTGACGCTGAACGGTGTGGGCGATAGCAATTTCGGCGGTGCGATCAGCGGTGCGGGCGGTCTGGTCAAGGATGGCGCGGGCGTGCAAACGCTGTCCGGGCCCAATACGTTTAGTGGCGGTGTGACGCTCAATGCCGGTGGATTGATCGTCGGTAACGACAGTGCGCTTGGCACGGGTGCCCTGACGGTGGGCGGCAATTCGACACTCGATTCCAATAGCGCGATTACCCTCGGTAACAACATCGTTCTCAATGCGGGGCTCACGGTGGAGGGCACTAACGCGCTGACACTCAACGGTGCGCTGTCGGGCACAGGGAGCCTCGTCAAGGACGGCTCGGCGACGTTGACGCTCAATGGCAACAACACCTACACAGGCGGCACGTTCGTCAATTCCGGCACGCTGGCTTTGGGCGCCGGAGCGAGCCTGGCGAGTACCGGTACCGTCGATCTGGCGTCCGGAACGACGCTCGATCTTTCCGCAGGTAACGGCACGCAGATAGTCGGTACCTTGGTTGGCTCCGGCGAAGTCAACCTCGGTGCCGATCAACTGGTGGTGGGAAGCGCGACTGACGGGGTGTTCGGTGGGTCGATTGCCGGTACCGGCAGTTTGATCAAGCAAGGTACGGGCACCGAAACGTTGACTGGCAACAGCGTCTTCACCGGAGGCACCACCATCGATGCCGGCACGCTGGCGATCGGCGCGGGCGGCAGTCTCTACGCAAGCGGTACGGTCGATCTTGCGGCTGCAGGCGCCGCCTTTGATATTTCCGCGGGCGGCAGTCAGTCGATCGGTGCCTTGAGTGGCGTTGCCGGCAGCAGCGTGGCGCTCGGCGCCAACACGCTGACGCTCAACGACACCAGCAACGGGAACTATGGCGGTGCGATCACGGGCACCGGTGGGCTGATCAAGACCGGGGCGGGTGTGCAGACGCTGGGCGGTGCAAGCACGTTCTCGGGTGGCGTGACGCTCGAGGCCGGTGGTCTGATGCTCGGCAACAATGCTGCGCTCGGCACGGGCGTGCTCAACGTCACCGGTGGCGCGACCCTGGATGACAGTGCCGCATTGACCGTGAACAACAATGTCACGCTTGCCAACGGTGTAGCGCTAAACGTGCTCGGCTCGAATGCGACGACGCTTGGTGGTGTGATCGGCGGTGCGGGTAGCCTGATCAAGAGCGGTGCGGCGACGCTGACGCTGACTGGCGCCGATACGTTCACCGGCGGCACGTCCATCACGGCCGGTACGCTGGCGCTTGGTGCGGGCGGCAGCCTGTCTGCCACCGGCGCGGTGGCATTGAGCGGTACAGCTACATTCGATATCTCCGCGGCCGGCAACCAGGCCATTGGTTCGCTGGCGGGCACAACCGGCAGCGTGAATCTCGGTACCAACACGCTGACGCTCGGTGGTGTGGGTAACACGAGTTTTGGCGGTCTGATTGACGGTGCCGGTGGGCTCGTAAAGGTCGGTAGCGGTGTGCAGACCTTGAGCGGCGCGAATACGTTTACCGGCGGTGTGGCGCTCAATGCGGGCGGTCTGGTGCTGGGTAACAGTGCGGCATTGGGCAGCGGTGCGCTGAGTGTCGGCGGCGCGGCCTCGCTGGATGCGAGCGTCGCTACCGCGCTTCCGAACAATGTGAAGCTCGCTTCGGGTAGCGCGCTCGATGTACTGGGCAGCCAGGCGCTGACACTCAACGGCCAGATATCGGGCGGTGGAGCCCTGACCAAAGACGGCAACGCCACGCTGACCTTGAACGGCGCCAACACCTACACCGGCGCCACGACGATCGATGCCGGTACGCTGGCCTTGACTGGCACCGGCACCATCGGCAGTGCGAGCGGCGTGGTCGATAACGGCGCGTTCGATATTTCCGGCACGACGAGCGGTGCATCCATTGCGAATCTGGCGGGCAACGGCGCGGTTGCGGTGGGCAAACAAACCCTGACGCTGACTAACGCAAGCGGCACCTTCAACGGTACGTTCAACGGTAGCGGCAACATCGTGAAGCAAGGTGCGGGGACGATGGTGTTCGACGGGGCGAGCACGTCCTTTACTGGCACGACCGCGATCGATGCCGGCACGCTCGAAGTCGGCGATATCAACACGCCCGGTGCGGTGCTGGGCGGCAACGTCACCGTCGATGCGAACGGCACGCTGCGCGGCCATGGCACCGTGAGCGGCGATGTGACCAGCAATGGCGGCACGGTTGCGCCCGGCGGCACGATCGGCACGCTTACCGTTAATGGCAACTACAGCCAGGCGAGTAACTCGACGCTCTCCATCGAAGTCAGTCCCACTGCCGCCTCGCTACTGAAGGTTGGCGGCGCAGCGACGCTCAACGGTGTGCTGGCGCTCACCTACGACCCGGGCACCTATAGCGCGACGCAGTACACCATCGTCTCGGCTGCGAACGGAGTCAGCGGGCGCTTTACCAGCACGACGGCTACCGGCGCGAATCTCGGCACGCTGCAACAGTCCGTGACCTACGGTGCCAACAACGTCCAGCTCGTGCTCGCGAATGCGAGCGGTCCGGGTAACACGGGGCCGGGCAATACCGGGCCCGGTGGTTCGACGAATCCGGTCGTCGTCGCACCGGTAGATACCAGCATCTACACCGCGGTGGGATCGATCGCCTCGCTCGATGCCCAGGCGCTGAACGCGGCACTGCTGGACCGGATGGGTCGGGTGTCGGCTGCAACTGCGGCTGCGCCGGATGGCTGGGTCAATGTCGCGGGCACGCACACGAATGTCGGTGGCGCGAACGGCGAGCCCGGCTTCCAGGCCAACCAGTACGGTTTCCTTGCAGGACTCGACCAGCGCCTCGGGGACTACACCGTGGGTGTCGCCGCAGGCTACACCCACACCGATATCGACGAGCAGAACACCAGCGATTCAGGCGCCATCGACACGCTGCGCGCGGCGCTGTACGGCAACCGCTGGCTCGGTCCGGTAGGCGTGTCGGCTACGTTGGGCTACGGGCTCGACTTCCTGTCGCAGAAGCGGCCGTTCGGCACGCCCGGTACCGCGCAGGGCGACCATACCGGTCAGGAACTGACGGCAGGTGGACAGGCTAGCTTGCCGCTGACGCTCGGTAGTTTCGTGATCACGCCGCGCGTCGGGCTGCGTTATGCGTACTTCCATGGCAATGGGTTTGGCGAGAGCGGGGCAGGCGGGCAGGATCTGAACGTCGGTACGGACAACGTGCATAGCTTGCAGCCCTATGCCGAGGTGACGATCGACAAGGCGTTTGGCGATGCGATGCGGCCGGTGAATGTGCAACTGCGACTCGGATACGCGCATGAAGTACTCGACGCGGGTCGCTCTGTTACGGTGACGTCGCAGGATGGGACGCTGTTTACCGCGCCGGGTACGAGTTTGCCACGTGGGTATCTGACTACGGGCGTGAGTGTGAGTATGCAGCCGACTAAAGCGCTGACGGTGTCGCTCGGTTATGACGCGCTGATTAACACGACTCATGCGTCTGCGCAGGCGGGGAGTGTGAAGGTGGGGTATCGGTTCTGAGGGGGTACACGCTTTACGATTCCACCACATCGTTCGCAAATGCACGGCCAACCACCTCAGCGAAAAATTCGATGACGGGTCGAAGCAGCGGCGAATGCCTCATATCGGGATGAACGACCAGCCAGATATCCCTGAAAAAGGCCTCACCATCGAATGGCAGACGTTGCAGCGTAGGATCTTCGTCACCGATAAACGTCGGCAAGCCTGCCACTCCGATTCCCGTGCGAGCCGCAACATGCTGAGTTGTGATGTCGCTGACCTCGCAGACGATCTTGCGGTCCTCCGCTGCCGCGAGCAGCCATTTCTGATGAGGCATGTCGGCGAGCTGCGCCTCGTATGCGATGAACTCCCAACTCTCCGGTTTTGCCACATGTTCATAGTGCCGACTCGCATAGAGTGCGAACGGCATCCTGCCGAGTTTGCGAGTGACATTGCCCGGCTCGGTTGGTCGAAACAGGCGCACTGCGAGGTCCGCTTCGCGACGGCCTAGCGAAACGCTTTGCGGTTGACTGGCCATCGACAATCGAATGTCCGGATGCAACTGTCTGAACTCGAACAAGTGTTTCGCGAAGAAATTGGTGGCCAGAACCGGCGGCACACTTATCGTCACTGTGCCGGTCATCGGTGACTGCTCAGCACGTACAGTCCTCTCTACCGCGAACGCACTGACCTCCATCTCCGTAGCAAGCGTGAGTACCTGCCGCCCAAGCGCGGTCAATTGACACGAGCGTGGCAATCTGTCGATCAGGCGTGCCTGAAGCTCTTCTTCCAGTGCGCTTAAACGGCGGCCGACCGTCGCGTGATCGACCTTCAACGCGCGCGCGGCTCCAGACAGGCTTCCAGCTTGCGCGATGGCGAGAAAGAAACGAAAGTTTTCCCAGTCGAACATCGGTGCATTATCTCCAGTTTGCTGTGCGATTCTACGGAATATGCGCACAGACCGGGAATCCCTATGCTGTGACCTTTCATTCGGAAGGGTCCACGATGCCCAGTTCGTCCCGCCATCATCCAGGCTTCGTCCAGATAGCAACCTGCCTCGGTTTCGTCGTTGTATTGATCGACGTCAGTGTGGTCAACGTCGCACTTGAAACGCTGCGTGCCGTTCTTCATGCAGAGGTCACTGGTTTGCAGTGGGTGATCAATGCGTATGCGCTGGCGTTTGCTTCGCTGCTGCTGATGGCAGGCGCACTCGGTGACCGTCTCGGTGCAAAGAACGTGTTCATGACAGGTTTTGCGATCTTCACACTTTCCTCAGTCGGCTGTGGCTTCGCACAAAATCTCCATGCCTTGATCATCTGGCGCCTCGTTCAGGGCGTTGGCGCAGCGCTTCTGGTTCCGACTTCGCTGTCGCTGCTACGGCAAGCGTTCCAGGACGACACTGCGCGAAATCGGGCCGTTGGCTGGTGGAGTGCGGGCGGAGGAATTGCATTGGCCGCTGGGCCGGTGATAGGCGGTTTGCTGATTGCCGCATTCGGGTGGCGTAGTATTTTTCTGATCAACGTGCCGGTCGGACTCATCGGCTTATGGATGACCTTTCGCTATGCGCCGAGATCGCCTACGCAAGTTGGCCGAAGTCTGGATCTTCCTGGACAGGTTACCGGCGCGCTCACCCTGGTCACTCTTACCTTCGCATTGACGGAAGCAAGCGGCCTCGGCTGGCGGAATCCCGCTATCCTCGGTGCAGTCTTCCTGTTCATCGTCTTCGGTGCCTTGTTCTTGTGGTTTGAAGCGCGCAATCCGTCGGCGATGCTGCCACTGGTGCTATTCCGCGACCCTATCGTCAGTAGCTCGACCGCAATTGGAATGATTGCGAACCTGGTGTTTTACGGCATGGTGTTTACGTTCAGTCTGTTCTTCCAGTCGGTACAGCACTTAACGCCTCAACGAACCGGTCTTGCCTTTCTGCCGATGATGGCAATCCTGATGGTGATGAACATCGTTGCCGGCAGGCTTATGGGTCGAATCGGCAAGCGCGTCCTGACAACCGTCGGTCTGCTGATTTCTGCTACAGGATATATGTCGATGGTGCCCGCGCTTGCTGCCCACTCCTACGGGTTACTCGTGCTGCCGATGCTGCTTGCGGGGAGTGGCATTGCACTGACGATCCCGACTATTACAAATGCAACGCTGGCAGCAGTTTCAGCTACGCAAGCGGGTATTGCATCTGGGCTTCTTAGTGCGGCTCGGCAAGTCGGTGGTGTTGTCGGAGTGGCGTTGTTCGGTTTTTTCATCCGACATACAGAAACAGCGTTGTTCATGCATGGTATGTATCAGGCACTGCTCGTCTCAGTGGGATTGCTGCTTGTTGGTGCTGCGTGGGGGTATATCGGGTTGAAGACTCCTTCGAACCTACCTGCAACCTTGTGCGCCTCAAACACTCCAATGTCGTAACGCCGCGTCGTCAGGGCAGTGCCCTTAAAACAACTGCGGCGTGCCAACCCAAAGCGCAAGTGCCTCAATACGTTGACTATTCATCCACGCACGAGGCAGCGTAGATGGATAGTGTGCGCTGTCTCCGGCTTGCAATACGTACGCCTCATGTCCCAACGTGAGCGAGACCTCGCCGGATATAACGTACAGAAACTCTTCGCTCGCCCTGGTGAGCATCTCGCCAGGTTGCATTTGCCCGGGTGGGAACCTGACGAGAACAGCCTCGAGTTGTTGAGAGCTCGATTCACGTGTGAGCTGCGCGAACAGGTTCGCCGATTCCGCAAACTTAAAAAATTTCAGCTCAGCGCTGGAACGCACCGGCTGCCGTTCGGCGGGCGCATTCACAAAGTACTGCACGGCGACACCGAGCGCACTCGCAATGCCATTCAGCGACCTGATGGACGGCGTGGCAAGTCCTCGTTCAACCTGAGAAAGAAACGGCTTCGAAATACCGGCTGCGGTTGCGGTGTGGTCGAGTGTGCGTTTTAGCCGTTGCCTCAACGCGCGAATTTTTCCGCCGAGCAGGATTGCCGGCGTCGCTTCTTCAAGTTTCGAGAGCATAAAGTAAAGGTGCGTGCAACGACTAGTGCCAGAGATGCCGGATCAATCGCTGCAATCGAGCGGCCTGATCAAGGCGTTCCTGGACCGATTCTTCCGGTGTCGCGTAATCCTGGTTCGAGCATGGTTGCTGCTGGTTCATGATGTGTTTTCCTGTTTTCGATCGGCTTCGTGGTCTAGACATTCTGCGTAACGGCGATATCGGGCGATAGCGGCAGGCACAACAATCTGGACCGTCGCACCGCATCCTTTTTTCCCTCTGTATCCCTCGATCGATCAGTACAGTTAAGACGCCCGCCGGAGTGCGGTGATTGGCGTGGGGCACTGTTAGAATTGACTCGGTTGCTGCTACGCCATAGATCCCGCCGTCGTATTGACCGATCCGGCGTCAAGCCGTCTTTGATATTCGTTGATGTAAGCCGACACCGGAAACCGTGTGGCGGTGTTCCGAAAACAGGTGGATTACGGATGTGGGATCGAACGACCCGTTACGGCGAGCTTGCCAGTCAACTGCACGAAGAAATCTGCGCAGGGACGTTTCGTCCCGGCGACAAGTTGCCGTCAATCCGCGCCTTATGTTCGCGCTTCAAAGGAAGCAGTGCCACGGTTACGCACGCACTGTACTTGCTGGAAGACGCGGGTCTGATCGCGGCACGCCCGCGTTCTGGCTTCTATGTTCGAGAACGGCGGACAATCGCAGGCTTGCCGCAACAGTCCCGCCGCGAAGTGGTCACGCAGCCTTCATTGCCGGCGCAGCGCGCCTTGCTTCGCGAACTCGACCGGCTGGAAGTTAAGGATCAGCCCATGCTGTTTGCCATGATCGATCCGGAATTGTATCCGGTCGTAGCACTGCAACGCATCATGACCGCTCAGGCGCGCCGCAATCCTTCCTTTTTTACGTTGGGAGACATGTGCGCGCAATCGCCGCTCGCGGAACAGCTGGCACGCCGCGGACGTTTAATGGGTTGCAACTGGCGTGCTGAAGACATCACGATCACGCCCGGTGGGAAATTCACCCATCGGGCGCTGCTGCGACTGCTGACCAAACCGGGCGACACAGTTGCAATCGCATCGCCGGCCTCGATGAGACTGTTGCGAGACCTGGATGCGATGGAGCTGAAAGTGCTCGAAATACCCGCTCATCCGGAACACGGCCTGTCCACCGATACGCTCGATTTCGTACTGAAAAGGGAGCGCGTGGCGGCATGCGTATTCTCGGCGAACTTTTCGCATCCGACCGGCGGACTGATGAGCGACGAAGCCAAGCGTTCCACTGTCGAGCTGCTGGCAAAGCATGGTGTGCCGCTTATCGAGGACGATCAGAACGGAGAGCTGTATTTTGGCAAGAGCCGTCCGTTGCCTTTCAAGGCGTTTGATCAAACCGGGCAGGTGCACTACATCACGAATCTAAGCGACTTGGTCAGCCCTGGTATGTCTATGGGTTTTGCAGTAACCAACCTGCACAGACAGCTCGACTTTATGCCGGAGCCTGCGCCGCTCTTTCAGCACACGTTAGCCGCGTTTATGGCGAGCGGCCTGTTTGAGCCACACTTACGTCGTTTGCGTCAGACGCTCGCAGGCTATGCCAAAGCGTACCGGGCAGCCGTGCAACGCCACTTTCCTGTGGAAGCGCGTAGTTATGCGGTTTTGGGCGGCCATTGGCTATGGGTGGAATTGCCGCGCGGCTTCGATTCCGAGGCCTTGTTGCGCAGGACGCTCCCAAATGGAATCGCGTTTGCGCCAGGTCAGCTATTTTGTATCGACGGCAGCTTGAATCATTGTTTTCGGCTCAACATGGGTATGCCGCTCGACGAGCGTATCGAACACAATATCGCGGCGCTAGGGCAACTGATATCGGAAGAGCTGGCGCAACTGCGCATCGCCTAGCTGCGTTTACCTTCCTGCTGAAGTTCGAATTTCATGAGCGTACAAACAAAAACTGAAATGAACCGACGACACTTCCTGGCTCGCACGAGTGCGCTGTCCATCTCAAGTGCAGCCGTTAGCGGATGTGCTTCACTCTCTTCTGGCGCGGGGTCGCCTTCTACTGGGTTTGCTATCACGCCCGTCCCGGCGTTAAAGCCAGGTGGAGGGGTGGCTATCGTGGCGCCTGCATCAACCGCACCGGACAAGGTCGATGAAGCGGCGCGCTGGCTGACTTCACGCGGGTTCGCGGCGCGCGTGATGCCGGCAACGCGTGCTTCGCTAGAAGCGCCGTTCGAGTACCTGGGCGGCACCGACGATGCACGGCGGGACGATTTGCATGCGGCATTCACCGCACCCGATATCGGCGCGGTGTGGTGCCTGCGGGGCGGTTTCGGCTCAACACAACTGGTCGACAAGATCAACTACGAGCTGTTGCGCGCGAACCCGAAACCTTTCATAGGCTACAGCGACATCACTGCGCTGCATGTGGCGATCCAACGGCACTCGCGCTTCGTTACGTTCCACGGGCCGATGCTGTCGTCAGACCTGCTGATCGACAAGCGGGCACCCACCGAGTCGAGTGTGTTTGCGATGATTCAGGGAGGCGTCGTACCAGGAGAATGGATTGAGCCTCCAGCGGATTTCACCCTGACCGTACTCGCACCAGGCGTCGCAACCGGACGACTCGTCGGCGGCAACCTCGCCTTGCTTTGCAGTATGCTCGCCACGTCTTACGAGCTCGATACTAAAGACGCGATTCTCTTTATCGAAGATATCGGCGAAACACCTTCGAGAGTCGACCGCTTACTGACGCAACTGCGATTAGCCGGCAAGCTGGTTACCCTTAAGGGTGTGCTGGTAGGGAGCTTTACCGAGCTCGGCGAACAGCCGAATGACGCTGTCGATCCTGCGGTACTTCATCCGCTGCTACGCAGGACATTCGAATCGCTCGGCATTCCCGTCCTGACCGGTTGGCCGAGCGGTCATTGCGATCCGAATCTGACACTGCCGCTAGGCGCGCAGGTGCGGCTCGATACCGCGCGGCGCGCGTTGCGACTCGAACAACCAGTCGCGATCTGAGACCCGCCCGAGCGCTAACACCTCGTCCCGCAAGACTATGCAGCTGTGCGACTCGCGTCAGCAAATATTCCTGCGCGCTCCTTGATGAACTCCAGAAAAGCTTGCGCCGCTCGCGGCAATGGGCGGTTCTCCTTGATCAGGATTTTCATTTGCGCCTGTTCGAATAGCGGGTTGGCCAACGGCAGAGCAACCAGCTTGCCGGAGTTGGCTTCCTCCGTGATTGCCGTGCGAGGAAGGAACGCGCAACCTGTTCCGGATAAAGCAAACGCCTTCGTGATAGCAACAGAATTCGTTGTGAGAAAGGGCGCGAGACGAACACCTTCACTCAACGCGACGGCTTGTATAAGTTGTCCGAGCCCGTAGGGTTCCGGCATGATCGCGAAGCGATGAGGCAGAACGTCGCGCAATGAAATCGGCGAGGTCAACGATGCAAGCGGATGATGCGGTGAAACGCATAGCATGACTGGTCGGGAAGCGCTGGCGCAAATCTGCAGATCGGGCAGATCGGGCGGGTTGTACGACAATCCAATATGCGCGCGTTCACCCTGTATTTCGCTAATGACGCTGTTGGCTGTGAGCACGAACAGTTGCAGATCGACACCGGGATGCGCTGCCGAGAATGCCGGAATCACCTTTGCGGCTAGCGGCGTGACATAGCCTTCCGTCATGGCTACGTGGACCGTGCCGTGTAACTCGCCCTGCAGGTCTTCCTGGAAACGTTCGGCAGCGATCTGACAGGTCCGGTAGTAGTCGAGTAACCGATGGGCCGCCTCAGTTGGAATAATGCCGTAGGAACGCCGGTGGAACAGTGCGGCACCAATCTCTTCTTCCAGGCGATCGAGTTGCCGGGTAATCACAGATGCTGCCGTGTTCAGGTGATACGCGGCTTCACGTATCGAGGAGTGTTTCATGACCTCGATAAAGTAGGACCGGCGTCGATCATTCATTCTCATGAGATTCATCTAGCATATAAGTTGCAGATTAATTACGGTGCGTTGCCTTTTTCGGTTTGGCACGCAACGAAAATAGCTAGCACGCGGCGCACGCCCCCCGACTATATTGATGACCGACTGTTTCCGGAAGAGGGGTGTCCGTTCATCAGCGAGCGCGGCTGGTTCCACGCAGTGGATCGCACAGCGTGGTGGGGCAGATTCCTTGATTCGGGAGAATTTAGTGTTCAAGACAATGGTGGCAGCATCGGGCGGCGAGCAGGCGCAGTTGTTTAGCCGCATCGACAGGCGAATTCTGCCGTTTCTGGCTTTGTGCTACGCGTTTGCGAGCCTCGATCGAACCAACATCGGGTTTGCAAAATTGCAAATGGCGGGCGCGATCGGCCTCGGTGATGCCGCTTACGGTTTGGGAGCAGGCATTTTTTTCCTGGGCTATGTGCTGTTCGAAATGCCCAGCAATTTTCTGCTGACCCGAATCGGGGCCCGTAAAACGCTGAGCCGAATCATGGTCCTGTGGGGACTGACGTCGGTGGCGATGCTTTTCGTGCGAAACGAGCAGTCTTTTTATGCGTTGCGATTTCTGCTCGGTGTGTTCGAAGCTGGATTTGCGCCGGGCATGATCTTCTATCTGACCTGCTGGTATCCACGAACGCAAATGGCGCGGGCATTGTCCATCGTGCTCAGCGCGACGCCCATCGCCGCCATGTTGGGTGGGCCGCTTTCCGGATGGGCGATGACGACGTTAGACGGCGCTTACGGAATGGCTGGATGGCAATGGATGTTTTTGATTGAAGGTGCCCCGGCTGTCATTCTGGGCGTGGTGGCATTTTTCTATCTCGACGACTATCCAGTGCATGCTCGCTGGTTATCCGACGACGAGCGGCGGCAACTCGATGTTGCGCGGGGGGAACCCAGCACGCCGCGGGCGGCTTCGCTCGCCGAGGTGTCCAGGGTATTGCGAAATCCGAAAATCTACGCGTTGGCGTTGCCGTACTTCTGCATGATCAGTGGACTTTATACAGTCGCATTCTGGCTGCCCACGTTGCTGAAGATTGCAGGCGAAGACAGTACGGTCCGCATCGGTTTTTATTCGGCGATTCCTTATCTGGTTGCCATTCCGGTGATGATGGTGCTAGCCAGAAGGTCTGACCGGCTAGGCGAGCGGCGCTTGCATAGCACGATACCGTTACTGGCCGGTGCACTCGCTTTGGCGGTGGGGACATACGCCATGCATCGATTCACGATCGCACTGGTGTCGATCACGTTGGCGACAGCGCTCGTCTATTCAGCATACGGCGTGTTCTGGGCCATGCCATCTGAGTATCTAAAGGGACCGGATGCGGCGATTGGGATCGCGCTGGTCAATTCGATCGGTTTGCTCGGTGGATTCGTTAGTCCGACCATCATAGGTTGGGCGAAAGCCGCGACAGGCGATATCCGCGGCGGCCTGGCCGTGATGGTCGGTCTGTTGGTTGTCGGCGCCATATCCATGGCAATGACACGCCCTGCCACGAAGCGCGGGGAGGTGTGATGCGGATTATGCTCGCTGGGTTCCGGCATGAATCCAATACGTTTGCGTCCACCAGGGCATCTTACGAAGACTTTGTTCATGGTGGGAGTGGGCCGCCATTGTCGCGCGGTGCGGAAATCCTGACGTTCAAATCGTTGAACCTGCCTGTTGCAGGTTTTATGAAGGAAGCGGAAGCGAACGGGCACACCTTTGTTCCGTCCGTTTGGGCCAATGCGATTCCCTCTGCGCCTGTCGAACGCGAAACGTTTGAACGTCTCACGAACGAAATTGTGGATGCGGCCCGGCAACATGCGCCCGATGCCATTTACCTCGATCTTCACGGCGCCATGGTGGCCGAGCATGTCGATGACGGTGAGGGCGAGCTGCTGTCGCGCTTAAGAACGGCGATAGGAGGCAACATTCCGTTCGTGGCTTCGCTCGACCTGCATGCAAACATGACCGGCCGGATGCTGGATCATGCGAACGGACTGGTTGCATACCGCACGTATCCACATGTCGACATGGCTGAAACGGGCAAGCGCGCGGCGCGGTTGCTGGAGGTCATGTTGGGCGGCAAGCCGTTACATCGTGCGGTACGACGCGTGCCGTTCCTGATCCCGATCAATGCAATGAGCACAATGTTCGAGCCCGCGAAAGCCGTGTATGAACGACTCGCCGAGCTTGAAGTGGGAGATGTTGCATCGCTGTCGTTTACGCCCGGATTTCCCGCTGCAGATTTTCCAGAATGTGGCCCGGTTATCTGGGGTTATGGGCACGATCTCGATGCGGTCAATAGAGCCGTCGACGAGTTGTATGAGTGTGTCGTAGCGCAGGAATCCAATTGGCGCGTTCAGTTTCTGTCCGCCGACGAAGCTGTCGCCGAAGCGATCAGGATCGCTCGGGGTGCTGACAAGCCGGTCGTCATTGCCGATACGCAAGACAATCCTGGCGCGGGCGGCGACTCTAACACCACGGGAATTCTCAAGGCGTTGGTCGGGCAGCGCGCCGAAGATGCCGTGCTGGGTATTTTTTACGATCCCGCTGCAGCCAGCGCTGCACACACGGCCGGCGTTGGTGCTGCAATTTCCCTTCAGCTGGGCGCACAGTCAGGTGACGGCTTTGAGGGAACGTTTCGAGTCGAGCATCTTTCGGACGGCCGTTGCATCTGCCATGGGGAAATGCTGGCGGGCGCAACGATTGAACTCGGACCGACGGCATGTCTGAGTATCGGCGGAGTGCGGATTGTCGTGGCCTCCGCGAAAGTGCAGATGCTGGATCGAGCGTTCTACAAGGTTGCGGGTATCGATCCGGAGACGGCAAAAATCGTCGTCAACAAAAGCTCGGTGCACTTCAGGGCGGATTTTGAGCGCATGGCTGAAGCGGTATTGATTGCCAAGTCTCCTGGCTCGATGATCGCCGATCCTGCCGACATCCCGTGGACGCGACTCGCCCATGGCATGAAGGTCAGCCCGAACGGAAAGGTCTTTGAGTTGTAGTGGAAATGGTGTTTGCCTGCGGCGCTGGCACCTCGCAGCCAGTAGTTGAAGGAGCAATTGAAATGAACAGAAACGTCAAGGGATCTTCCGATCGGCACACGTCACGAAACCCGGTTTGGGCAGCTGACCACGACATGATCGATCTCGCGCCTCGATGGAGGACGCTCGTTCCGATTCTGCTTTCCGCCATCGAGCACGGGACGGAACACGGGCGCAGCAACGCGCGGCGCAGCTTTCGCAATCTTGCCGAAGAGGCGGATTCGTCACGCCAGCTTCAATTGCGAACGCGAGAAGTTCTAGCTCGCCTCGTTGCCACGTGGTCCGAAAAGTCGGCACTGAGCGTCGAAGAGCAGGACGCGCTTGCCGAGGCCTCAGCGGTCCTTGCGTTGACCGGGAAGGATCTGATGGCCGTTCGACACGACTAGGTCGGCGGACTCCTGCAGTCCGCTTTCGTCCCGTTTCAAGACTCGCCCCCTTGTTCCAGCCAGGACGGAACAACCACGTCGCCCCGCCCATAGCAATCCAGAACCCGTTGCGATAATCTCCAGCGTGCACGCCGGATCGGGTGTCGCTCGCGCACAAGTTCAGGAACATAGCCAAGGGGTTTATCTCACGATGCCTGACCGTACCGGTCGTAGTTCTGCATTGCGTCAAGTCGCAGCTTCAAGGTTCTTTCTCGGCGCAACGATTGCCATGTTTCTGTCGGGCCTTGGTACGTCAGCGGCCGCACCACAGATCGTTCTGTTCCTGGTGAAGGAACTCGGCGCCTCGCTACCGCTGGCGGGACTCTACTACCTGACGAGCCTTGCAGCGCCAGTTGCGGGGTATTGCATCGGCCGCTACTCCGATCGCACAGGCAATCGCCTCGGTCTTTTTCGCATGTGCGCCGTGGCGGGTTTCCTGGGCTGGGCGGGCCTGGCTCTCTCTACTTCGGTCTGGATGGCGTTCGTCATCGCGGTCGTTTTGCTGGCTGTTGCCGGTGCGACCGCCTCGCAGATCTTTGCGGCTGTCCACGACGAACTCAGCGACAAACCCGGCGATGCGAATGAAAGTGTCGTCGCCATCATCCGGATGGCGCTTACCGGCGGATGGATCGTCGGACCTGTCCTGGGCGCTTGGGTAGCGGCTGTCTATGGCTTGCGCCCCATGCTGTGGCTGACCGCCATCTGCATGCTGCTACAGATCGTGCCACTCGGAACACTGAATCCAGTCGCGAGCCCCAAGCTGGAATCGACGGGTGAACCCGCGCGTCACGCCAGCCTGCGCGCCATGCTTCCATTGCTAACGTTTACGGGGCTCTTCGTTCTGGTCTACGCAGGCGAGCCGGTGAAGTTCGGATTCTTGCTGATCTACATGGAAGAGCAGCTCAAGCTAAGTCCGGCTGTACGCGGTGCGGTCATCGGGATACAGCCGTTCATCGAGCTGCTCATCATGCCCTTCAGCATCGGGCTCGGCCGCAGGTTTGGTAACGTGTGGCTGATGTGTATCGCTGCCGCAATGGGGATACTGGCCAATCTTTGCTTTGCGTTGTGGTCGTCCGCGGCTGGGATGTTCGCTGGACAGATTCTGATGGGCGGTGTCTGGGGCATCTTTATGGTCTTGGGTATCCTCGTTGCTCAACGCCTGCTTCCCAACGCGGTAGCGACGGCGTCCGCAATCTTCATGAGCTCGACGGCGCTTGCCTCGGCGTTAGGAGGTATTGCGGGCGGTTTCGGCGTCGCGTTGCTGGGCTTGCCTAACGTCTTTTTGCTGCCCGCGCTCTTTGGGTGTATAGCAGTTGTCGGACTGGCATGGATGGCACGTACCGAAAGATTCAGCGCATATTGATCCCGGTCAGTTGCTTCGTCAGTCTGAATCATCACGTGGAGATTCGCTAAATGAATGCTGTTTCGCAGGCACCGTTGATTCTGATAACGGGTGGAGCCCGCGGCGTAGGCGCGGCCACTGCGCGGCTTGCTGCCGCACAAGGTTACGACGTAGCGATAAGCTTCGTCTCCGACGAGTCGTCCGCCCTTGCAGTCGTGGCCGATGTGGAAGCTGTCGGGCGCCGGGCTTTAGCCATGCGCGCAGACAGCGCCGATCCTGAGCAGGTCGTTCAGCTATTCGCGGCGATCGACCAGAAGTTTGGCCGTATCGATGTGCTGGTGAACAACGCTGCAATCATTGCACAGCAATCGAAGCTGGAGGATCTCAGCTTCGAACGGATGCAACGTATCTTCGCGGTCAACTCGATAGGTCCTATCCTCTGTGCGCAACAGGCAGTGAAGCGGATGTCGTTTCGTCACAATGGTCGAGGCGGCGTTGTGATCAACATCTCGTCGGCATCGGCCCGGCTCGGTAGTCCAAACGAGTATGTCGACTACGCTGCGTCGAAGGGTGCCCTTGAGACATTTACGATGGGCTTCGCCAAGGAAGTCGCGCGGGATGGAATACGCGTCAACTGCATTCGCCCAAGGCATATCTACACCGACATGCATGCTAGCGGTGGAGAGCCGGGACGGGTGGATCGCGTGCGAGACTCAATCCCAATGGGAAGAGGTGGTCAACCTGAAGAGGTTGCGCGAGCGATCTTGTGGCTGGCAAGCGATGAGGCTTCTTTTATCACCGGCACGTTTCTCGACGTTACCGGTGGCAAGTGAGTAAAAACGGGCGGCGCCGAGCGCTTTACTTGATATCCGCAAAAAAGAAATCAAGCGTCGGAAACGAAGCCGTCCCGTGTATGCAGTTCCACAGATAGATCGCGAACCCAGGGTCTCCGGTCCACAACGAATAGCGTAGCTGGCCGTATTGACGTTCCGCTGCCATCGTTTGCGCGATGCCGTGCATGGCGAATGCGCGTGCGCGACGCAGCCATTTGCTATCGCCAGTCCGCCGATAGAGCGACAGAAAGGCGAAGCCGTTGCCGCCCGTGCCGTGACACAGGTTCGAGCCTTTCTTCAATGGGCCTGCTGCCCAGGTTGCTTCGCCCGCGGCCAGCAGTAACGTGTCCAGTTCGTCGCCTGGCATATTGGCAAGACATATGACGAACCCCGGTGCGCCGTGACAGAACTGCATCAGGTGTGGCGCGGCATTTGCGTTTTCGCGGATGAGCTGAGCGTGCCAGTTCGCCTTTCCGTCGTCGACGACTGCGGTGCGCGAGATGGTGGTCGTGATGCGTTCACACCACTCGTTCCAGCGTTCGTCGCTCAGCAAATGCCGACCGGCGATCAGCGGTACAGCCGTGGCAACGAAACCGTGGACGCTATCGAGGTAAGTCGATTGCTTGCCATACAGATCCTGCGTCCAGTAGAAGCACGCATGTTCCGGCGACCAGAGCAACTCGGACCACAGCTTGTCCGCGGTCAGCCGAAACAGATCGGCCCAGCGCTCATCCGATGTTCGCTCGTAGAGAAACTTCGATGCCAGAAGCGTTCCAGGCGAGCCCCACATGAGTTCGCGAGTCGGATTGTCGAGATTCGACAGAATAAGATCCGCCAGATTGTCGGCGAGTTGTTCGGTTGGTGTGCGTTCGTATTCGAGCAGCAGGATCGGTACGTCGCCCATCATGTATGAGGCAAGCGACTGGGCCGATTCGTCTTGCAGCGCGATCCGGTTTCGCTCCAGCAGCATCGAATAGTGCGGAGCGTAATCCACACCGGGCGCTGTCGCGCCGGTTGATTCAAGAAAGGCGAGCGCCCAGAACGTTCCGCACGCGCCGTGATAAAGATACGTGAGCGTGTCCGACGGACCTCCATCGAGCGAGTGCGTGGGCCAGTACGTGTCTGGGTTAAAGCTGGCGTGCGTACCGGCAGCGATGTACTGGATCGTTGCCCGGGCGACGTGTTCGTCCCAGTCGGTTTCGATCAGCGGCTCATGTCGTGTGGGGTCGAAAAGTGTCATGGGTGAAGCGACGCTTCGGGGTCGGGTTAAGCGATGATCGTACCAGTCCGCTCGGTCGATATGTTAGTTAGCCCGTCGCAATACCTGAAGTCAGTTTGAGCGACACGACACCGAACGTGATGATCGAGATGCCTATCCATTGCGGCACACTCGGGCGCTCACCGCGGATAGCGAATCCAAGCACGGCCGTAACAGCACTCGCCAATGAACTGAGCACCGTGACGATCGCCACGTGACCCGTGCCCGAACCGTATGCGAGTGCGGAAAATCCGCACAGGCTAAGCAAGCTGATGGTAAGAATCAGGGCGAAAATCGAACCTCGCGGCGGGGACAGATTGCGGCTCCTGATCAATATGGCCAACAGGACAACCACGGCAACGAGGTAATACACCCACAACGTATCGACTATCCCCAGGTCCTTGACAGCGAACGCTCCCTGAAGCCAGAAACCGAGTCCAAACATTAGCGCGGAGAGCAAGCCAAGGCCGATAGAAGCGGGAGCTTCCGGCTTACCGTCCGACGACTTCGAAATACTGGCAAGGCTCGCGCCGAAAATACACAGCACGAGACTGGCCACGGCCATAGTGGTAATCGGCTCTCCAGCGATCACCGAGAGGACGGTCGTTACCGCGCCATACAGCGAGACGATCGGCGCAACGACGGAGGCCTTGCCGATCGACAGCGCCTTGAGCAAAGAAGCCATTGCAACCAGATTACAGACTGCTGCCAGGACGGCCATAGCGAGCCCAAAGCCGTTCGTGTCGACATGAAAAAGCGCTGGATGAGACACAATCCACACAGTCAAAACGAGAAATCCAAACGACTGGCTATAGAACAGCGACCTGGCCACACCAATCTGGCGAGTGGTATGTCCCGCCAGGAAGTCCGTTGCGCCCCAGCATAGAGCCGAAATCAATCCCATCAGAATTGCCATGTCTGCCTCGGTCCGTGTTTTCGTGCCCGGGACGCTTCGCTACGACGATCCATGCGTGGCCATATGCCGGGCGTCGTCACAGTAACCCGCTATCGGCACGATCGCTAAGTCAGAAATTCTCATGTGTATGTGAGCGGTATTCGCCGGTCGTTTCGCGCGGGACGGTCGTGTTTCGTCGGACGATGCTGGAATAAGTCGGTGTGCTGCAACGTTTAATGATCAGGCATTCACGTTTCGCGCGGCGGGTTTCAAGCGCTGTGGCATCGGGGCATGAATTGGCCTGGGCACACCGATGTGCCGGGTGACGCCGATGGCGCGACGTCGAAACGTCGGGAATTTACGAGGCCATACATGATGAATCGATTGCTTCGTTTTGGGACCTTGCTCGCCTGTCTTGGTCTCGCGGTGCCTGCACTCGCGCAGACATCCGATGATCTACCCGCACCGGCCGACAGCACGAATTGTCGCGCGGTGGTGGGGCAGGCGGAAATCGACGGCACGATGCAGCAGATCGTCGGACGTGCGTGCCTGCAAGGTGATGGAAGCTGGCAGATCGTACAAGGCCAGGATGGTAGCGTGCTGTGGTATCCGGTCGCGGATTATCCCTATCTCGACCCGTGGTGGTGGGGGCCGCCGGTGTTCATCGGTGCTGGTGTGAACCTGATCTTTGTCGATCGCTTTCATCACTTTCACCACTTCGATCATTACCATCTGATGGATCGCGGCCGTTTCCGCGTACCCGTTTCAGCGGGCTTTCATCGCGGTGGATTCGGTGGCGGTGGGGTGCGTGGGTTCGGTGGTGGTGGCGCGCACAGCTTCGGTGGAATGGGGCGGCGCTAGTTTGGCCTTCTCTATGAGCACTTCTCGCAACTCGCTAGTCGCACGGACGCTGCTGTGCGCGCTCGCGGGGCTGTGCCTGATCGTTTCAACGGGCACTTTCGCTCAAGAGATCGACCCGATTTCGCCGGCTTTATCCAGCACATCGGCGGAATGCACGCATGTCGTCGCCGCGGATTCCGCGAGCGCCGACGTCGATCGGTTCCGCTGCCTCACCGCAGGCGAACAGGCGGCATCGTGGCGAACGAGGATCGAAGATCGCTCGCTTCTGTCATTGCCAGACAACCAGATTCTCGCCCTGATGGATGCCATGAAACCCGAGGCGTTCGTCGAGTACGCGAGATTCGACATGATTCTCGACAACGCCTACGAATACACCATGTTCCGACGGGAGCGGGTATTCGGCAGATGGTCCGCGCGGCCCGATCACATGATCGTCCGCTACCAGGACAATCCGCGAAAAGTTTACGTGAAGTGGCTGCCTGACGGTGCTCATGCGGGACAGGAGATTCTGTACGACGAAACGACGGATCCGGATAGCGTCTACGGGCACGTGGGCGGTCCGCTGCGTATCGTGTCGGGCAAGGTCGCTATCGATGGGCCGTTCGCGCTTGCCCAGTCGCGCCATAGCGTGCGCGATATCGGCTTGCAGTTCGTCGCGCGCACCATCGAGCACGATGCGCGCAGTTTTCGTGCAGAAGGTCTTACTGAAAAGCCGGTTCGCATCGAACTCGTGAATGTGCAGGGTGCGCGGATGCTTGCCTGGACGTGGATTGCTGCGTCCGGGCCACCCGCGCACTATGCACAGCGCGTGCGACTGCTCTTCGATCTGCAACACCCCTGGCCCATCGGCGAAGCAGCATGGGACGCACATGGCGAGCTACTCGAGATGATTCATTTCGAAGACGTCGTGCCTCGTCACTGGAGCGAGTCGACCTTCGATCGGCGCAACGCTGAATACGGTTTTCGCTGATGCCGTGTAAAGCGAACGGACGCTTTCGCGGAAACGCAGGACGGACTATGACGACACTGCGGGGCGCGCGTCCTCGGCGTCGGTGCCGGCATCGGTCTCGATGCATGCACGACATGCGTGTCTAAGTCCCGCTCCAAAGCAAAGCCAGAGCGCCAGCGATCCCATCGAAACCGCACCCAGCGCGATGAACGCTGCGGAGAAGCCGAAGCGATGCGCCAATATGCCGCCCAACGCCGGGCTCAAAGCCGCGCCCGCGCCTTGCACAGTCATCACGACACCTTGCCCGGCGTTGACGCGTCCGGTCCCCTCCAGCAATCGGACCACAAGCGCGGGGACGGCAACGCTTTGCAGGCCCGCGCCAATGCCATCGAGTGCCTGCACCGGCCATACGCCCCACTGATGAAGTACCGATGCGGCAATCATCCCGCGTACCGGCAGCGCGAGAAACGTGACAAGGATCACCCACCAGTAACCGCGCCAGCGGATCAGACGGTAAGCGAATGCGGCGGCGCCGACCATCACCAGTTGTGCGATCACAATGGTTTCGGCGGTGAATGCGCTGGGGTCGCCTTGGTGAGCAGCGACGATCGCAAGCCCATAGAGCGGCAGCATCGCCGCATTGCCGAGGTGAAAGAGTGCAAGCGCTGCGGCAAGCACGACTAGCGGTCGGCATTCAAGCAGGATGCGCAGGCCGCTTACCTTTGCTTCGCTAGCGTCTCCAGTCGAAGTGTCCGTTTCGAGTCCACGTGCGACGTCGTGATCGATTGCGTCTGCGCGAATCATGGCAACTGCGATCAACGACAAGATCCCGAACACCGCGCTGAGGGCAAAGACAGCGCCGAAACCGTAACGCCAACCGAGCCAGCCGGACAGCGCGGCTGCCACGACGTTGCCCGCATGATTGGCGACCTGATTGCGTCCAAACTGCCGGTCGAAGCCGCGCTGTCGCACGATACCGAGCGTGATGCCGGCCATCGCGGGTCCAAGGGCCGCGCCTGTGACGGCAGTTGCTATCTGCGATGCCGCCACCATCCAGTAGTCGTGCGACACCCACAGTAGTCCCGATGCTGCTACCGTCATCGCACCGGCCACCACGATCAGCGCGCGCTTATGGCGAGTCGAATCGACAAGCGCGCCGGCCGGCGAGGTCGCGACCATACCGGCAATGCCGCCAATCGTCATGACGGTGCCGATCAGATCGGTGCCCCAGCCACGCGCCTGAAGAAACACGCCGAGAAACGGGCCGATGCCGGCCTGCACGTCGGCAACGAAGAAATTCAGGGCTTCGAGGGCACGGTTGGGTTTCATGAGGCGAGAATCCGGGTCGTCACGATGCCGACTCCTTACAATGGGCGTTGCACGTCGCAGAGGCTAGCAACTGCCGTTCCTGAACAATCGATCCATTCAAAACGCCGAGGAAACGATGAACCACGAGACATTGCTCACGGCTTACGAGACCGCATTGGCGAGTCACAGTTGGGAGGTTGTCGCGCCGCTGGTCCATGAAGACGCGTGCTTCGTTTTCAGCGATGGGACCTACTTCGGAAAGGCTGCAATCGGGTCGGCCGTTACGGCGAATTTCGACCAGATCAAGGAGGAAACCTATGCGATCAAGAATGTCGTGTGGACCTACGTCGGTGACAGCAGTGCGATCTGCGTCTATGACTTTGAGTGGTCTGGTTTGATCGCAGGTAAGCGTGGCTCGGGAGGAGGGCGAGGTACGACGGTGGTGGTTCGTAAAGGAGAGCGATGGCTCATTATTCATGAGCATCTTGGTCCTGCTGCGGCCTGATTGATCGCGGCGTTGCGGAAATTGTGAGAATCGCGAAGGACGTTCGCTTCAAAAGTAGTAGCGAACGTCCTTTAGGACCAGGGTTGTGTAGAAACCGCGCACGCTTATATCGCGCTGACCCCACCATCCACCGCCAGGATCTGCCCGGTGATGTGCTTGCTCGCATCGGTCGAGAATAGCAGCGCGGCGCCCTTCAGATCTTCGTCATCGCCGATACGCCGCAACGGCGCGCCGGCGGACAGTCTGTCGACACCCAGTGCCTCTAGCGAACCACGCGTCATCTTCGACGGGAAGAAACCCGGCGCGAGCGCATTCACAGTGATACCGTGCTCGCCCCATTCCGCGGCCAGTGCGCGAGTGAAGTTCACGACGGCGCCTTTGGATGTGTTGTAGGCGATCGTGTCGAGCGTACCCGGCGCGTTGCCTTTCAGACCCGCTATCGATGCAACGTTCACGATCTTGCCGTAGCCGCGCGGAATCATGCTGCGCTTACCGATTTGTTGCGTCAGCAGGAACAGACCGCGGATGTTCAGGTTCATCACCTTGTCCCACGCTTCGACCGGATAGTCTTCCGCGGGGGCGCCCCATGTTGCGCCGGCATTGTTGACGAGAATATCGACGTGGCCGAGTGTTTTCAGCGCCTCATCGGCGAGGCGGGCGACGTCTGCGTCCTTCGCGCCATCGGCGGCTATCCAGCTTGCCTCGATGCCAAGCGATTGCAGATGTGCTTGCGCGGCCTGCAACTCATCGGCCTTGCGTGCGGACAACACGATCTTCGCGCCTTGCTCACCAAGTGCTTCGGCAATCTGCAAGCCGAGGCCGCGCGAGCCGCCTGTGATCAAGGCGGTCTTGCCCTTCAGGTCGAATAGTCGTTCGATAGTGCTCATCTTGTCTCCTGCCATGTCGGTATCGAGGTTGAAGTGCGAATGGGGTCGCTTGAGAATCACGGTTTTAGAAACGCGGCCTTAGAACCACGCGTCCTGCATGTCGAGTGTCGTTCGATCGAGCGAGGCCAGCAGATCGAACTGCGGGCCGGTCTTCGGCAATTCCCAATGGAAGAAATAGCGTGCAGCCGCGAGCTTGCCTTGATAGAAACTCGCTTCGTCACCTTCGGCTTTCTCGGTTTTCGCGAGTGCTGCTGCCGCGACGATTGCCTGCTCGAGCCAGATCCACGACAGCACAATGTGGCCGAACGCTTCGAGGTAGATCGTCGCATTGGCGAGCGTCAACTGTGGGTCGCCGGTTTGCCATAGCGCCTGCGTGACGGTGGCGAGTCGCTTCATGGCCGCGTCGAGTGCCTGCGCCTGCGCTTCCTGTTCGGGGTGACCGCTTTCAATCGCTCGCCTGATCGCCGTGCCGATACGCTGACCGAGTAGCTTGAACGCCGCGCCGTCCTGCATCACGACCTTGCGGCCGAGCAGATCCATACCGTGGATGCCGTCAGTGCCTTCGTGAATCGGATTCAAGCGGTTATCGCGGTAGAACTGCTCGACGTTGTATTCGCGCGTATAGCCATAACCGCCGTGGATCTGGATCGCGAGATCGTTTGCGTGCAGGCACCACTTCGACGGCCAGCTCTTGGCGATTGGCGTGAGGATTTCAAGCAGCAGCGATGCTTGCTTTAACGCACTGTCGTCGGCGGCGCTCAGCTCTTCGTCGACCAGCCGCGCGCAATACAGATTCAATCCGATTGCACCTTCCACATAGGCCTTTTGTGCGAGCAGCATGCGACGCACATCGGCGTGTTCGACGAGCTTCACCTGCGGGCTGGCCGGATCTTTCCCTGCCGTGCCGATCGATCGTCCCTGCGGACGATTGCGCGCATAGTCGAGCGAATGCAGATAGCCCGTCGAACCGAGCATGGCCGCGCCCATGCCGACGCCGATCCGCATCTCGTTCATCATCACGAACATGGCCGACAAACCTTTGTGCGGTTCGCCCACCAGATAGCCGATTGCGCCGCTCTTGCCGCCCGGCCGATACTTCGTGCCTTCGCCGAAATTCAACAGACAGTTGGTGGTGCCGCGATAACCCATCTTGTGATTCAGACCCGCTAGCACGACATCGTTATGCTCGCCGCGCGCACCGTCCGCATCGACGACAAACTTCGGCACGATGAAGAGCGAGATGCCTTTTACGCCTGGAATCAGCTTGCCGTCCGGCCCCGGAATTTTGGCCAGCACGAGATGCACGATGTTGTCGGACAGTTCGTGTTCGCCGGCGGAGATCCACATCTTGTTGCCGGTCAAACGATACTGCGGGCCAAACGGCGAATCGCCATCGGCCTGTGCGCGCGTCACGATGTCGGACAGCGAGGAGCCGGCCTGCGGTTCCGACAGGCACATCGTGCCGAACCAGCGTCCTTCCAGTTGCGGTTTCGCGAACGTGTCGATTTGCGCCGGCGTGCCGTGCGCGAGCAGCAACGTCGTGTTTGCCACGGTCAGGAACGGGTAGGACGCGGTGCCGCAATTGGCCGCCGTGAACATGCCGAAGCAGGCCTTGCCGATCACAGTCGGCAGTTGCATGCCGCCGACCTCGTAATCGCGGCTCGATGCAATCAATCCGCTTGCGCTGAAAGCATCGAGCGCTGTCTTGACCTCGGGAATGATGTGAACGTGATCGCCGTCGAAGTGCGGTTCCTGCTGATCGTTTTTCTTGTTGTGCGTGGCGAACAGTTCGGTGGCCATGCGTTCGCTGGTATCGAGCGTCGCGTCGAACGTTTCACGCGAATGATCCGCGAAGCGCGGGCGTTGCGTCAGCGTTTCGACATCGAGCCATTCATATAACTGAAAGGCGAGGTCGCGCCGGGAAAGCAGCATGGAAGGCATCGGGTCTGCACTCACAAGGGAAGAGATCGTCATCACACGGCACCCGTCACAGCTTCTGCCGAATCGTCATGCCATGCACGGGCCGTACTTTGCGCAGTGGAACAAGGATACACAAATAATAGTACGGTCGTTTCTTTTTTGGCAAGGCGGACCGCGGGATCGGGAGTCGGCACGGCTTTAGCGGCACGTTGGAACGCTAGAATGGCGCACTTATGCGCGTTCTACAGCTTCCCGATGCGCCGGCGACAACTCGCGAGACTCGACCCACGATGAATACTCACCGCATGCTTTGCTTTGGCCGTACCGATGCGAGCGGCAACGCTGCGATCGTCGTCGAGGATTTCGCTTTGAGTGAATCAGAACGGCTGGAGTTTGCCCGTCGACAAGACGCCGCTGCGACGGTGTTCGTAACAACCGATGCTGCCGGCGACATCGTGCTCGATTACTACTATCCGCATACCCGTAGCCCGCTTTGCCTGCATGCAACGCTTGCGGCGAGCGCCGTGTTGTTTGAGCGGAACCCGGACAGCGCACGGATTCAGTTCGTCACGAGCATGCATCGACAGGTTCTCGAAGTCGAACGTACCGACGACAACATCTTGATCGGCTTGAAGCCGCAGCGCTGTCCGGAGCTGAACGTCGATCTCGCGGAAACAGCACAGCTACTTCGTGCGAAACCGATCGAACTGATGGGTATGCCGAGGCTTGCGTCGGTGGGCAGCGCAAAGCTGCTGGTGGAAGTGGCGAATCAATCGGCGTTGCAGGCGTTGCGCCCCGATCTCGCTGCCATTGCCGCGTGGAGCCGCGCACACGGCGTGTCGGGCCTCTATGCCTATTGCGGTCTTGCCGACGATGTCTATGCGGGCCGCAACTTCAATCATCTCGAGCCGTGTCTCGAAGACGCGGCGACAGGTGTGGCGGTGGGGGCACTCGCGGTATTGCTGAAGCGAAGCATTACGCTGCTACAAGGCGATGCGCTTGGTCAGCCTTGCACGCTCGCTGCCCGGTATCTGGATGGGGCGGTTCAGGTTGGCGGACGTGCGACAAGTAGCTCAGTGTAACTAGCGCTAAGAGTGACGACTGTCACTCATCACATCGCACATCCTGCTTGGGCACGGCAATAATGATCGGGTACGTTCCGCGCTCGAGTTCGACGCGCGCGACTACGGACGTCGTCGTGCTGTCGCTGTCGTCGTACACGCTGACCTTCTCATTGCGAAGGCTGGTGATGCCGGTACAGTCGGTCGCGCGACCCTCGTCGGAAATCTTGCATTGAATCGGATTTTCCGTGATGTAGCGAATCTGGTCTCTGCTGCGCGTCGCCAGGTATTCGCGCACGCTTTGTACCGATCCACCCACGCCAGTGACATAGCCAATAGCGCATTGTCGTTGGGACGTATCGCTGCTTCCGGATGCCTGGGCGTTCGCGGCCACACTGGTGGCTGCGAGAATCGCTGCGAGTGTCGATGCAAGTAGAAATCTCATGGCGCAAATCACGGTTGTCGGATCGAAGTGTCCGATTGTAATGGCATCCTGTCCGTGAGGTGCGAAAGCGCCGATCTCGCTCAAGGTTCAAGCTTCGGCGAGTTGTCCGAGACCGAGGCCTTCCAGCAACTGCGCCTGGACCGACGCAGCTTGAGCATTGATGACGTCCGTGCCGAATGACTGTCCCACTACCAGACGTGCAGGACGTTTGCCGTCTGGTTGCTCGACGACCTGTGCAATCGCTTCGGCTACGTCATGCGGGTTCGGCGCGTTGTCGCTTTTGAACAGCTCCATCAAGGTTTCCACCATCTTGCCTGGAATCGCACCGATTTCACCGTACCCGAGACTGCGTGCGGTGTCGCTGGGCGACTGGGCGCTCGCAAAAATGTTCGTCGGATAGTTGCTCGGCTGGATGAGCACTACGTCGATGCCCAACTTCGATAACTCATAGCGATAGCTGTCGGTCAGTGCTTCGATCGCAAACTTCGACGCGCCATAGAGACCGAAAAAAGGAAACGTTACGCGGCCAAGAATCGAGCCGACATTGATCACCAGGCCGCGCCCGTGTTGCCTGAAAGCTGGCAACACGGCTCTTAGCATCCGTTGGACGCCGAATACGTTGACATCGAAGAGTGCGCGTACCTGCTCGGTCGTGAACGCTTCGGAGATACCCGCTGAGCCGATGCCTGCATTGTTGACGAGGACATCGAGATGTCCAGCCTTTGCGAACACGGAAGCCACGCCATGCTCGACGGAAGCTTCGTCTGTCACGTCCAGTTCGACGACATGAATACCTCTGGTTTGCAAGGCATCGGCATGGGGCCGGTTACGCCCGCCGATATCGCGCATGGATGCGAATACCTGGTGTCCGGCACCGGCGAGTGTTTCCGCCGTATCGCGGCCAAAGCCGCTGCTAGCCCCGGTAATAAGAATGTTTTTAGACATGACGACTTCCTTCTACTTGCTGGTTTTATAGAACGGCGGCTTAACGCGGACCGGCATGTCCGACGCGAGTAAGGTGGAACGTACGACGCAAGCTGAAGCCAAGACGCTCATACAGCCCAATTGCTGACGCGTTGTGGCTGAAGACATGCAGAAACGGTGTTTCTCCGCGTTGCTCGATCTCACTGCGCAAGACATTCATGAGTCGACCCGCAAGGCCGCGTCCGCGGTAGTCGTCGTCTACGCACACGGCGCTGATCTCGACGTATCCGGCGATATGCATCCGTTCGCCGGCCATCGCAATGAGACGCCCGTGGTCGCGGATGCCGATGTAATTGCCCATCTCGTGCGTTCGCTTGCCAAAAGGTCCGGGCTTGGTCTTCTGCGTCAGATCGAGCATGTCTTTCGCATCCGCGTTACCCAGCCGGATAACATCCCCGTTGTCTGCATGTGTTGCTTCACCGTGCGACGCGATCATCTGATGGATGACGCCCACGGGCGTTATCTGTAGCCCGTCGATTGCATCGATCGGTTCCGCGGAATGCAGGAGCGCAGCCTGTTCCTGAGGCAGTAGTAGCTGGCGCAGTGCCTCGTATGCGTCGGGTGTTTCGGATGCCGGCGCAGCAAACGGCGCGACATCGGGGTGGTATCGACGGGCAAGCGCGTCGCCATACCCGAGGTGCGCCTGGTTCGTCGTGAGTGCCGCCCAGATCGGACGGTCGAGTTCAGCCTGTATCGAATGATTCATGCTATCTCCGCGCGCAGGCGCAGCTGTGTTCCAACGGATTGATCGAATGTCCGACCCGGGCATCGACCTGGCGGCATTGCTACGCAGTCTAGACTTCTACCTGGAGCGGGGCTATAGTCGTAAATGACATTAATAGAGGTATTTGCGACATGAGAGTGGCCATCCTCGCGCTGGACGGACTGTTCGATACCGGGCTCACGGTGTTTCTCGATACCTTCGCAATGGCCAACGAACAGGCCGCAGCCCAGGGGTTCCCTGCACCGCCCTTCGACGTACGCGTGGTAGGGGTGCGCAGACGCATTCGCACCGCGCACGGGCTGTCGACAGCGGTCGAACTGGCCAGCACCATCGGTCGTCCGGATTGGGTCGTGGTGCCTGCGCCGAGTGTCCGGCAGCCCGATCGCCTGATCGAGGCGCTGGCGCGTCGCGATACGCTCGATGCGATGGCGGCCCTTCGTGCGTGGCACGCTGACGGCGTCAGCGTCGCGGCGGCCTGCATCGGGACTTTTCTGCTAGCCGAGGCCGGGCTTCTGGACAATCGCGAGGCGACGACGACGTGGTCGCTGGCGCCTTTTTTCCGGCAACGCTATCCGGCCGTCAAACTGGATGATTCGCGCATGGTCGTCGCTTCGCAAAGCGTGGTCACCGCGGGTTCCGCGATGGGGCATCTCGATCTTGCGCTATGGCTGCTGCGCCAAACGAGTCCTGAACTTGCGACGCTCGTTGCGCGTCTCATGCTGATCGACAAGCGTTCGTCGCAGGCCGAATACATCATCCCCGATCATCTCGCGCATGCCGATCCACTGGTCGAGCGATTCGAGCGATGGGCGCGCGATAATCTTTCGGTGGGTTTTTCGCTGCAGGCAGCGGCGAGTGCGTTGTCCGTTGGGCCGCGCACGTTGCAGCGTCGTACCGAGGCCGTGCTTGGCAAGTCACCGCTGGCGTTCTTCCAGGACCTGCGTATCGAACGGGCGCAGAACCTCGTTTCGATTGGCTACGATATCGAGAAGATTGCAAGCGAGGTGGGCTATGCCGACTCGGCGACATTGCGGACTTTGCTGCGTCGAAGGCTTGGGCGTGGGGTGCGGGAGCTTCGGGCGGAGATGCAGCGGTAGGCGCGCACGTGGCCATCGACAGGTTCAAACACAGTTTTCGTGGAGGTACGTATGGTTTCTGAAGATCGTCAAAACGCTAAGAGTAACGGCGGCGCAGTCAAGCAGTACCCGGTACGCGACTTCTTCCGCAGACCAGACAAGCATGCGTTCACCATCGCGCCCGATGGGCGGCACCTCGCCTTTCTCGCGCTACACGTGGGCCGCCAGAACATATTTGTGCAAGGGATCGATGCCGAAGGCTCTCCCGTAGGCGAACCAAGGCCCTTGACCAGCGAGACGGAACGCGACGTGCCGGATCATGCATGGAAGGGCAACGGTCAGATTCTGTTCGTCAAAGACTTTGGCGGCGACGAGAACTTCCACGTACTTTCGGTTCCGATCGACGGCGGCGAACCGCGCGATCTGACGCCATTCGATGGAGTCAGGGCCAGCATTGTCGATGAACTCCGGGACGACGACCGCCACATCCTGATCGAGATGAATCGTCGCGATCCGCAGGTCTTCGACGTTTTCCGTGTCGACGTTTTGACGGGTGAGCTAACGCAGATCGCGGAGAACCCGGGCAATGTCACGGGCTGGATGACGGATCACGATGGACGGTTGCGCGTCGCGATCGCTACTGACGGCGTGAACAACACATTGCTCTATCGCGACCTCGAAACAGAGCCTTTTCGCGCCATTCTGACAACCGGCTTCCGCGAGACCGTCGCGCCGTTGTTCTTCACGTTCGACAACAAGCAGATCTACGTTATGTCGAACCGGGGGCGCGACAAAACCGCCATTTTCGAGTTCGATCCGCAAACAGCTAAGGAAGGCACATTGCTGTTCGAGGCCGCGCATGTCGATGTGGGTGGGCTCAGGTATTCGGAACATCGACGCGTGCTGACAGCTGCGTTTTATATCGACGATCGGATTCATCGTCATTTCTTCGACAGCAAAACTCGGGACATCAGAGCAGATCTCGAACGTCAGTTACCGGATCAGGAAGTCGCCGTCGTAAGCAACACGCGCGACGAATCGCGCGCAATCGTGCATGCCACTAGCAATCGATCGCCCGGTTCGGTCTGGATCTACGACATCGAGCGACGGCGCCTCGCGAGGCTGGCTGACATGGCGCCATGGCTCGACGCTAACGATATGGTGCCAATGCTGCCGATTCATTTCACAGCACGCGATGGCCTGCAGATCAACGGCTATCTGACGTTACCGGCAGGGTTCGAACTTGGGCAGACATTCGCCGAGCCGTTGCCGCTGATCGTCAATCCGCATGGTGGCCCCTGGGCGAGAGACATGTGGGGTTTCAATGCCGAAGCGCAGTTGCTTGCGAATCGTGGCTATGCGGTGCTTCAGGTCAACTTCCGCGGTTCGACGGGATATGGGCGCGCGTTCTGGGAGGCCAGTTTCGGGCAATGGGGCCGCGCGATGCAGAACGATATCGATGACGGTGTTGACTGGCTCGTGTCGCAAGGGATCGTCGATCCGGCGCGGGTCGGGATCTACGGGGGAAGTTATGGTGGCTATGCAACGCTTGCGGGCGTCGCCTTTACCCCGGATCGATACGCGGCTGCCGTTAGCTATGTCGGTGTATCGAACCTCTTCAGTTTTCTCGAATCGGTGCCACCGTATTGGGAGCCGATGCGCGCCATGCTGTACGAGATGATCGATGATCCGCGGACTGAAGAGGGCAAGCGCGCATTGCACAATGCGTCGCCGCTATTCTTCGCGGACAAGATCGTGACGCCGCTCCTCGTCGCGCAAGGCGCCAACGATCCGCGAGTCAAACAGGCCGAGAGCGATCAGATCGTCGCTGCCTTGCGCGCACGTGGCGTCGACGTGAAATACATTCTCAAGGAAAACGAAGGGCACGGTTTTCATAACGAGGAGAATCGGTTCGAGTTCTATGAAGCGATGGATGCGTTCTTTGCCGAGCATATTGGCGGGGCATCGAGGAAGTAATCGGGCCTGCGCCACCCGCAATTCATGATCGCGAGCGGGTGTCGCTTCGAGGTTTTCGGACGCTTTGACTTTCTGATATCGTTTTCAACGCGCCGCAGATCCTGTCGCGCAACACCTGCCGTGCGGACACCGCTCCGCCTGACGAGACTACGCAGCCCTGTAAGCACTGCCTTGCAAGCTGCCTCTGGCTCATTCGATGGAGCATCGATATGGAAACCACGTTGTCCGCGCCGCATGGCGTCAGTTTCGGAAGACTCGCACCGGGTCTCGGGGTTCAGGACCTCAACCGAAGTCTCCAGTTCTACTGCGGTGTGTTGGGGTTCAACAAGGTATTCGAGAACGGAAATCCTGTCGGCTTCGTCATTCTTAAGAAGGACAAGGCTGAACTGCATCTATCGTTGAACAAGAACCATAAGGCATCCGTCGATAACGTCGCGCACCTTATGGTCGAAGACGCAGCCGCCCTTTACAGGTATTGCACGGCGCAGAACGTTCGAATCATCAAGTCGTTGCGCGATGCCGATTTCGGGCTTCGGTGTTTCGTGCTGGCCGATCCCGATGGGAATCGCATCGATATCGGCGAGGTTCTGCCTAACCCTCGCGTCGAGGTTTGATCGATGGCTGACATCCTGATCGTTGGGGCCGGCCCGACAAACACTAGCTGACGAAAGCTCTCCGGCAGCACGGTTATCCGACGCGCTATTGCCGAGTGAAGAAGTCAACCAGGCTCTGAGGCGCGTTGTCGCCGAAGCACATCTTGATGACCCGGCTAGCCTCCGCAGCCTCGGCAGCACTGCGGGGAAAGAGGTCCTTCTCATACGCGAGAAGCGCGGCTTCAATATCGCGAGGGTTGGCGGCAATGGCCCTGGCGAGTTCAGCGCCGTCATACATGGCGAGGTTGGCGCCTTCGCCAGACGGGATCATCAGGTGCGCTGCATCGCCAAGCAGTGTCACCCCCGGTACACGATCCCATTTGTGCTCGACCGGGAGCGCAAAAATCGGACGAGGCACAGGAGCAGTTTCGCCATCGGTGATGAGCGCTGTCAGCGCCGGTGCCCAGCCGTCGAATTCCGCGGCGACGAGGGCGAGGGCAGTCGCGGAGTCGGAGAAAAACAGGCAGGCAATCCAGTCTTCGGGCTTATTCAACGCTACGTAGGTGTGCAGCACGCCGTTGGGTTCGCGATGTGCCTGAATACCCTTTCCGGGCGCTAGCGCAAACAGCGAGCCGCTACCCACCGCTTGCGCGCTTGCCGCGTGATGCGTGTCGCTGTCGAACAGATATGTCTCGATGAACGAGACGCCGGCATAGACCGGTTTAGCCTCGGAAAGAAGCGGTCGAACCTTCGACCAGGCGCCATCGGCACCGACAAGAAGATCGCTCGTCACCGTCGATCCGTCTGCAAACGTCAACATGTGTCGCCCACCGCCGAGCGAAGTTGCCGCTGTGACCTTGTGTCCCCAGCGGACCGTACCGGCAGGAAGTGACTCAAGCAGAATCCGGCGGAGTTCTCCTCGGGGTACCTCGGGTCGACCGCCTGTGCCGTCGTCGGGCTCGTCGTACAGGACGTTGCCGTCCTTATCGAGTACGCGCGTTGCCTCGCCGCCAGGGTGAATGATTTCGTGAAATTTATCGAAGAGTCCCGCCGCCTTGAGCGCGGGCTGCCCGTTGTTTTCGTGGATGTCGAGCATACCGCCCTGGGCTCGCGCGTTCTCCGACGCGTCCGCTTCATAGACCGTCGCAGCAATGCCGTGGACGTGGAGGACGCGGGCGAGCATCAGCCCACCGAGCCCCGCCCCAACGATCGCAATTGAAGTATTCATTCTGATTCCATGAGAGTGCAGATTGCCAGGAGATTTGCTGCCGATCACCTATGGAACGACATTCCATGCTAATGTTGGAACAACATTCCATACGTGTCAAGACGAGACATGGTTAAAAAAGCACGCAATACGCAACGACGGGAAGAATCGCTCTCGCGGGATCAGATCATCGAGACCGCGATTGCGCTTCTGGATAGCGGCGGAGAGAGCGGGTTGACGTTCCGCGCGTTGTCCGAGCAACTCGCCACCGGTCCGGGGGCGATTTATGGGCACATCGCGAGCAAGAGCGACCTACTGATCGCTGCCAGCGACGCTATCGTCGCCGGCGCAATGGACGCATCTGTGGATAGCGCGACGCCCGAGGCGACCATTCGCGCAGTCGCGCTGGGTATGTTCGATGCGATCGATGCGCATCCGTGGGTTGGTTCGGCGCTAACACGAGCTCCGGGGAAGTTGCCGGCGGTGCGCATTCTCGAACGCATAGGTCAGCAGCTTCGCGCGCTTGGCGTGCCGGACGAAGAACAGTGGGTAACGGTGTCGGCGTTGTTGAGCTACATCCTGGGTGTCGGTGGGCAGAACGCGGCGAACACGCACCTCGCGCTGGAGCAGGAGACCGACAGGTCCGACTTTCTGGATGAGGTGGCGACCATGTGGTCCGAACTCGATCCGGATGAGTACCCGTTCACCCGCAGCGTAGCTGGGCAGTTGCGCACGCATGACGACAGGGTTGATTTTCTCGCGGGGATCGATCTGATCCTTCGGGGGATTGAAGCGGCGCGCGATCGATGACAATCCAGGGTGTACCAGCGACGTATTGACGACATGGACGAATTCGAAATATATCGATCGGACTTCTACAAACTGAGCCAGGCGTACAGCTTCCGCTTGCCGGGCTATCTGATCCTAGAGTCTCTCTTGCCGCTCACTGAGTTTGGCGACCTTCCGCCTGCCGCCGATGCAGATCTGGCGAAATGTTTTCGTGTCGCGGAGCGACTTCTTAACGCGTTACTGCTTCCCGAACGCATCTACTTCTCGCGGTTCGGTGAGACGACTCAAGCTATACATTTCCACGTCGTGCCACGCACCGCAGAAATTGCGCGAAGGTATTGCCACCCGGCGGCTGTCACTCCTGGGCTTAACGGTGCAGAAATCATGAGCTGGATATGGGCCAATCATGGTGACCTCGACTACTCGGACGCGGACATTCGTGAATTTATTCGCTCTGCGCGGCAATATCTCCAAGCCTGACGCTAGAAAACCCGAATGAACATAACCTACAAAGCAACCACAACTGCCGACGCCGACGCACTCGTCGAAATCCGCATCCTCGCGATGAGAGAAAGCCTTGAGCGCATCGGCCGGTTCGACGCACAGCGTGCGCGCAACCGGTTTCTCGCTTCCTTCGATCCGTCGCTATGCCGCTACATCGTTGCCGACGGAACAACGGTCGGTTTCGTCGTAGTCAGGCCAATGCCCGATCACATTCTTCTCGATCATCTCTATGTACTTCCGGAGCACCAGGGTAAAGGCATCGGCGCTTCGGTGCTGCGAGACGTTGTGGCAGATGCGAACTCGAAATCGATGCCAATCAAAGTCGGCGCCTTGCGCGGCAGTGACTCGAACCGTTTCTATCAACGAAATGGTTTCGTCAAAGTGGATGAAGGAGAATGGGATATCTACTACGTCCGTGCTGCTGGTCCGGAGGCCACACTGTAGGCGAGTACCCTGAGCGCAGAAGTAGCATGTGCAAACAGGTCTTCACACAGGAACCCGCAAGTGAATAACGATCAAGTGGTAATCAAACCATTGACGATAGATGACGCCGATGCATTCAAGGCACTCCGTCTGCACGCCATTCAGGATGCGCCCGCATCGTTCTGGCCGACTTACGAAGAGGAAGCGCGGCTTGCTGTGGAAGATGTTCGCAACCGGATTCGACCGACAGAAAACCAGGTTGTGTTCGGCGCTTTTAGCGGCAACGCGCTGATCGGTATCACCGGCTTACGGCGCGAATCGCTTGAGAAGATCACTCATAACGCCACCTTGTGGGGCGTATTCGTTGAACCCGAGTGGCGTAGAAGTGGCGTCGCCCGCAGGTTGCTCGAAGCGGCCGTTGCCCATGCTCGCGAGACTCAGGTGCTGCAAATCCGGCTCTTCGTGCACACGGAAAATCCGCGCGCGCAACAGTTGTATCGATCGGTTGGGTTTATCCCTTACGGCATCGAACAGCGTGCGATCCGTGTCGGAGACCGGTTTTATGACGAAGAGCATATGATGCTGCGCCTGGATGAATAAGAGCGAGCCCACACAACCGCGTTGAGCCAACGTCGACGGTCACTTGCCGACGTTCGCTAGAGTGGTCTAAATTGCGGCAAGCCCATCGACGCAGGAACGAGCCTCTATGTCCAATCCAGACACTTCTCGGTTGCCTAAGGACGCACATGACCACGTCGAGACCGAAAATGCTCATATCGAGGGGCTCGCAACTGAGCTCCTGAATGCAATTAACTCGTTCAGCCGTCAGTCGATACGGAATTTCTTAGTTAATAACACCAATCTCCCAACCTCAAACGACTCGCTTGTCGATGAATCTGTGGCGTGGCTACATGGTTTCGCGCGCCTATCCGGACGGCTCACCTTGCGCGAAATCGTGAGTCCGACGACCGACTCCCCTTGGGTCGTGAGGGTCGAGGACGCAGTCTATTCCCTGCCACACTTGATACACATTCAGATCCAGCCGGACGGCGGGGGCAAGATCATCGGATTGAATCTGCTTCCTGGTGAGTTGGAAGACGACCCGATCACGCTGGAAGCCGCGGTCGAACAAGGTCAGCGGCTTTGCGAAAGCGGTACGAAAGCCGATGTGTTTTCAGGAGCAGTACTGGTAGCCCGTGGGCCGGACATTCTCTTCGAATATGTGAGTGGTCACGCCGACAAGCGCCACAACACGCCAAACAACCTGGATACCAGGTTCAATCTTGGTTCGATAAACAAGATGTTCACTGCCATTGCCATTGCCATTGCTCAACTGGTCGAGCAGGGGCGACTCGGTTTTATGGACACCATCGACCGGTACATCGATGAAACGTGGCTCCCAGAATCGGTCACCAAAGAGATCACGGTTCATCATCTGCTGTCGCACAGTTCGGGCCTCGGAAGTTTTTTCAACGAGACATTCACCAATGGGTCGCGGGCGCGGTTTCGGAACATCGCGGACTACAAGCAACTCATTAAGGACGATCGCCCGTCGTTCACACCGGGAGAGCGCTTTGAGTACAGCAATACCGGGATGCTCCTGGCTGGGGTGATAGTCGAACGCGTAACGGGCGTGAGTTACTACGACTACGTACGCGATGCGATCTACGCGCCTTGTGGCATGAATCATACGGATTGCTTTGACATCGATGCACCGGTTCCCAACCTCGCCATGGGCTACATCCCGGAGATCATCGAAACGTCGATGCAAAGCGATCGTCCCTTCGTTCGCTGGCGCGAGAATATCTTCGAGCACGTTGCCAAAGGTGGGCCGGCCGGCGGCGGCTTTTCCACCGTGCGTGACCTGCGCCGCTTTGCTGACGCGCTTCTCGCCGATACCCTCGTTAGTCGGAGCATGCGTGACACGCTATGGACGGACCACTATGGCGCGGGATACGGATACGGATTCGAGGTCGTTCAGCATGCGGGCGAAAAATCTATCGGACATTCGGGCGGCTTCGCGGGTATCAGCGCAAGCTTCCTGGTCGGCGTAGACACGGGTCTGGTCGAGGTCCTTCTGTCCAACCATGACGCGGGCGTGTTCGGGTTGGAACGATTCATCTACAGCACATTTGGCCGAGTTCGCTTTTAAGAGCTTGCACGATGACTTGGCATCTACACGTTCTGCTCGAGTATCCATTCACGAATTCTCCCCAAGCCTCACAACACCAATCACCCAACCGCAAAAGCCCCACCACCCCCAAACACCACCCTCGCAAACCGCTCGCCAATCCGACGGTGCGTAGCCCCATCCGGATGAAGCTGATCGGGAAGCGGCAACTCCGCGAAATCCCGTTGACCATAGAGCTCAAGTCCATCGAGGTAGTGCAGATGACGATCGTCGTCGGCGCGTTGCTCTACGATGCGCCGCAACTCATCCCGGATAACACCGAGCGTCAGCTTCCCGGCCTTGCGCTCAGCCGGATCGCCGGTCGCCCGAAACGACACTTTCCCGGAAGCCAAGGCCGTCATATCGAATGCGCCAGGCCCCGGCGTGTCTTCATGAATCGGGCAGTAGAGCGGCGAAATCACGAGCAGCGGTGTAACCGGATGGCCTTCGCGGATGGTATCGAGAAACCCATGCACCGCAGGGCCAAACGCACGTAGTCGCATCAGATCGGCATTGACCAGGTTGATACCGATCTTGAGGCTGATCAGATCAGCAGGCGTATCGCGCATGGCCCGGGCAGTAAACGGATCGAGCAACGCACTTCCGCCAAAGCCGAGATTGATCAGTTCCACGTCGCCGGCAAACGATGCATGCGCAGCCCAGGTCGCAGTCGGGCTGCCCGCGTTGGAACCATGGCTGATCGAACTGCCGTGATGTAGCCAGACTCTTCGGCCATCGCTGGAAACGGGCTCGACGGGCGCGTTGGTTCGTAGCGCGACGAGTTCGGTGGTTTCGTTATGCGGTAACCATATCTCGACGACTGCCTTCTCGTCACGGTCACGCTTGGCCACCACATCGGCGAACTTCACCGTCCCAACCGCACCCTGCCGACGCGACGCCGTGCCGGCAGCCATATCGATCGCCACGATATCGCCACCGTCCGCATTCCCCTGACCGACGAGCTTGCCAGCGATCAACAGGTCGTACACCCCCACCGGACGAGGCGGAACACCCGCGTAGACATAGCGGGTCGGCAGTACGTCGAGCTCGATTTCGGTTGCCTGCGTGCGGAAGACAAGGCGCACACCCGACGGCTGCGACTCCGCCATCGCCAGTTGTGGATCCGCACACTGGGCACGAGCCCGAGCAGGCAGGCGATGCGGCAACACCCCCCGGTCGGTGCGTTCGAGCTCGAGTGCACCGCGCACGAACTCCGCGGTAATCGGTGTCGTGATCCAGCGGCTCTGGTCGTTTGTCATATGATCGATGGCAGGTTGCGAGTGTGCGATGTTACCCGTGTGCCTCGCCGCGAAGAATGTGAAACCCCGATTCTGTGCGGATGCGGCATAGGTCGCACCGCAACGGTGCAAATCGCTGAGAGGCAATCCCAGCGCGGCGCTCGGTCTGCCGTGTTGTTTCATCGGCATGGAAGTTGCGTCGTACGAATCGGCGCCTGGTTGTCTAGTCGTCGCGACCGATACCGCCGTCGGTGCCGTGCAGGCACTCACCGGTAGCCAGGGTTTTTCGCGACAAGACGAAAGATGCATGCCCGTCTGGAGACGCGGTAGCATGCGTAAGTTCAGGATCGGGCGAATGAGTCATGACTGACCCGCTTCTGTCGTCGCGTGCAAGCGCGACGGGGTAGCGAGCCTCGATCGGAACCGCGTCAAGCGAGCGAGGGCGAGTGCAACCAGGAGATTGGAAGTCGCCACTTCGGTATGCACATCACATGGAAGACCGGTTATGACGCAAGCTTTCTTCAATGAAATGTTCCAGCGCTCCGAGATGCACGCGGCCGGCTTGCCGGCGGCGGCGTTTTCCGGAGCAGGCGATCCGCGCACGCACTATCGTGAGTTCTTTACGTGGATGTGCGGGCAGAGCGTCCAGCAGATCACCAACAAGCGCGCAGAGGCCGAACTCAACTTCCGGCGTGTCGGTATCACGTTCGCGGTGTATGGCGCGAAGGATGAAACCGGCGTCGGCACCGAGCGCACCATTCCATTCGATGTGATTCCACGCATCTTTCCCGCCGCGGAATGGGGCGCACTCGAACGCGGTCTACGTCAGCGCGTCAATGCGCTGAACCGCTTCATCCACGACATCTATCACGAGCAGAACATCATTCGGGCGGGCGTGATTCCCGCTGCGCAGATCACTGGCAATACGCAGTACCGGCCTGAAATGCGTGGTGTGAATGTCACGCGCGACATCTATGCGCACATAGCCGGCATCGACATCGTGCGTGCCGGTGAGGGCGAGTTCTACGTGCTGGAAGACAACTTGCGCGTGCCGTCGGGTGTGTCGTACATGCTCGAAAACCGCAAGATGATGATGCGGCTGTTTCCCGATCTGTTCTCGCGCAATCGCGTGGCGCCGGTCGCGCACTATCCGGACATGTTGCTCGATACGCTGCGCGCGGCGGCGCCCGAGGGTGTGGACAATCCGACCATCGTCGTGTTGACACCCGGCATGTACAACTCGGCGTATTTCGAGCACGCGTTTCTCGCGCAGCAGATGGGCATCGAACTCGTCGAAGGTCAGGATCTGTTCGTCGAGAACGACTACCTGTACATGCGCACGACCCAGGGGCCGCAGCGCGTCGACGTGATCTATCGGCGTGTCGATGACGACTTCCTCGACCCGTCGGTGTTCCGTTCCGATTCGACGCTGGGTGTCGCCGGTCTGATCGGTGCGTATCGCGCGGGCAATGTGACGCTGTGCAATGCGGTCGGTACCGGCGTCGCCGACGACAAATCAATCTATCCGTACGTGCCCGACATGGTGCGCTTCTACCTCGGTGAAGAGCCGATACTGAACAACGTGCCGACGTGGATGTGCCGCAAGCCCGACGATCTCAAGTACGTGCTCGATCATCTGCCGGAACTCGTCGTCAAGGAGACGCATGGTGCCGGTGGCTACGGCATGCTGGTCGGGCCGGCATCGACGCACGCGGAAATCGAAGCGTTCCGCGCCGCGCTGCTCGCGCAGCCGGACAAATACATCGCACAGCCGACGCTCTCGCTGTCCACCTGCCCGACCTACGTCGAGGCCGGCATCGCGCCGCGCCATATCGATCTGCGGCCATTCGTCCTGTCCGGGCACGAGGTGCGCATGGTGCCGGGCGGTCTCACGCGGGTCGCTTTGCGCGAGGGTTCGCTGGTCGTGAATTCGTCGCAGGGTGGCGGAACCAAGGACACCTGGGTACTGGAGCGCTAGGCCGCCGCGACCGCCGGCCGATCCGCGTACCAGTCCACGTCAACGAGAACTATCGGGAGCACCCATGCTGAGCCGTACCGCCGACCACCTCTTCTGGATGGCGCGCTATACCGAGCGTGCCGAAAACACCGCACGGATGCTCGATGCGAACTACCAGATGTCGCTGCTGCCCCAGTCCGACGAATACGCGGAACTGGGCTGGCGCGCGATGCTGTCGATCTCGGAACTGAGCGGCGTCTATGCCGCCGCGCACCAGGGCATGAAGAGCCACGACGTGATCGAGTTCATGTCGCGCGACCTGGCTAATCCGTCGTCGATTGTCAGTTGCCTGCGAGCCGCGCGCGAAAATGCGCGGGCCGTGCGCGGCTCGATCACCACCGAGCTATGGGAAACGCTCAACACGACGTGGCTCGACTGCCAGCGGTTGTTGCTCGACGGCATTCTCGAGCGCGATCCGTACGAATTCTTCGAATGGGTCAAGTTTCGCTCGCATCTGTCGCGCGGCGTGCAACTCGGCACGATGGTCAAGGACGATGCGTTCTACTTCATGCGGCTCGGTACGTTCATCGAGCGTGCGGACAACACCGCGCGGATTCTCGACGTGAAGTTCGAGATGCTCGAACAGCGTGCCGACACCTCGGCTCAATCGCTCGACTACTACCACTGGGCTGCGGTGCTGCGGTCGGTGTCGGGTTTCGAGGTGTATCGCAAGGTGTATCGCGATGTGATCACGCCTGAGCGCGTCGCCGGACTGCTGATCCTGAACGGCGACTGGCCGCGTTCGCTTGCCGCGAGCATGACGGAGGTCGGACAGATCGTCGAGCGTGTGACGAACGGCCGGTCGGAAGCGACGTCGCGGCTCGCCGCGCAGCTTTCCGCCGAACTGCGCAGCGCGCGTGTCGGCGACATTCTGGCCGGCGGTCTGCACGCGTATCTGGTCGACTTCCTCGCGCGCGTCAACGACCTGGCGAGCCGTGTGAGCCGCGATTTTCTGGTGCCGATTGCGGCCGAAACGGAGGCCGGCGCAGCCACGCAAACCCAGAGCCAGACGAGAGCTGCGGCGTGAAGCTGGACTCGCAGCGAGAGTGGGGTCGTGCGTTCAACCCTGCGCGATGCCGCTCGCAGACGCCGCACTCGCCGCAATCACCCGATGCACGAAGCGCAGCTTGTCGATCACCGGCGGCGCGAGCATGAACGGATAGCCGTCCTGCAGTCCGAGGCTGCGATTCAGGCTGTTGAGCACATAAGTAAGTGGAAACCAGCGTTTCATCAGATTATCGAAGCTGGTTTCATCGACGGGCGTCTGGTCGGTGAGCCTCGGTTCGTGCGGGCTGTCCGGCACGAGCTTGAGTCCGCAGGATACGGCGGTGTCGAGCGTGTCGACGATATGCAGGTAGTGCGCCCAGGTTTCCGCCCAGTTTTCCCACGGATGCATCGTGGCATAGGCGCTGACGTAGTGCTGCGGCCAGTCGGCCGGCGGCCCGTTGTGATAATGGCTGTCGAGCGACGCCGCATAGTCGGCGCGCTCGTCGCCGAAGCACTGGCGAAACGGTTCGAGCCAGCGCGACCCGGCAATCAGACGATCGAAGAAGAAATGGCCCGACTCATGACGGAAATGCCCGAGCAACGTACGGTACGGTTCGCCGAGCGCAGAGCGGGTGCGCTCGCGGTGCGCATCGTCGGCTTCGGCAATGTCGAGCGTGATCAGGCCGTTCTGATGTCCGGTCGTCACGGGCTTGCCATCCGCGGTATCGCCTTCCAGAAACTGGAACTGCAGGGTGTGATCCGGGTCCGCCTCGCGGGACGGCGCGAACAGCCCGAGCGTGGCGAGCGTGTACAGCAGGCGCCGCTTCGCGCTTTCGATGCGGTACCAGTAGAGCCGGTTGTCGGGCGCAGTGAGATTCGGGATCGTGCTTGTCAGCTGGCACGAGCGGCACAGCGTGTCGGGGGAATCGGCGGGAATCATCCAGTTGCACACGTTCTCCACGGCATAGTTGTGGCACTGCCGGAACAGCGCGCCGTCGGCCTGCGGATGCAGGCTGCGCCAGCGGCCTTCGCCCGCGTCGTCGAAGGCGCTGATCTCGCCGATTTCGGGCACGTAGCCGAGCAGCGCTTCGCAGTGTTCGCAGCGGATGTTTTCGAAGAACACCGTTTGATCGCATCGGTTGCAGTGGAACGTTTTCATTGCGTTGATCAGAACCAGAAAGAGGAAAACAACCGGCGCTGCATGCCGGTTTCGTATGGTCCGCGTGCGGCCTGCGGACGGACCGCGGCTCGTGTGGGCCCGTCAGGTTATCGCAAGCATCGTGCCGCGCGTACCGGTGTTCACGCCGCTTGTCATGTTTTTCTCGCCGGACACAGGCATCATCAGCCGTTGCACGGTGCTGGGGTGCGGGTTCGTCCTGCCAGGCCTGCGCTTCACCGGCAGGCATCGCTTATCGTTTTTTCATCGAGGAGTCCGGTGTGTCCATTCGAGTCGCATTGAACCACGTCACGCACTACCGCTACGACCGGCTGGTCAATCTTTCGCCGCAGGTCGTGCGGTTGCGTCCGGCGCCGCATTGCCACACACCGATCGTGTCGTACTCGCTGCGCATCGAGCCCGAAACGCATTTCATCAACTGGCAGCAGGACGCGTTCGCGAACTACCAGGCACGGCTCGTGTTTCCGGAGCCGACCCGCGAATTCAAGGTCACGGTCGACCTGGTCGCCGAGATGGCGGTCTACAACCCGTTCGATTTCTTCCTCGAACCCGAGGCGCAGCAGTTCCCGTTCAAATACGCGGATGAGCTGCGGCGCGAACTTGCCCCTTACCTCGTCAAACGCGAGCCGACACCGCGTTTTGCTGCGTTCGTCGAGAGCATCGACCTGACGCCGCGTGTCACGATCGACTTCCTCGTCGAGCTGAATCAGCGCCTGCAACACGACATCCGCTATCTGATCCGGATGGAACCGGGTGTGCAGACGCCGGAAGAGACGCTCACGAACGGTTCGGGTTCGTGCCGTGACTCTGGCTGGCTGCTCGTCGAGACGTTCCGTCAGCTCGGTCTTGCCGCGCGTTTCGTGTCGGGCTATCTGCTGCAGCTTACGCCCGATACGAAGGCGCTCGACGGTCCCAGCGGCACCGAGGTCGACTTCACCGACCTGCACGCATGGTGCGAGGTTTATCTGCCAGGCGCCGGCTGGATCGGGCTCGATCCGACCTCGGGCTTGCTCGCGGGCGAAGGCCACATCCCCGTTGCGTGCACGCCGGAGCCGGGCAGCGCCGCGCCGATCTCGGGCGCCGTCGACGAATCGGAAGTCGAGTTCACCCACACGATGTCGATCCAGCGCGTGCTCGAAACGCCGCGCGTGACCAAGCCCTACACAGAAGCGACGTGGGAAGCGGTCCAGCAGATGGGGGCACACGTCGACGCGCAACTGACCGACATGGACGTGCGGCTGACGATGGGCGGCGAGCCGACCTACGTGTCGGTGCGCGACCGCGATGCCGCCGAATGGAACACCGATGCGCTCGGGCCGACCAAGCGCGGCTATGCGGTCGCGCTGATGGACAAGCTGCGCACGCGCTACGGCGCGAACGGTTTCCTGCATATCGGCCAGGGCAAGTGGTATCCGGGCGAGCAGCTGCCGCGCTGGGCGCTGTCGCTGTTCTGGCGCGCGGATGGCGAGCCGTGCTGGCAAGACCCGACGCTGTTTGCCGACGAGCGCACACCCGATTCCTACACATCGGAAGATGCGTCACGGTTCGTTCGCCATCTGGCGGACAAGCTCGCACTCGATACGCAGCACATCGTGCCGGGCTACGAGGATGTCTGGTACTACCTGTGGCGCGAACGTCGCTTGCCGGTCAACGTCGATCCGTTCGATTCGCGGCTCGACGACGAACTCGAACGCGTGCGGCTGCGCCGCGTGTTCGATGCGGGTTTGCCGTCGGTGACGGGCTATGTGTTGCCGCTCGCGCGCGAGAACGATGTGCCGCTGCAGCCGGCGCGCTGGATCAGCGGCCCGTGGTTCTTCCGCGAAGACCGCATGTACCTGATTCCCGGCGATTCGCCGATGGGCTACCGTTTGCCGCTCGATTCGTTGCCGTGGGTGTCGAAGGCCGATTATCCGTGGCAACACGAGCACGATCCGTTTGCACCGGTCGCGCCGCTGCGTAACGCAACCGAACTGCGGATGCAGTATGGCGATGCGGTACACGCTGCGTTGTCGCACGACACGTCAGGTGCCTCAGGTGCATCAGGCGCGGCCGGCGACCACCGCGCTGCCCATGCAACCGCATCGGCCGCCGCCCGCGATGCGCGCAGCGAGCGCGCACCCGAAGCCGGAGAATCGGCAGCATGGCTCATGCGCACGGCAATCTGCGTCGAGGCACGCGACCCCGCACGCGCTGCCGGTCCGAAGGTCGAGACTGACACATTCGGCAGCGGGCACAAACTGCTGCACGTGTTTATGCCGCCGCTCGCCGCACTCGACGACTACCTCGACCTGCTCGCCGCCGTCGAAGCGACCGCGGCCGAGTTGCGCGTGAAGGTGATCGTCGAAGGTTATCCGCCGCCGCGCGACCCGCGTCTGAAGATGCTGCAGGTCACGCCGGACCCGGGCGTGATCGAAGTGAACATCCATCCGGCGTCGAGCTGGGACGAACTCGTCGATAACACCGAGTACCTGTATCAATCCGCGCACGAAACCTGGCTGTGCCCGGAGAAGTTCATGACCGACGGGCGCCACACCGGCACCGGCGGCGGCAATCACTTCGTATTGGGCGGCGCGACGCCGCCCGACAGTCCGTTCCTGCGCCGCCCCGATGTGCTCGCCAGTCTGATCGCTTACTGGCTCAACCATCCGTCGCTGTCGTACCTGTTCTCGGGGCTTTTCATCGGACCGACGAGTCAGGCGCCGCGCGTCGACGAGGCGCGCAACGACCAGGTCTACGAACTCGAACTCGCATTCCGCGAACTTCAGCACCAGCTCGATCTGCTCGGCGGACGCGAGAGCGCGACGTTGCCGCCGTGGCTCGTCGACCGCACGTTGCGCAATATCCTCATCGACGTGACCGGCAACACTCACCGCTCCGAATTCTGTATCGACAAGCTGTATTCGCCGGATGGTCCGACCGGGCGCCTCGGTCTGCTGGAGCTGCGCGGTTTCGAAATGCCGCCGCATGCGCGCATGAGCCTCGTGCAACAGCTTCTGCTGCGCACGCTCGTCGCGCGTTTCTGGCACAAGCCGTACACGACGCGGCTTACGCGCTGGGGCACCGAGCTGCACGACCGCTTCCTGCTTGGGACTTTCGTGCAGATGGATTTCGACGACGTGCTCGACGATCTGCGCAACGCAGGCTATGCGTTCGATCGCGAATGGTTCGCACCGCACTTCGAATTCCGCTTCCCGCTGGTCGGCGAACTGCAGACAAACGGCGTCGACATCACGATCCGCAATGCGCTCGAGCCGTGGCACGTGATGGGCGAGGAGGGTTCGTCGGGCGGGACGGTGCGTTATGTGGATTCGTCGGTGGAACGACTCGAGGTGCGGGCACTGGGGCTGAACGGCAATCGCCATGTGATCACGGTGAACGGCGTACCGCTGCCGCTGCAGCCGACGGGCCGCGTCAGCGAGCATGTGGCCGGCGTGCGCTTTCGCGCCTGGTCGCAACCGACGGCGCTGCATCCCTCCATCGGCGTGCATGCGCCGCTCACGTTCGATCTCGTCGATACATGGACGGGGCGCTCGCTCGGCGGATGCCAGTATCATGTCGCACATCCTGGCGGACGCAGTTACGACACGTTCCCGGTCAACGCCTATGAGGCCGAAAGCCGGCGCCGCTCGCGCTTCTTTACGATCGGCCATACGCCGGGCGCGCTCGTACCCGAGCCGCGCGAGCGCAGCATGGAGTTTCCGTTCACGCTCGACCTGCGTTATCGTTGATCCGCACGTCGGGTGTTTCGACGGCTGCCGGCCAGTCCGGCGGCACTGCAGCCCGCCTGATCCGGCGCTGCTGTGCCGCCGCCCATGACAACCACACCGAACCCTTCGACGCGACACGATCTTGGCTTTTCAATCGACCCTGCCTTTCGACATCACCGCCACGCAACCGGATGCGCTGGCGCTGCTGCACGCACTACCCGCAAGAGAGGGGCACCGCGAGGAGCTACGCGATGAAACCGGCGCGCTGCGTGCGCCGTGGCGGCAGTTCTTCGATCTGCTCGGCGAAGAGGGGATCGCGGGTCTCGATCATGGCATTGCATCGGTCGCGCAGCAGATCCGCGACAACGACATCAGCTACAACGTCTACGCAGACAAGGGCGAGTCGCGGCCCTGGGCGCTCGACCTGCTGCCGTTCCTGATCGACGAGGAAGAATGGGCGTTGATCGCGCGCGGCGTGGCGCAGCGCGCGCGGCTGATCGAAGCGATCGTCGCCGACATCTACGGCCCGCAGACCTTGTTGCAGCGCGGGCTGCTGCCGCCGGCGCTGGTGTTCGGGCATCCCGGTTACCTGCGCGCGGTGCGCGGCTTCAAGCCCGCTTCCGGTCAATATCTGCAGATCGTCGCCGTCGATCTGGCACGCGCGCCGGACGGCGCGTGGACCGTCATGTCGCATCGCACCGAGGCGCCATCGGGCCTCGGTTATGCGCTCGAAAACCGCCTGATCGTCTCGAGCCTGTTCGCCGATCCGTTCCGCGCCATGCGCGTGAGCCGTCTCGCGCCGTCGTACTCGCAGTTGGTCGCGACGCTCGCGCAAGCGGCGCGCGCGACGATGCGCGACGGTGATCGCGAGGAATCGCCGCATATCGCGCTGCTCACGCCGGGTCCGTTCAGCGAGACTTACTTCGAGCATGTGTTCCTCGCGCGCTATCTCGGCGTGACGCTGGTGGAGGGCAAGGACCTCACGGTGCGCGACGACAAGCTCTATCTGAAGACGCTGGCTGGGCTCGAACGCGTGCATGCGGTGCTGCGCCGGCTCGACGACGCGTTTTGCGATCCCGTCGAACTGCGCGCCGATTCGACCATCGGTGTGCCGGGCCTGCTGCAGGTGATGCGGGCCGGCAATGTGATGGTGTCGAACGTGCCGGGCTCGGGCTTTGCCGAGTCGCCCGCGCTGCATGGATTCATGCCGGGTATCTCTCAGGCGCTGCTCGGCGAACCGCTTGCGCTGCCGGCCGTGCCGACGTGGTGGTGCGGCGAGGAAGCAGCGCGGCAAGAAGCGTTTGCGCAACGCTACAGCGCTTTCCTGCTGCCGACCTGGCCTGGTGCGCAGGGTGGCACCTCCGGTACGTCTGGCGCGTCGTCTGGCTGGCCGCTCGGCATCGCGCCCGGTCCGCAGCGACTCGCCGACTGGCGCGAGCGGATCGAAAGCACGCCCGAGTCGTACACGATCCAGGCGCCGCTGCCGTATTCGTGCACGCCGCGCTACGAGGAAGGCACGCTCGGCGCGCGGCCGTCGGTGCTGCGCGTGTATGCGATTGCGGGTATCGACGGGCAGTGGAGCGTGCTGCCGGGCGGTTTCACGCGGCTTGCCGCGGAGCGCCAGGCGACCGTGTCGATGCAGCACGGCGGCAGCAGCGTCGATACGTGGGTGCTGTCGAGCCAGGCGGGTTCGACGTTGTCGTTGCTGCCGTCGCCGATGCAGCCAGGCGATCTCGCGCGCAAACATCGCACGGTGTCGAGCCGCGCCGCGGAGAACCTGTTCTGGGCCGGTCGCTATGGCGAGCGCGCGGAAAACAACGTGCGGCTGTGCCGGCTGATTCTCGGCTCGCTGGAGGGCAGCGATGCGGACGAGATGTTCGCGACGCTCGCCGAACTCGCGTCGCAATGCGGACTGATTCCTTCTGTCGATACGCTCGCGCATACCTCGCCGCAGGCATTCGAGCGCACGCTGATTGCCGGCATGAGCGAGGCAAGCGGCGAGACCAGCATCGGGCAGAATCTCGCGAGCCAGGTGCGCGCGTGCGGCGAGATCCGCGGGCGGCTGTCTAACGATCACTGGCGCACCATTCTTGCCGCGCGCAATGACTTCCGCGACGCGCAGCATCGGCTCGTGCTCGCAAGCGGCGTGGGACGCTATGACCGCGTGATGCTCGCCGATGCACTCGAATATCTCGCGACGCAGCTGTCTGCGATCAGCGGCGCGCAAGGCGACCGGATGATGCGCGACGAGGCGTGGCGTCTGCTGTTTGTCGGGCGGCACATTGAGCGTGTGGTGACGATGTGCACGTTCCTGCGCGCGGTCGCCGGGCAGGGCACGCTGGCGCGGCCCGCGGGCTTCGATCTGCTGCTGCAACTGTTCGACTGCACGTTGACCTACCGTTCGCTGTATCCGGGCCGCTTCGAGGTGCCGGCGCTGATCGATATGCTCGTGGTCGATCAGACCAATCCGCGTGGTTTGTACGGCGTTTACACGCGGCTGCGCAAGAAACTCGATGAAATCGCGGCTGCCGCGGGCAGCACGCGACGCATGCCGTTCTCCGAGCTGATGCCGCCGATAGCGTCGCTACCCCCGCTCGAAGCACTGTGCGAGAGCGATGCCGAGGGCGGTTATCCCGCGTTGATCGACCTGTGCGACCAGTTGAGTCAATACATGGCTGCGGCATCGAACGAGATTAGCGGACGCTATTTCAGCCACGCGAACACGCAGCTGTCCGCGCAGGTGCAGGTGCAGACACAGACGCAGGTGTCTGCATGACGACCGCAACCGTACTGTCGGTGTCACACCGCACGGCGTATCGCTATTCGACGCCGGTCGAAACCGCGCAGCACCTGGCGACCATTCGACCGCTCGCGTGCCCATGGCAGCGGGTCGTTTCCCACACCGAGCAGATCGAGCCGACGCCTTCGTATCTGAACAGCCGCATCGATGCGTTCGGCAACGACGTGCTGTATTTTTCGCTCGATGCCCCGCACGAGTCGCTACAGATGACGAGCGAAACGGTAGTGCGGTTATCGCCGCGCTGGCATGCGCTCGACCCTGACGCGACGCCCGCATGGGAAGAGGTTGCCGAGCGGCTGCGCTTTCGCGCCGGTGGCGAATTCTTCCCGGAGTCGGAGTTCTGCTTCGCGTCGCCGAACATCGTGCTGCTGCCCGCGTTGCGCGCGTACGCGCTGCCGAGTTTCGCGCCGGGTACACCGCTCGTCGCGGGTGCGATCGATCTGATGCACCGCATCCATGCCGATTTCGAATATCGCCCCGCCACGACGACTTTCGATACACCGGCGCAACGCGCGTTCGAACTGCGCAGCGGTGTGTGCCAGGACTTCGCGCAGGTGATGATCGGTTGTCTGCGTGCTTTGGGTTTGCCGGCGCGCTATGTGAGCGGCTACCTGCGCAACGATCCGCCACCGGGGCAGCCACGTCTGATCGGTGCGGATGCATCGCATGCGTGGGTGTCGGTGCATTGTCCGCAAAGCGGATGGATCGATCTCGATCCGACCAACGACGTGCTCGCCGATCTCGATCACGTGACGCTTGCGCTCGGTCGCGATTACAGCGACGTGTCGCTGCTGCGCGGGATGATACTCGGCGGCGGCGCGCATCAGGTCGAGGTCGGCGTCAGCGTGCTGGCGCTTTGAACGGCGGTGGCCACATCGACCCTGCTACGCCTCCTGCGTCAGCGCCCCTAGCCTACCCTCGATCCCGAGTTCGGCCTTCAACCCCGCCCATCCTACCGGGGTAACCTGCACGACCCGCGATGCATTAACCCGCCGCATCCAGCCGTTCGTACACAGCGCGCTCATGAACTGCACGCCGAGCGGTCCCGCCAGATGATGCTGCCGTTCAGTCCAGTCGAGGCACTGCCGTGCGATGCCGCGTCGCGTGGCGCGCAACTGGTTCATGTCGAGCCCGATATGCCCGAACCAGTCGAGGCCGGCAGCCGTTACATCGAAGCGCTTGTCCTGCGCGGCCACGATAAAGCCGCGCTGTTGCAGCGCCTGGGTCACCGCGACGCCGACCTGTCCCGCGAGATGGTCGTAGCAGCAGCGCGCAAAACGCAGGTTCTGCGCGTCGCGGCCGAGCGGCCGGCGGCGCACCTCGCCGGCGGGCACGATAGCGGCGAGATTTTCCAGCACGAGCGCCACATGTGCTCCCGACAGCCGGTAGTAGCGGTGCCGTCCTTCGGCTTCGACGGTGACGAGGCCGCCGTCGAGCAGCTTCGCAAGATGCGTACTGGCGGTCTGCGCCGTGACGCCCGCGGCATACGCGAGTTCGCCGGCCGGCAGCGCGCGCCCGGCGACGAGCGCCATCAGCATATTCGCGCGGGCCGGGTCGGCGATCAGGAACGCGGTGGAGGCGATATTCGGTTGAGAGCACATGTCCGGTCTCCAGAGATGTTGTCATCATAGGCCGTCAATCCGGCTCGACGTTTCGATGCGCATCGAAACATCGAAAATGCCTGGAACCCACGCCAAACCTGCTCTAACCGTGGCAAACCGCGCCGCACCGCTAGAATGCGGTATCTCTCACGGAGGCTGGATGAACACGAGCGACGCGAGGCCCCAGGCCGACCGGCGGCAGTTGCAGCAGATCATCGCGGGGTTGACCGAAGGGATCATCCTCATCGATCCCGATGGATCGATCGTCTGGGCCAATGAGACGGCGCTTGCGATCCACGGCGTCGAGACCGTCGAAGCGCTAGGCGGTAACCCACGCGGTTTTCGCAAGAAGTTCAAGCTGACTTACCGCAACAACCACGCGTTGCAGGCGGATCAGTATCCGATTGCCCGGATCATCGCAGGGGAGTTGTTCAGCGATGTGATCGTCGAAGTTACGCGCTCCGACGACGAAGACTTCCGGCACATGCACCAGGTACGCAGTCTGATTTTGACCGACGCGAGCGGCGCGTCGGAATCGTTGGCGCTGGTGGTTCAGGACGTCACCGAGCGCTTCAGCGCCGAAGAGCGCTTCGAGAAAACCTTTAACGCGAACCCCGCACCGGCAGTGATCTGCCGGCTCGCGGATCTGCGCTACGTGAAGGTGAATCAAGGCTTTCTGGAGATGACCGGTTACGCGCGCGAAAACGTGATCGGCCGCTCGACGTACGAAGTCGACGTGCTAGAAGGCGCGGACAAGCGCGAGCAGGCGATCGTCAATCTCAACGAGGGCCGTACGATCGGACAGATGGAAGCGACGCTACAGTTGCCGGACGGGACGACGAAACTGGTGATCGTGGCTGGCCAGCCGATCGAGATCGGCGAAGAGAACTGCATGTTGTTCACGTTCATGGACATGGAGCCGCGACGCAAGGCCGAAGACGCGCTGCGACATACCGAAGAGCGTTTTTCGAAGGCATTCCGGCTTGCGCCGGTACCGATGACGGTCAGCTCGCTCGATGGTTTCGTGCTGATGGATGTGAACGATGCGTTTGTCGCGACGACCGGTTACGAGGCTGAGGAAGTCGTCGCGCGACAACCCGAAGAGATCGGCCTGTGGTCACGCAGCGACGCGTACCGGAAACTGCGCGCGGAAATGGAGACGCACAGCAGCGTGCGCAACTACGAAATCCAGCTGCAGACGAAATCCGATGTGGCGGTGGACTGTCTTGTTTCCGCAGAGGCGGTGACCATCCACGGGGAGCGCTGCCTGTTGAGCGTGATCCAGGACATCACCGAGCGCAAGCGTTCCGAAGTGGAACTGCTGGCTGCGATCGAAGCCGTGATGAAGGACACGTCGTGGTTTAGCCGCACGGTAATCGAGAAGCTCGCGCAGATCAGGCAACCGAACGGCGCGCAGCAGGCGGGTAGCGATCTGTCGGAATTGACATCGCGCGAGCGCGAAGTGCTGGGGCTGATCTGCCAGGGCTACGACAATGAACAGATTGCCGAAGCATTGAATCTTGCGCCGAACACCATCCGCAATCACGTCGCCACGTTGTACAGCAAGATCGGCGTGCACCGGCGCAGCGCGGCGATTGTGTGGGCCCGCGAGCGCGGCATAGTCGGCTACGAGAAACCGAAGCGCCGCACGGGCGGCACGGCAGATTGATCGCAGATTGGTGTAAAAGTACTGGTTTAACCGGTATCCGGGCATCTAGGCCCACGGATTGCTCACAGGTACATTGACCTGCATCCACTACATCCACGTATGCAGGTGGATTTCAGATGCATAACCTTTTGGGAGCAATCATGGACACAGATCGGATCAAAGGTGCAGCAAAGGAAATCAAGGGATCGGTGAAGGAAGCGGTCGGCAAGGTGACCGGCAATCGCACTACTGAAGCTGAAGGCAAAGTCGAGAAAGCCACCGGTACCGTGCAGCGCAATTTCGGTGAAGCGAAGGACAAGGCGCGCGACGCTATCGACAAGAAGTAAAACTATCCGTTGCCGGTCAGGTTCATGACCGGCTGCGTTTCTCCAGACAGCCGCCCCGGCGTGATTGCGGGGCGGCACGCTTGCGTTGGAACCATGAACCACGACAACGACAACGATCAGAACAGTCGCAATCAGAAGAGCTTTTACATGCTGCTGGCCGCGGTTTCGCTGGCGCTTATCTGGATCCTGCTGCCGTACTTCGGCGCGATCTTCTGGGGGACGATACTCGCAATCCTGTTTCAACCGCTGCAGCGCAGTCTCACGTTTCGCTTCGGTAACCGGCCCAATCTCGCGGCACTAACGACACTCGCGCTGTGCGTGCTGATCGTGATCCTGCCGGTGAGCGTCATGATCGGCACGCTCGTTCAGGAAGTCGCGTACGCGTATCAGCAGATCCGGCAAGGGCAGTGGGATTTCGGCCTGTATTTCCAGCAGATCGTGCAGGCGCTGCCGGCGTTTGCGCAACGCGCACTCGATAACGTCGGCCTTGCCGACATGCACGGCTTGCAGGCGAAACTCTCGGACGGTGCTGCGCGTATCAGTCAGTTCGTGGCCGGCCAGGCTGTCGTGATCGGGCAGAACACGCTGCAGTTCGCGGTCGGCTTCGGCATCATGCTGTACCTCGTTTTCTTCCTGCTGCGCGATGGTCGCGCGATCTCGCGACGCATCCGCGATGCGATTCCGCTCGAGCGTTCGCATAAGGATCGTCTGTTGATCCGCTTTGCGACGGTGGTGCGCGCGACGGTGAAAGGCAACATCGCGGTGGCGGCGGTGCAGGGTGTGCTCGGCGGGATTATCTTCGCGGTGCTCGGCATCAAGGGCGCGCTGCTGTGGGGTACGGTGATGGCGTTCCTGTCGCTGCTGCCCGCGATCGGCTCGGCGCTCGTCTGGGTGCCGGCGGCCGTGTACTTTCTGCTGGCGGGGCCGCTGTGGAAGGCGATCGTGCTGATCCTGTTCTGCACGCTCGTGATCGGCACCGTGGATAACGTGCTGCGGCCGATTCTCGTCGGTAAGGACACCAAGTTGCCGGACTGGGTCGTGCTGATTTCGACGGTGGGCGGGATGTCGGTGTTTGGGATCAACGGGTTCGTGATCGGGCCGTTGATTGCTGCGCTGTTTATCTCGTGCTGGGATATCGAGGCGCCGCCGCAGAGCGCGGTGGCGAATGTGCCTGCCGATGGCGGCGGTGCTATCGAGGTGGCCGAGGCGGCTGAATCGGCTGCGCCTGCTGAGGGGGAACGGCCTCGCGCCTGAGCGTTACGGTCGATGTTCCTGTCGATGCGTGTGCTTCGAACGGCCCGAATATTCCGGCTACCGCAACAACGGCGCGCTCTCGCGGCATGCATTCACGCGATGCGATCTAACGCAGACCTGCATCGCGTGTATCTGACCTTTACTCTTCGTTTGCCGCGCCCGCAGCCTTGCGCGGCCGACGTGGCCGTGCCGCCGATTTACGCGCGGCAGACTTCTGCGCCGGTTTGCGCGGTGCGGTTTCGCCGACAGGGGCGGCGGCGGGCGGTGCGCTCGCTGCCTCCGTAGCCGGTTGCGCAGCCGCTGCGGTCTTCTTCGCCGCAGGCTTGCCGCGACGCGCGGTCGGGCGCTTGCGTGCCGGTGCCGGCGTTGGTTGCGACTCGCTTTCGCTATGCGTCTCGACAGGCACATGCAGCGCTTCGTCGACGCGCTCCGGTTCGCGCATGGTTTCGTATGTCTCGTACGTCTCGAGCGTTTCGTAAAGATCAGGCTGACGATGCGTGTCGTGTGCTTCATCGACCGGCGCTTCGGTCCCGTGCTGCTCGACCGCCTGTCTGCCCGAAGTCGCACCCTTGCGATGTCCCTTCTTGTCGTTAGCCGGGCGGTTGCCAGATTTGTTGCCCGACTTCGACTTACCCTTCGTGCCATCTTCGTTTGCGGCGTTTGCCGGAGCACTTGGTGCCACCGGTTGCGCCGCTTCTGTCGGGCTCGACCGATACACAAACGAACCCGACTTCTCGTCACGCCCAACTTCGAACAGTCCACGCGCCTGGACCTCGTCCAGCAGATTGCCGAACGCACGGAAACCGTAATAGGACTCGCTAAAGTCGGGCTTGCGCCGCTTGATCGCGCTCTTGAGCACGGAAGCCCAGATCTTGCCGCTTTCGCCGCGTTCGGCGGCGAGTGCGTCGAAGGTTTCGACGGCCAGCGCAATGGCGATATTCTTGCGTTCATCGCCTTCCTTCTTGCGTTGCCGGTCTTCATCGGGTGAACGGCGTGTGCCCGCGCTCGGCTCGCGCCGCGCGGCAGCGCGCTGTTGCTCGCGCACGAGGTCGTCGTAGAAAATGAATTCGTCGCAGTTCGCGACGAGCAGGTCGGAGGTCGACTGTTTGACGCCGACACCGATCACTTTCTTCGCGTTCTCACGCAGCTTCGACACGAGCGGCGAGAAATCCGAATCGCCGCTGATGATGACGAACGTATCGACGTGCGATTTCGTATAGCAGAGATCGAGTGCATCGACGACGAGGCGGATATCGGCGGAGTTCTTGCCCGACTGGCGCACGTGCGGAATTTCGATCAGCTCGAAGCTCGCTTCGTGCATCGCGGCCTTGAAGCCCTTGTAGCGCTCCCAGTCGCAATAGGCTTTCTTCACGACGATGCTGCCTTTAAGCAGCAACCGCTCGAGAATCGGCTTGATGTCGAACTTCTCGAACTTGGCATCGCGCACGCCGAGTGCGACGTTTTCGAAGTCGCAAAACAGCGCCATGCTCGCGCTTTCCTGGATTGAGGCCATATCTTCTCCGGCTGTCTACCGCGAAGGCGGCAGAGGGTAATGTGCACATCATAGCGGGTTACGCGGTGCGGACCGTTTCGCGGCGCTCGGGCGCCATATCTCGCACACGCGTTTAGTCCGCTCGACGCGAGTTTTTCTTCGTTGCGGCGCGCACGAACGAAACGAAACGCTCGACCACCGCATCGTCGCGCGCGGACTGCCACGCGAGACCGACGTGCCAGCGTGCTGACGGGTCGCGTAGCGACAAAACGCGCGCATCGCGCAGCAGATATCGAACCCTTGACGGCAGAAGCGCCGCACCGACACCGGCTGCAACGGCTGCGAGCACGGACTGGATATCGTCGGTGTGCTGGATCACGCGCGGCACGAAGTCATGCTTGTTGCACCAGCGGTCGATCTGCGCGGCGAGCCCCGGCCCACGGCTACGCGCAAGCGCAATGAAACCGATCTGGTTCAGCTCGTTCAGATTCGCGGGCAGGCGTTTCCATGGTGCATGCTCCGGTACGGCGAGCGCGAGTGCCTCGTCGACGACGGGAAACGCGGACAGGCCCGCTTCGGCAGGCAGCCGCAGAAAGCCGACGTCGAGCTTGCCCGACAACAGCAGCCGGCTTTGTTCCGCCGACGACAGATCGTTCAACGTCACGCCAACTTCCGGATTGCGGCGGCGGAATTCGGCAATCAGCTTCGGCGTGAGCGTCAGCGTGGAAAGCCCGAGACCGATGCGCAGATGACCGCGCTTGCCGCTGCTCGCTTCGCGGGCGCGCATGAGAACCTCATCGGCTTCGCGCACCAGCGATCTGGCATCTGCGGCGAAACCCACACCGAACACCGTCAGTTCGGCACCGTGCCGCCCACGCTCGAACAACCGCCCGCCGAGCGTCGCTTCGAGCGCGCCGATCTGTTTGCTGAGCGCAGGCTGGGTGATGTGCAGCGTGTCGGCGGCGCGGCTGAAGTGACCGGTTTCGGCGACTGTCAGAAAGGCACGCAACAGTTTGAGTTCCATTCCACAGAGTAATCAGATCGGTAAAAACATTCATTTTACTTATCGAATGCCGGAAGGTCCAATGGAGCAGTGTTTCGGCGCTTTAACTTCAGGAGAGGATCTTGGTCGGTTCAACGCTGCGGGTCGCATCGGTGCCGTTCGTTTCGCGCGACGGCGATTGCGCGCATAACGCCGCGCAGATAGCGGCTTGTCTCGTCGGTGTGGCACGCGAAGGCATCGCGCTTGCGGTGTTTCCTGAGCTATGCCTGAGTGGCTATACGGATACGGCGAAGTTGTCGCGTGCGTCGCTCGACGCTTTGGCGGAACCGCTCGATGGCGCATCGATCCGCACAGTCGCAGCGGCCGTCGAGCGTACCGGTGTGGCATGCGGCGTCGGATTGATCGAGCGCGCGCCGGATGGGCGGCTCTTCAATAGCCACGTGATGTGTCTGCCGGACGGCGCGCTGCACTGTCATCGCAAGCTGCATGCTGCGGAGCATCGGCGCATTGTGAGCGGCGATCGCTATACCGTGTTCGATACAGGATGGGGCGTGCGGATCGGTATTCTGACCGGCGGCGACAGCTATCTGGTCGAGAACGTCCGCATGACCGCGCTGCTCGGTGCAAGCGTGTTGATCGCACCGCATCGGTCTGGCCGTGCGAGCCGCCCGGGCGAACATCCGCTGCAGCCGCTGCCGATGATGTACAGATCGAAGTCGCCTGTGGACACGGACACGATGGAAAGCATGCACGGATGGCTGTGCGCACGCGCGGCCGACAACGGCATGTTCATCGTTTTCAGCGATAGCCACGAAGCGTCGAACGATCAGGCGACAGATGCGGCGGCAGTCATCGTCGATCCGTCGGGGCGGGTGCTTGCGGCGAGCGGTACGCCAGAAGGTTACGCCGCAGCGAATCTCGATCTCGCGTTGATCGAGCGCAGTCGTGGAAGGCAATGGCTGGCTGCGCGTCGTCCCGATCTGTATGCGCTCCTTGCGCAGTCGGCAGCGGATCGCTCACGTGCATACGACGAGCCGCCGAATGCGTCGGCAAGAGGCTCTGTGGCGCTGGGTTTCGCTGTAGTCAGCCGGCACCGTTTGATGCGCTAGCAAGCGCGTAAACGGACAACGCGCGACCACGCGCGACTACGCCCGATCAAACTCAACGATCGAGCAACATCGCGCTCAACACGCCGAACGCAGTACCGGGCAGCTCGTGCAGTTTCCTCACGACGATACTGCGCGGATAGAACGCCTCGACCGCATCGTCGAGTATGCCTACGCCGACAATCTCGATGCCGGCGCGGCCAATCGCATCGATGCGTGCGTGCAGATCGCTGCGCAGGATGGCAGGATTGCCGTCGCCAGTGGCGGGGTCGCCGTCGGAGAGCACCATCAGGATCTTGCGGTCTGCGCGATGCTCGGCGAGCCGTCCGGCAGCCCATGCGAGCGCTTCGCCATCGGGGTTCTCGTGGCCGCATTCGATATCGGCGAGGCCGCTTAAGTCGGCGGCGCCGAAGCGTTTGTAGATCTGCAGATCGAGCCGTTCGACTGTGCGGTTGTAGGCGCTCAGATCGGCGCCGCTGTCCCGCTGCCGTTCGTACAGCTGTCGCATTTCCGCGGATTCAATGGAACTGTAGCCAAGCACTTCCGAGTCGAAGCCGAGTTGCGTGAGCGCATCGCACAGCGCAGCCACGCAGAGTCGCGCGAGTTCGATCTTCCTGCCCGCCATCGATCCGCTGCGATCGATCAGCAGCGTCACGGCCGCATCGCGTCCCTTTGTCACGCGCTTCACGCGGAATGGCGTGCGATAACCCGGTGCAATCGCAAGACGCGCAAGCGCCGTTCGATCGATTTCGCCGCGTTCCTGTTCGCGTTTCCAGTGCGTGAGTTCGTCGGCTTTGAGCGCGCGTTCGAGCTTTGCTTTTAGCGGCGAAGTCTCGGCGCGCGCAAGCGAACGCAGCGCGTGCCAGCTGCGCGCATCGCCGCGGCCGGTGCGGTCGGCGACGACGTCGAATTCTGTCGTGAGCGGAACGGAGAGCCGCGAGCGCGCCTGGCCGTCTGGTTGTGGCCCACCCGATGCGACCGCCGAAGCAAACGATTCCGACGGTGTACCGAGCGGCGAGTGACCCATGCCCGCGCCATCGATGACGTTGCTGCTGGCGGCTTGCGTGAGGGATGCGTCCGACGCGTTATCGGGCGCCGCCGTGCCGTCGCCATGACTGGGCGGTCCGTCGAACGTTGCGGGTACCGATTCCGCATCGAAGCCGTCAGCGTCGCCCGGCGTGAACATCATGTTGTGCGCCCCGCCCGACGACGACAGCGCACGCACCGTCGCAATCACGGCGCGCGCGGCGGCGATGCTGTCGTCAGTCGAACGGCTTGAACGGGCAGCGGCGATCGTTTCATCGACCGCATGCAGCGCGGCCGACAGCGACGGGCTCAGTTCGCCGGGCTCCGGCGCTTCGAGCCACAAACGCCGCTCGACGAGCCACACGAGCTTGTCGCGCCACGACAGCTTTTGCCAGCGATGACGTGCGTCCTGCGCAGCGCGTTGGCGCAACTGCGCGATAAACCAGCGAGCACCAGGATAGTTGTCGAGCAACCGACGACACACGCGCTGATCTTCGATCGCCTGCGCAAGGCGCGCATCGGTACCGTTACCGAGCGCGGTGAGCGCCTCGTTCGACGAATATTTCGAGCGCGCGACCAGCAGATCGAGGTAGCCGACAAGCGTGTCGCGATCGCGCTCGTCGACGATGTCGTACGACGGGATCACGATGCGATCGCGCTCGACACGCGGACCTTCGGGGCTGAACGCAACCGCGATGCCGTACTGGCCCGTCAGCACGCGTGCGATCTTGCCGAGTGTCGATTCGAAGCCGAACGTATCGGTGCCGCGTGCCGGTTGCATGGCGCTACGCCTGCGTCGCGATGTAATGGCGGATGATGCTGCGGATCAGCGCGGCGTCTTCGGGGCTGACCTTCGCATAGATGGCCGGGCCCGCGGCACGCTCAGGGTCGCCGGTGCGTAGCATCAGTTGCGCCCAGTCGAGCAGGCGCCGCGTCGAGAATGCGCTCGCAAGGTCTTCGCGTGCGAAGGCCGCGCGGCAATCGGCGGCGATTGCCGCGAGCGTGTGCGCCATCGTTTGCGACAGATGCGGGGCGAGCGTGCGCATCAGCACCTCGGCCTCTTCGTCGGGCGACAGATAGTCGATCAGGTACACGCGCCAGCGATCGAGAAACGCTTCGTTCATCAGATTCGCGCCCTGATACAGATGACGGAACTGGCTCATCGCACCGACTGCATTGGCCGTAGCGAAGAGACGGAACGACGGATGCGGCTCGACGATGTCGTTGCCTTTTTCCTTCATCAGCAGCCGGCCACCCGGTTCGAGTACGGCAGTGAGCACCGCGAGAATAGCCGGTTCCGCAAAGTCGACCTCGTCGACGATCAGCCAGCGACCTTCGCGCATCGCGGCCGGCAGCACCCCGTCGACCCATATCGTCTCGCCGCCTTTCACGGTCCAGAAGCCGACGAAATCGCCGACCGTCGTCTGGCCGTTCATGTTCGAGCGCAGCACACCGTACTGCGCACGCGCTGCGATCTGTTCGATCAGACTCGTTTTGCCCGAGCCCGTGTGCCCGATCAGCATCACGCGACGGTTTTCGACGATGTCTTCGACGATGTCGTTGAAACGTTCGGTAAAGAGCCACGCGGGGTTGATTGCCGGTACGAGCGGGTTCGGTGTGCCGAGCGGTACGTCGATTCGACCGATGGTTACGATCTGAGCGGTACTGCGCGATGTAGCGGCTCTGACAGTTGATTGTGCGAACGCATTTGATGCGCGTGCGAGATCGACCATGAAATCGGCGGAGGCTTGCGGTGCGGCGGCAAGCTGCTCGCGTTCGGTTTCAGACAGATAGCCTTCGCGATGCCATTTCTGCAGCTTCGCATCGAGATTCTCCTGATCGACGACGGTGTCGATATCGACCGAACCGTCGTCGCGGCCGTGCTCGATCCGGTACATGAACGCGCGCTCCGATAGCGATACGCGCCACCACTCAGCGCCGCTGCCGATCGAGCGCGTGTAGACGCCTATGCTGGGGTTGTCGTCGGATAGAAGGGATGCGTTCATGGTCGGCGCCGGGCGGGAAGGACAAAAGCGTGCGGATGCGATGATCGGATGGCAGCGCGTCCGCAAGGTGACGGATGCCGTCCGATGCTATCAGCAACCCCGCGGCGGTGCAAAACCGGGGCGTACGACGATGATGCTTGCGACGCGGGTAACGTACGAGCGAACGGTGTCACCCGGCGCGGCGGAAGATGTCTCTATGACGAGTGCAGGTCGTCAATCCAGAAACACGTATAGCTCATGAATCTTGCCGTCGCGGGTGACGGCGACGTCGACGCCGGTCACGGTGGCCGGATTGTCTTCAGGCCCATAGCCCCATGCGACGCGCCCAACACCATGCATAGCCTGAACGTCCCCACGTTCGACAAAATTGAAACCGGGGAATCTTGCCTGTAGCTGGGCAACTCGCTGATCGATCGCGTCGATGCCGACATGTCGACCATCCGGATCGACGAACACACCGTCAGGCTGCCAGATGGCTTTCAGTTCCGCCATGCGTGCTGCGGCATTGCGCTCGCCGAAGATGCCGAGCAGGTTTCGTTTGAGAAGTTCGTTCACTGTGAAGGGCATCGCGGATTCCTTTGCGTAGTCGGAGGTTCTGCTGTCAATGTCGGGCCGCTGCGGATACGGCGAAGCTGTCTTCGAACATCAGAAAGCTCGCGATCTTTCCCTCGGGGGAGAACGTCAGTACGAATGCAAATGCGGTGTCGATCAGCTTTCCGGTGGCCTTGATCCGCGATTGCAGGTGGCCGAGGATGACAGCGCGACCGTCACTTGCAAGTACGTCCTGAATGCTGAAACTGACACTTTCGACCGAGGCCCGTATGCCGCTTACGAAATCGAACATGGCCTCGCGGCCTTTCTTGTGACCGACCCACGGCAGCACGCCTGTGTCGCCGGGAATGTTGAAGTCGAGATCGGATGTACACAACGCGGCGATCTCATCGGCGCTCGCGCCCGAGCCCATTTTTTCAAGGAACTGCTGGGCGAGGCGAAGGTTCTCGGCTGAACTCATGATGTTTTTCCGTTGGTGCCGCGCTTATGCGCGGATAAGCGCGGCGTGTTGATCGATTACACCTGTACGAGGCCGCCGTCGACGAACAACTCGATACCGGTGACATAGCTCGCATCGTCGGAGGCGAGAAAGGACACGGCCTTGGCGATTTCGTCGGTGGTGCCGACGCGGCCAAGCGGTGTCGTTGCGGACATTTGCTGGCTGTAGGCCTCGATCTGCTCATCGGTCATCTTGAGCTCGGTCTTATACGCAGGTGTGGGGACCACGCCGGGCGCGACTACATTGACGCGGATGTTGCGTCCTTTAAGATCCGACGACCACGTGCGCGCAAACGAGCGCAAGGCTGCCTTGGTGGCCGCATAGACACCGAATGCCGGCACACCTTGCACCGATGTGATCGAACCGGTAATCACGATTGCGCTTCCGGCGGGCATGAACGGCAACGCGCTTTGCACGGTGAACAACGTGCCTTTCATGTTGATGCCGACATACTTGTCGAATTGCGCTTCGGTGATCTCGCCAAGCGGCACGAATTCGCCGCCGCCGGCGTTGGCGAACAGGATGTCGATTCTTTCGCGAGCCGCCGATACGACCTTCACGATGCGCTCGAGATCGGCTGCTACCGAGATGTCGCCACGAATCGCCGTGGCGCCATGGCCGATTTCCGCCACCGCGGCCTCGAGCTCTGCCTCGCGTCGGCCGGTGATGAACACCGTCGCGCCCTCGCGAGCGAGACGCTTTGCCGTAGCGAGACCGATACCGGTGCTGCCGCCGGTGATGAGTGCAACCTTGCCGGCGTGTTTTGTCGTGTGGATGTTGGTGTAGAGCGAAGCAGTCATGAGTGGCCTCCTTGCGGCCTGATTCAATAACTGCAGCTTATTGAAAACACGTACGGATATAAATAGGCTATATGTGGATTCTTTGTGCACAGATGTGAATAATAGAAGCCATCGCGTGCCATTCTGGAGTCGAACCGATGGATCATCTGCAGGCCATCCGCATTTTTGCCCGCGTCGTTGAAACGGGTGGTTTCGGACGAGCTGCGCTCTCGCTGAAAATGCCCAATGCCACGGTGAGCAAGTGGATCAAATCGCTGGAAACGCATCTCGGCGTGAAGCTGCTGGAGCGCAGTACGAGGAGCGTTAGCGTAACGACCGATGGCGCCGCTTATTACGAACGCACCCGCCACCTGCTCAGCGAACTCGACGACATCGAAGCGACGTTGGGCCGTGCTCAGGCAAATCCGCGCGGCGCACTCAGGGTCGACACGGGCGGGTCGGTCGCGAGCGGCATCGTGATTCCTGCGTTACGGGCGTTTCGCGAGCGGTATCCGGACATCCAGGTGCAATTGAGTGTGACGGACCGGACCGCCGATCTCATTGCGGAGAACATCGACTGCGCGATTCGCAGCACGGCGGACGATCCCGGTCTGATCACGCATCGGATCGGCGGGCTTGCATGGACGACCTGTGCGACGCCGGCGTGTCTGGCGAAGTACGGAACGCCGAAGCATCCCCGCGACATCGTCGATAAGGACATGCCTGTTGTCGGCTATTTCTCGGCAAGCAGTGGCGTGACGCAGCGGCTTGCCTTCCGTCGCGGCGATGAGGTGCTGACGCTCGACCGGGTGCGTAACGATGTGATCGTCAGCGAAAGCAATGCGCATCTTGCGACGGCGCTTGCGGGGCTCGGCATCGTGCATACGCTGGACTTCATGGCGCGACCGTTTATCAGGCAGAAGAAACTGGTGCCTGTTCTCACTGAGTGGCGGCCCGATCCACTTGATGTGTACGTGGCGTATCCGCCTAGCCGTCGATATAGCACCAAGGTGCGGGTGTTCGTCGACTGGGTGACGGCGTTGTTCGGGGCGATGTGAGGCGAGTGGGCTGCGGCATAATCGATTTATCGGAGCGACGCGTCGGCCTTGCGCGCTTTTATGTCATCAGCCCTTGTAACAACGGAGCCACTACGCCATGACGATTGAACTGGACAAGGACGTACGCAAGGAAGCCATCGCATCTATCCAGCGGTATTTCGACGAGAACCATGAGGAGCGCATCGGTAATATCCAGGCGGGGGCGTTGCTGAATTTCTTCGTGGAAGAGCTTGGGCCGGTGATTTACAACATCGCGATTCAGGATGCGCAGGAACGCTTGCAGGCGCGTGTGTCAGAGCTGGATCTGGAGTGTCATGAAGAGGCGTTTGGGTATTGGAAGAAGTATGAGAGGAAGCGGTAGGGGTTTGCATACTTCCCGGTTCGCAACCTTATTGTCACGGACCAACAGATTTCAGTTCAACAACCCCACTACTCAACCGTCACCGATTTCGCCAAATTTCTCGGCTTATCAATATCCGTCCCCCTTGCAAGCGCCGCATGAAAAGCCAGCAACTGCATCGGAATCGTATGCAGGATCGGAGACAGCGGCCCGTAGTATTCGGTGAGCCGGATCACCTCGATCCCCGGCCCCGGCGAAATCCCGCAGTCGATATCGGCAAAGACAAAGAGCTTCCCGCTACGCGCACTGACCTCATGCATGTTCGACTTGAGTTTCTCGATCAACGTGTTGTTAGGTGCAACAGCGACCACGGGCATTTCGTCGCTAACCAATGCAAGCGGACCGTGCTTCAATTCGCCGGCTGCATACGCTTCCGCATGAATGTAGGAAATCTCCTTCATCTTCAGCGCACCTTCCATAGCGATGGGATAGTGCATGCCGCGCCCGAGAAAAAGGATGTTCTGCTTACGCGTCAGCTCTTCGGCCCACGCGATGATCTGCGGCTCCAGCGCAAGCACCTTCGTCATCGCGTCGGGCAGATGCCGAAGCGCCCGCAGATGCTGCTGTTCATCCTCGTCGGAAAGTCGTCCGCGTACCTGGGCCAACATGAGCGCGAGCAGAAACAGCGCAACGAGCTGCGTCGTAAAAGCTTTCGTCGAAGCGACACCGATCTCGATGCCGGCACGCGTGAAGAACGTCAATGCGCATTCACGAGCTAAAGCGCTGCTCGGCACATTGCAGATCGCGAGCGTGCGATGCATACCTTGCTGCTTCGCCACCTGCATCGCGCCAAGCACGTCCGCGGTTTCTCCGCTTTGCGATACCGCGACGACCAGCGTGTTTGGATTCGGCACGCCGTCGCGATAGCGGTATTCGCTGGCAATCTCGACGCTGACGGGCAACCGCGCCAGACTCTCGATCCAGTAACGCGCCGTCAGCGCGGCATGGTAACTTCCGCCGCACGCGAGCAGCAGCACCGAATCGACGCTGTTCAGCACGCGCCACGCGGAGTCGCCGAACAGCTCGGGCATGATCGACGTGATGTCCTGCAGCGTATCGCTCACGGCGCGCGGCTGCTCGAAAATTTCCTTCTGCATGTAGTAGCGATAGAGGCCGAGATCGGCGGCACCGCTATGCGCGGCCACTGTATGTACCGGGCGCTCGGTACGGCGACCCTGCGCATCCGCAATTGCGTAGCGATACAGCTGCACATCGACGATGTCGCCGTTTTCCAGGTAGACGATCCGGTCCGTGACGTTCGACAGCGCAATCGCATCGGAAGCCAGAAAGTTTTCGCCTTCACCGACGCCGACCACGAGCGGCATGCCATCGCGAGCACCGACCACACGATGCGGTTCGTCGCGGCAGAGCACCGCAATCGCATAGCTGCCGCGTAACTGGCGCACCGCCTGCTGCACGGCTTCGAAGAGATCGCCATCGTACAGATGATCGATCAGATGCGTGATGACTTCCGTGTCGGTCTGGCTCGTGAAGACATACCCGTGGTCTTGCAGCATCGCGCGCAACGCATCGTGATTTTCGATGATGCCGTTGTGCGAGAGCGCGATGCGCGGCGCCTGCTCATCGGGTGAAAAATGCGGGTGGGCGTTTTCGGTGACGGGCTTTCCATGCGTCGCCCAGCGCGTATGCGCGATGCCGGTGTAGCCGGACAGCGCGCGCTTCGCGATGTCGTCCTGCAGGTTCGCCACCCGATCTACGCTGCGTGCGCGCAGCAACTGCCGGTCGCGATAGACGGCGACGCCGCACGAGTCGTAGCCGCGGTATTCGAGGCGTTTGAGGCCATCGACCAGGTTCGGCAGGATGTCCCGTTGCGCCACCGCTCCGACAATTCCACACATCGCATTTCTCCAGAAAGGCCCCTGCTGGACCCGGTGAGGCGATAGTAGAGTGCCCGATGAGAAATTTAATTTCATAATTTCTATAAAAATGAAACTAGACGTTCCGACAAAGTCATGATGAAATTTAATTTCATCCGAAACGACAGCGGGAGCCGACGAAGTGGCCATCTATCTGGACGACCTGGACCTGCGGATCCTCGCGATCCTGCAAACCGATTCGTCGGTCTCGAACCTTGAACTGGCGGGTCGTGTGCACGCGTCGCCGCCCACTTGTCTGCGCAGGGTGCGCAACCTCAAGGAAGCCGGAGTGATCGCGCGGCAGATCGCGGTGCTCGATCACGCGAAGATCGGCACGACGCTGATTGCGCTCGTCGAAGTAAGTCTTGACCGCCAGGCTGCGGAAGATCTCGACGCCTTCGAAACGTATATCTGCGCGGAGCCCGCGGTGACGCAATGCTATCGGGTGTCGCCAGGACCGGACTTCATTGTCGTCGCCGAGGTCGCCGATATGCCCGAATACGACGAACTCGCACGGCGGCTCTTTCGTGCCTCTTCGAATATTCGCAACGTGCGGACTTTTTTCTCGACGCATCGCGCGAAGTTCGAGGCGAATGCTCGCATTCGTGTGGAAGCGCGGGTGAGTTGAAGCAGCCGCGCTCGCCGCGGATCGTGTCATTTACAATGCTCGCCTGGCGGTGCACCGTGCTGCACTCATTGGGCATTTCATTACCGAGGTTGTCATGATCATCAAACCGCGCGTACGCGGCTTTATCTGTGTGACTACGCATCCCGTTGGCTGCGCAGCCAACGTCAAGGAGCAGGTCGATTACGTCACGGCCCAGGGGCCCATCGCGCATGGCGCGAAGAAGGTGCTGGTGATCGGTGCATCGACCGGTTACGGGCTCGCCGCACGCATTACCGCCGCCTTCGGCTGCGGTGCCGATACGCTAGGTGTGTTCTTCGAGCGCGCAGCGAGCGATGGCAAGCCAGGCAGCCCGGGCTGGTACAACACGGCCGCGTTCCAGCAACTGGCGGCGGCTAAAGGAATGTACGCAAAGAGCATCAACGGCGATGGCTTTTCCGATGCGATCAAGCAGCAGACGATCGATGTCATCAAACGCGATCTCGGTCAGGTCGATCAGGTGATCTACAGTCTCGCGGCGCCGCGGCGCACGCACCCCAAAACCGGCGAGGTGTTCAACTCGACGCTCAAGCCGATCGGCCGCGAAGTCAACGTACGCACGATCGATACCGACAAGGAAGCGATCAAGGAAAGCTTGCTGCAACCGGCGACGCAGCAGGAGATCGACAGTACGGTCGCGGTGATGGGCGGCGAGGACTGGCAGATGTGGATCGACGCGCTGCTCGAAGCCGGTGTGCTGGCCGACGGTGCGAAGACGACCGCCTTCACGTATATCGGCGAGAAGATCACGCACGATATCTACTGGGACGGTTCGATTGGTGCCGCAAAGAAAGACCTGGACCGTGCCGCGCTCGAGATTCGCAGCAAGCTCGCTGCGGTGAACGGCGATGCGCGTGTATCGGTGCTGAAGGCGGTGGTAACGCAAGCAAGTTCAGCGATTCCGATGATGCCGCTCTACCTGTCGCTGCTGTTCCGCGCGATGAAAGAGCAGGGCACGCACGAAGGCTGTATCGAGCAGGTCTACGGGCTGTACCGCGACAGTCTGTCCGGCCACGCGCCGCACATCGATCAGGACGGCCGCCTGCGTGCGGACTACAAGGAACTCGATCCCGCAGTGCAGGCACGCGTGCTGCAACTGTGGGACCAGGTAACAAGCGACAACCTCTACGAACTTACGGACTTCGCGGGCTACAAGCAGGAGTTCTTGCGGCTGTTCGGATTCGGGATCGAAGGGATCGACTACGAGGCCGATGTGGATCCCGACGTGGCGATTCGCGATCTGGTTTAGGTTCGAGCGGCGCTAACGTTTAACGGCGAGCGCGGCCTATGCCGGCTTGCCGTCCGGCGACGTGCCCGCATCCAGCAGATGCTGCACGAGCAACCCCGCTTGCGGCGTGAGCGCGGCGAAATCGCGGACACATAGATGAAGCTGGCGCGATGCCCATGGGTCGAGAATCGGCAGGACGGCAAGGCCTGGACGGCGTAGCTCGCCGACAAACGCTTTCGAGAGGATCGCGAGACCGATGCCCGCTTCGACGAACATCCCGACCTGCTCCACGTTTCTAAGCTGCACGCGATAGTTGATCTGACGGCCCAGGCGGGACGCCCGTTCCGCCAGATGGATTTCCAGCGCCGTGTCCTTGATCCCCACGAATGCTTCGTCGACGATGTCGGCAAACGCGACCCGTTCCTGTGACGCGATGCGATGGTCTTTGCCTGCGACGACCATGAGCTGGTCTTGCGCGATCAGATGGGTTTGCAGCATCGCGAGGTCCGCAATGTCTGCAACGATGCCGACGTCGGCGCGGCCTTCGGCGATCGCCAGCACGATCTCGTTGCTGGGGCGCTCGTCGAGGTCGACGGACAGGTCGGGGTAGGCGGCCAGAAAGCGGCGCAACTGCTGAGGCACGAACGCGGCGAGCGCCGCAGTATTCGACAGCAAACCGACGCGGCCCTTCAATCCCGTTGCGTACGCACGCAGCTCGCCGCGCATCTGCTCCACGTTGCCGAGAATCAGGCGGGCATGCCGGATCAGCGCTTCGCCGGCTGCGGTAGGGCGGATGCCCCGGCGGGTCCGTTCGAGCAACGGCGCACCGAGTGCGGATTCCATGCCGGAAATACGCTCGCTCACGGAGGCAAGCGCCAGGTTCATCGCCTGAGCGCCCTGGGTGAGGCTGCCGTGTTCGACCACGGTCAGGAATAAGCGCATGTCGGTGAGGTCGAATCGCATCGTCGATCCCTTCGGTTTTCGCGAAGTCTAGCATTGGAATTGCCAGATTGTGAAAGCCGATGTTTGTCCTTAGGATCGGCGCATGAACTCACTTTTACTCGTCGCTGGGGCTGGTTTTGTCGCTGGAGCCATGAATGCGCTCGCGGGCGGCGGCTCGTTCGTGAGCCTTCCCGCATTGATTTTTGCGGGTGTGCCATCGGTTCAGGCGAATGCATCGAGCACCGTCGCGTTGTTCCCCGGTGGCCTTGCGAGTGCATGGGCCTATCGCGATGGGCTCGGGCCGGTTGGTGCCGTTTCGCTGCGGCCGCTGCTGGTCATGACGTTGGCGGGCGGCGCGCTCGGTGCCGTCCTGTTGCTGTACACATCGCCGAAAGCCTTTAACTTCGTGCTTCCCTGGTTGCTTCTGCTCGCGAGCCTCGCGCTCGCGTTTGGGCGTCGCCTCGGCGAGCAGATGCGTAGCCGCTGGACGATCCGTCCGTCGGTTGTTCTGGCCGTGCAGTTCGCGCTCGGTATTTATGGCGGCTACTTCGGTGGCGCGGTCGGCATCATGATGATCGCCGTCTGGGGGCTGCTCGACAGCAGCGATCTGAAACGTCTGAGTGCGCCGCGCACGTTACTCGTCAGCGCGGCCAACTCGATGGCGGTACTGATCTTTATCGTCGCTCACGTCGTGCACTGGCCCGAGACGCTCGTCATGCTGGTCGCGGCGATCGCGGGCGGTTATGGCGGCGCGCAGATCGGTCGGCGCGCACCGGTGGCCATCATTCGCGCGGGGACCTTGTTGCTCACCGCATGCATCACGGTGGTTTTCTTCATCCGCGCTTATGCACCCGGCTGGTTGTGACTCGTAATGAGCAACGAGACGACGATGTCTTTATGAAAAGGAGAAGCTCATGCTCTCGGCTTTCATCGAAACGATTGGTGCGCTCGCCGTACTGGCGAGCATCATCGCGAAGATTGCGCGACTTCACCTCTCGGACGTCAGGCCAGCATCGGTAAAAGCGCACGCACCTCTTCGAGCAGACGCGCGATCGCATCCGGATCGTTCGACACGTGCCTTAGCAGGTGTTTCTGAAAGAGTCCGTCGAGCAGCGCATAGGCAGCGCCGGACGTGACAGTCGGCTGGCTGCCGCCGAGCTCCGCGTAGCGCGTGACGACATGCCAGACCATGTGTTCGAGACTCTCGTCGATCTCGTTCACGACCTCCCGGAACGATTCCTCGAACAGCGCCTGTGACCGCAGGTCGTACCAGAGGCAATGCATCTGCGGTTCATCGCGCATCGTTTCCGCGAGCTTCTCGAGAAAACCTTCCATCAGTTCTTCGCGGCTTTGCGCTTCGGTCGTGACGACGTCGTAGCGGGTGACGCACTTCGCCTTGAAGTAGCGAATGCTGCATCGGATGAGGTCGAGTTTGTCCGAGAAGTAGTAGTGAAGCACCGCATGCGTGAATTCGGATTTCTGCGCAATCTCGCGCAGGCTGGTTCTCGCGTAGCCCAGTTCGCCAAGCGTTTCCAGTGCTGCTTCGGCCAGTTCGACGCGCCGCGCTTCGTACTTGTCCGCCGGTAGTTGCCTGCCGCGCGGCCCGCGGCCCGTTCCATCCGCTTCGCTGTTTTCCCGCTGTGCCATCCCGCCTGTGCCCTCAGTAACTGTCGTCCGGCGTGCCGTACGGCTGCCGGTTTGCGCTCGTGCCTCATGCAACTGAGGTGACCGAGTCTGATGCGCCCGATTGTGCGTAGCAGCGAACCAATTGTCAAGAAAACACTAACCACTCGTAAAAAGTTAACTTGACATCTGTTTATAAATATCCAACCATTCGTTCAAAATAAACTTGCCAAGTGGTTAGATTTTCGGCGTTGTCCAGTAGGGCGAGGACGGCCGCCGTTATCCAGCGAGCGATCCCCGTTCGACGGATACCGGCTCGTCCCCGAATCGCGGCAGTACATAACGCAGACATCGGAGGAAGACACATGAAGAGCAAACGACTCGACGGGAGAAAGGCGCTGGTGACGGGCGGCGCACGCGGAATCGGCGCATCGATTGCCCAGGCCCTGGCGGATGCAGGTGCAGCGGTCGTGATCGGCGACGTCCTCGTGGACCTCGCGAAGGAGACTGCGGCGGGGCTCGCAAAAAGCGGTGTCGCGACCGGCTCGGTGCGGCTCGACGTGACCGACGACGCGCAATGGGAAAGCGCCGTTGCCTCGGTGGTCGCGCAACTCGGCGGCTTCGACATCCTGATCAACAACGCGGGCATCGAGATCACCTCGCTCGTGGCCGATCTGAAGGCCGAGGACATTCGCCGGATGTGCGACGTGAACATCGTCGGTGTCGGGCTCGGCATGAAGCACGCGTTCCGCAGCATGCGACCGGGTGGTGCGGCTGCGCAGGGCGGGTCGGTTGTCAACGTGTCGTCGGTCGCGGCGACCATCGCGTTTCCCGCCATCTCGGCCTATTCGGCGACGAAGTCCGCCGTCGATCGCATGACGCGGGTGGCGGCGATGGAAGCCGGCAAGCTCGGCTACGGCGTGCGCGTCAACTGCATCTACCCGGGGCTCATTCCCACCGACATGGGGATGAAGCTCGCCACTGACATCGTCGCCGTCGGTCTCGCGGCGGACGTCGAGGCGGCGGTTGCATCGGTGATTGCGCAGACGCCGCTTGGCCGGCTTGCGACGGTCGAGGAAGTCGCCGATGCGGTGGTGTTCCTGTGTTCCGACGACGCCCGCTTCATCACCGGGGCAGGCGTGCCCGTCGATGGCGGTATGGGCATGTAACGCCGCGCGACCGACTGGATATCCAGATCATTTTCTTCAACGTAGGTGGAGACAAGCAATGAGTGACAAGAGACCTGTCGTCGTTTACGGCGTGTCGGGATATACCGGGCGTCTGGTGTGCGAATACCTGCGCGAATACCACATCCCGTTCATTGCGGCCGGCCGTGACAAGGCGAAAGTGCAGGCGGTGGTCGAGAAGATTCCCGGCATCGAAACCGCCGACTACGAAGTGGTCGGCGTGGAGCACAACGTCGACGCGCTGACCGAGCTGTTCCACGGCGCCCGCTTCGTCAGCAACATGGTCGGTCCGTTCATCAAGTATGGCCCGGAGGCGGTGGAAGCTGCTCTTGCCGCAGGCTGCCACTACTCCGACACCACCGGCGAACAGGACTGGGTGATGCTTGCGAAGGAACGCTGGGGCGAAGCGTTCGCGCAAAAGAATCTGCTGCTTGCGCCGGGCATCGCGCATATGTACACGACCGGCGAGATTGCCGCCCAACTCTGCCTCGAAACACCAGGGCTCGATACGCTCGACATCCTCACGTTGTGGGGCGGCTTTCCGACCACGGCCTCGGTTGCGACCATCTTCACCATCCTCAAGGCGAAGTGGTATTACCTGGAGCAAAACCAGTACAAGGAGTGGTTGCTGTCGACGAAATTCGACGTCGTCATTCCCGGACAACATGGCATGGGGCTCGCGCTACCCTGGGGCGGTACGTCCCACCCGGTCTGGTTCAAGGACGATCCACGCGTCGCCAACGTCAAGGTATCGGCCGGCGTCTTCGCCCGCGAGGTGATGGAGGGTGTCATCGCGACGGTGAAACTGTACGAGGAGCAGATCAAGACCTTGCCCATGGATCAGCAGGAAGAGGCGCTCGCCAAGGTCGCCGCCTCGGTCCAGAGCGGCATGCCGCCGCGCGAGAACCCACGGGTCAACCGTTCGATCGATTCGGTCTATGCGTCCGGTCCACTCGGGCGCGCGCACTGCGTAATCCACGGCAACAGCAACTACAAACAGACGGGTCTCTTGCAGGCCTATGCCGCTTTGTCGTTGTTGCAGACAGCGCCGAAGAAAGTGGGCTTCGCTTCGGGCTGCCAGGCGTTCGGCCATCGCGAACTGCTGGGGCAATTGCGAAGTTTCGGCCTGGCGATGAAGCCGGTTCTGACGGTAGAGGACTGAAGTCTGAAGTCTGAAGTTGCAGGGGCGCAATTCACATTCGTGGGGCGCCCCGGTCCGATGCAGTAACAGGTCCATCGCATCGCAAGCGGCTCCGCCATGCGGTGACTCTCAAGACGAAAAAAATGACGCCCAGCGTCGGCTTGTTCACGCGTACAGGAACACCCCTCAGGAGGAGACATGGAAAAAAGAATATTGCGCTCGTTCGTTGTAATGGCTGGCTTTCTTGTCGCCGCAAAGTCCGCATCCGCCATCGACATCTATCCGGCCGACTATACGATTCTGCCGCCAGGCACGACGCTGGCATTGGGGTATCTCGGCTTCAAATCAAGCCACGAATTCAATCTCGATGGCGTGGGCGATGTGCCCGGATCGAGTCTTAACCAGACCATCGGCATTGCCCGTGTGCTGCACTACAGCCAGATCGCCGGCATCCCGGTCGCGTATCAGGTCTATCTGCCGTTTGCGAATCTGTCGAACTTCAAGGTTGGCGGAGCTTCACCGCAGACGAACAACGGGATGGGCGATATCACGTTCGGCTTCACCGCGTTTCTCGTGAACCGGCCCGATCCGGTTTACGGCACGACCGTCGGCATCACGCCGTATGTTTCATTGCCCACCGGCAAATACGACGTTAACCGTTCAGGGCCGGGCGCCGGCGCCGTGACGTTCACCCCGCAGCTCGGGGTCATCCAGGGGCTGGGCCATAACTTCTACTTCGACGGCGCGATCGATGTCGCCGTGCAGACCGGGCATAGCAACGCCGGGCAGCAGATCTCCGTGCATCCGTCCATCGAACTGCAAACCTACCTGCGCTACCAGATCTCGGCGGCTTCGTCGGTTTCGTTCGGCTACGCGGGTTATTTCGGCGGTAAGCAATACATCAACGATGCCTACAACGGACAGGAAACCAGTTCGAGCGAGCTACGTCTCTACGCGAGCCACATGCTCACGCCGACCTGGCAGGTCGCCGGTATGGTCGGCAAGGCGGTGGCGAACGAGGGCGGATTCAAGAACAGTTACAGCGTGCAGATCCGGGTAATGAAGATTTTCTAGATCAGGGAGGTCGAGGATGAGTCGTCGCGTCAACGTTATCGGTGTGGGAATGACGCCGTTCACAAAACCAGGCGCCAGTCCGCCGTATTACCAGATGGCTAGCGAGGCCGGCCGGCTCGCATTGAGCGACGCCGGCATTCTATACAACGCAGTGGACCAGGCCTATGCCGGCTACGTCTACGGGGACTCCACGTGCGGGCAGCGCGCCGTGTACGAACTTGGCCTGACCGGTATTCCCGTGGTTAACGTCAACAACAACTGCTCGACGGGATCGACTGCGCTCTGGCTCGCACGGCAGGCTGTGGAAAGCGGTGCAGCCGAATGCGTTCTGGTGCTCGGCTTCGAGCAGATGGCGCGCGGCGCGCTGGTATCGCAATTCGACGATCGGGAATCGCCGCTGAGCCGGCATGTTCAGGTGATCGACGAGGTGCAGGGCGCCTCGTCGGCGCCGCTGGCCGCGCAGATGTTCGGCGGTGCCGGGAGGGAATACATCGCCCGTCATGGGACGAAGAAAGAGACCTTCGGAATGATCTCGGTCAAGGCGCGCGAACACGCGCACAACAATCCCTATGCGCTCTTCAGGGAGAAACTGAGTCTCGACGAAGTCATGCAGTCGGCGGAGATATTCGATCCGTTGACGCGCTTTCAGTGCTGCCCTCCTACGTGCGGCGCGGGAAGCGCCGTACTGTGCTCGGATGAATTCGCGCGAGGGCATGGAATCGCGAATCCCGTCTACATTGCCGCGCAGTCGATGACGACCGACTACCCCAGCAGTTTCGAACCACCGTCGATGATCAAGATGGTCGGCTACGACATGTCGGCGCGCGCGGCACAGCAGGTATATGAGGCATCCGGCATTGGTCCCGACGACATCCAGGTGGTCGAGCTGCACGACTGCTTCACGGTCAACGAGTTGCTCACTTATGAAGCGATCGGCCTGTGCCCGGAAGGCGCGGGAGAGCAATTCGTCTGGGACGGCGCCAATACATACGGCGGAAAGATCGTGACCAACCCATCGGGCGGGCTGCTTTCCAAAGGCCACCCGCTAGGGGCCACGGGTCTCGCGCAATGTACCGAACTGGTCCGGCAGTTGCGTGGTGAAGCGGGCCCAAGGCAGGTCGACGGGGCGCGCATCGGGCTACAACACAACATCGGCATTGGCGGCGCATGCGTCGTGACGTTGTATCGCCGCGATTGATGGGCGCCGAGCTGAACGTTCAGAAAAGAGGAGTGAGGAACATGATCGATCGACACGAACGACACGCACAAGAAGCGGGCTTTGCAAACGGTGGACAGCGCATCGGCTTTGGCCGCCGTAGCGTGCGACGCGGCGACGCGCTATCGCCGCCCACGATCGCGATCGCGAACGGTGCGCCGCAATGAGTTCCTTCGGCCCCTCTCTTCGCGACCAGAGCGACGTCGATGCCCTGGAGCGCACACCGCTCGTCGAGCGCCTGGAGTTTCCGATATCGAGCTACGCGGCGATCGTTCGCCAGGCCGCGCGCACGCCGCGGAGCATCGCGATCACGTTCGTGCCGACCGGTGACTCCAACGACGGCGAGCAACGCTACGACTACATGACGCTATCGACCCGTGTCACGCAGGTAGCCAATGCGCTGCATGGCCTGGGCATCCGGCGCGAAGATGTCGTCTCCTACATGCTGCCCAATCTGCCGGAAACCCACTTCGTGCTGTGGGGCGCCGAGGCCGCCGGGATCGTGAATCCGATCAACCCGTTTCTGGAGGTCGATCATATCGTCGGCATCCTGAACGCCGCGGGCACGCGCGTGCTCGTCGCACAAGGGCGCCAGGCGGCACCAGGTATCTGGGAGAAGGTCGAAGCCCTACGCACGCAGGTGCCGACCTTGACGACGATCATCCGCGTGGGCGGGACCGATGTCTGTCCCGACTGGGCACAGGACTTCGATACGTTGCTCACCAGGCAGGCGGATAAGCCGATATTCACACCGCCTGCCGCCGATGGCAGCGACGTCGCGTCGTATTTTCACACCGGCGGCACGACCGGGACACCAAAGCTCGCGCGTCGCACGCACTTTAACGAATCGGCGAACGCCTGGGCGGTGGCGTGCGCAGTCGATCTGGGGCCGCAAGACCCCGTGCTATGCGGCCTACCACTGTTTCATTCGAATGCAATGATGGTGACCGGTCTTGCGCCATTCAGCGTCGGCGCACACGTGGTGTTGCTGTCCGACAGCGGCTATCGCAATCCAAAGACGCAGAGCGCTTTCTGGCGATCGGTGCAGCGCTACCGCGCGACACTGTTCAGCGCGGTGCCCACCGTGCTGTCCGCGCTGCTCAACGTAGCGCGCGACGGCGTCGACCTCAGGTCGTTGCGCTTTGCGATCTGCGGCGCCGCGCCGCTGTCGCCCGAATTGTTCCAGCGGTTCGAACGCGCGTCGGGTCTGAAACTGCTCGAGGGCTACGGCATGACCGAGGCGACCTGCGTGAGCTCGATCAATCCGCGCGACGGCGAGCGGCGCATCGGCTCGATCGGTCTGCGGCTGCCGTACCAGGAAATCAGGATCGTCGATCTCGGCAGCAACGGCGAGATCGTCCGCGAATGCGAGGTGGACGAGATCGGCACGTTGCTGCTGCGCGGTCCGTATGTGTTCTCCGGTTACGTCAAAGCCAGCGACAACAAGGGGGTATGTCTCGAAGACGGCTGGCTGAACACGGGCGACCTGGGGCGGCGCGATGCGAGCGGCTATTTCTGGCTGACGGGCCGTGCCAAGGATTTGATCATCAGGGGCGGCCACAACATCGATCCCGCGATGATCGAGGAAGGCTTGATGCGCCATCCGGCGGTGGAGATTGCTGCCGCAGTCGGCATACCCGACGGGCATGCGGGAGAGCTACCCATTGCCTACGTCACGTTGCGTGCCGGCGCGAGCGTCAGTGCCGGGGAATTACTTGCACATGCACGCAGCGCGATTACCGAACGCGCGGCCGTGCCGGTTCACGTGCAAGTGCTCGATGCCATGCCGTTGACGGCCGTCAACAAGATCTTCAAGCCCGCATTACGCGAAAAGGCGATTGCCAAGGCATTGATCGACACCGTTCATCGCGTATGCGGAGACACGGCGAAAGTCGACGTCGAGATCCGGCCGCATCCAAAACTCGGACTGGAATCGCATGTGAGCGTCGTGCTCGCGAGCAGCGCGGAGCGGGATGCGTTGATTGCGCAGACCGAAGCGGAATTCGGCCGGCTTCCGGTGCATTGGGTGGCTCGATGGTCTACCGCCTGATCGGCAAACATACATCGGCGTAGAAACAGGAGAGACAAGATGACCAGGGCAAGGTCGCCTGAAGGTGACCGCAAAGTCAACGCCGCAGGCAAAGCCGGCAGCGCACGGAGTGATGGCGCCGCAAACGGTGCGAGTGGCAGGCCGGAACAGGTAGCCGGATCGGCGAGTGCGAAGCAGGCGGAAGGCGTCGAGCGTACCGCGGATAACGTGCTCGGCCAGAATCTTCTCGGAGACTTCCTGCCGTCCGACCTCTGGCTGACGGCGAGCAAACTCACGGGGCGCGCGATCACGCAGCCGTTCGGATTGCTCAGAGCGACGATGGGCTTTTGGGGGACGCTCGGTCAGATGGTTGCAGGCGAGTCGCGACTTGCCACGGAACCGGGCGATCGCCGCTTTTCAGACGATGCCTGGGAGCACAGCACGCTCTACGCGAGCCTGCTTCAGACGTACCTCGCGTTGCGCAAATCGATGACGAACTACGCGCAGATCGCGGACCTCGACGAGCGTGCGCGATTCCTCCTGAACCAGATCGGGGACGCGGTGGCGCCGAGCAATTTTCTGCTGGGCAATCCCGGCGCGCTGCGTCGGGCGAGACAAACCTGGGGCCTCAGCGTCGTGAAAGGAGTCGGCAACCTGCTTGGCGACATCCGCAAGCGTCGACCTGTTCCGTCGCAGGTGGACGAAGGTGCCTTCGAGGTAGGTGGCAACCTCGCGGTGACACCGGGCTCGGTCGTGCTGCGAACCGAGATGTTCGAACTGATCCAGTACGCGCCGCAAACGCCGCAGGTACATCGCCGCCCGCTGCTCGTGGTGCCGTCTATCGTCAACAAGTACTACATCTTCGATCTCGCACCGAAGCGCAGCATCCTCGAGTACTACGTGCAGCAGGGTTTCACGGTGTTCGTGATGGTGTGGCGCAATCCGCAGCGCCGTCATGATCGCTGGGGCATGCCCGAGTACCAGGATTCAATCGACACCGCGATCGACACGAGCCGCGCGATTACCGGCTCGGACGACGTGAACCTGTGGGCCGTGTGCGGAGCGGGGCCGGTCGCGGTGTCGATGGCCGGCTATTACGCGGCGACGCAACAGCGCAAGATCAACAGTCTGCTGCTCGTGGTTTCTCCGCTCGACATGACGGCGATGTCAGGTGCACCGACGATCGGTGCGCTGATGGACACAGGGGCTCAAGGAAAGCGCAGCGATGGCGTCGTGAGGAAAACGCTGCGCAACCGGCGCATCAGCGCAAAGGAATTCACGGTCCTGTTCGCGATGCTGCGTTCGAACGAGTTGATCTGGAATTACTGGGTCAGCAACTACCTGATGGGCGAAACGCCGTCCGCTTTCGACGTGATGTACTGGAACGGCGACGGTACCGGCATGACGGCTCAGTTCAATCACGACTTCAGCGAGTTCGTCGAACGGAACCCCTTCGTTACAACGGGGGCGATGAAGGTGCGGAACACGCCGATCGCCGGTCTCGCCGAACTCGATATCGACAGTTACGTGCTCGGCGCAAAGAACGACCACCTCTGCATCTGGCAAAGCGTTTACCGCAGTGCGCAGCTGTTCGGTTCTCGCAGTCAGTTCGTGCTGGGCAACAGCGGCCACGTGCAGACCATCGTGTGTCCGCCGGACAACCCGAAGGCCAGCTTCTCCACCGGCGACGATCTGTCCGGCACCGCGGAGGAATGGCTCGAGCGATCGACGCGTCACGCCGGAAGCTGGTGGGATCACGGCGTCGCGTGGACGCGCGAGCGCGCGGGTCCGCTTATCGATGCGCCGTTGCAGCAGGGCAACGCCGGGTTTCCGCCGCTATGCGCGGCACCCGGCACCTACGTCCATGAACGGGGTTAGAAACTGCATGAGTACACATACGGCAAGACTGGTTCGCAATACGTCATCAAGGACGATGGAAATCCAGCAAGTCGACGTCTACGGAACGACTGTGCGTGTAGCAGTGTGGCCGGGTGACCGGGCACATACGCCACTGGTCCTGTTCAACGGGATCGGGGCCAGTCTGGAGTTGCTGCTGCCGTTTGCCGACGCGATGGACGACGTCGAGGTGATCGCCTTCGATGTCCCCGGTGTAGGAGAGTCGTCGCAAGCACCGGTCCCTTACCGGTTATGGATGCTGTCGATGCTGGCCGGCAAGCTGTTGACGCAGCTCGGGTATCGCACGGTCGACGTGCTCGGGGTGTCGTGGGGCGGCGCGCTCGCGCAGCAGTTTGCGTTGCAGAATCCGCGGCGCTGCCGCCGTCTCGTGCTGGCCGCAACCTCGCAGGGCGTGTTGATGGTGCCCGGTAAGTTGTCGGTGCTGGCCAGCTTGCTCACGCCACGCCGGCATAACGATCCCGCTTATCGCGATGCGATAGCCGGTGAAATCTACGGCGGCAAGGCACGTCATAGCGCCACTTCGTTGCACGAATTCCGCAAGACCAGTAAGCGCGGTTATCTGCTGCAGCAGGTCGCGATTGCCGGCTGGACCAGCTTGCCGTGGCTGCCGCTGTTGCAGCAACGCACATTGATTCTGGCCGGCAACGACGATCCGATCATCCCGCTCGCGAATGCCCGCCTGTTGAATCGCCTGATTCCCCGTAGCCGGCTGCACGTGTTCGACGACGGCCATCTGTTCCTGATTTCCGATGCGCTCGAAGCCGGTCGGATCGTCAGGGAATTTCTGCTTTCGCCTCAAGGAGCGTTGTGATGAAGAAACTGGAAGGGAAAGTCGCACTTGTCACGGGCTCGGGTCGCGGCATTGGGCGCGAGATTGCACTGAAGCTTGCGGCCGACGGCGCACGTGTCGTGGTCAACGATCTCGATGCGACTTTCGCCGGCGAGACGGTCGCAGCCATTCGCGATGCCGGCTCCGATGCATTCGCCTGCATGGGCAGCGTCACCGATGCGGATTTCGGCGAGCGCTTCGTGCGGAGCGCGGTCGATACCTTCGGTGGTGTCGACATCATCGTCAACAACGCCGGCTACACCTGGGACAGCGTGATCCAGAAGATGACCGACGAGCAGTGGTACGCGATGATCGACGTCCATATGACCGCGCCGTTTCGCATCCTTCGCGCAGCCGCCGATTTCATTCGTCAGGCTGCGAAAAAAGAAGCGGACGAAGGTCGCGAGGTGTTCCGCAAGGTCGTCAACATTTCGTCGCTGGCCGGTGTGGGCGGCAATACAGGCCAGCTCGGCTACGGCGCGGCCAAGGCAGGGGTCAACGGGATGACGCGTGTGATGGCCAAGGAGTGGGGGCGTTTCAAGGTCAACGTGAACAGTGTGGCATTTGGTTTGATTCGTACGCGTCTGACCGAAGCGGCGGCGGGCACGGGTGCGATCCAGATCGAAGGTCGGGAAATCAAGGTTGGGGTGAATCCCGATGTGATGAAGAACATGGAAAGCGGCATTCCGCTGGGACGCGGCGGCACACCCGAGGAAGCCGCTGGGGCGGTCTATCTGTTCTGCATTCCGGAATCGAACTACATCAGCGGTCAGGTGGTGGTGTGCAGCGGTGGGTTCATGTTTTGATCAGCCCCGCTGTGCCCGTGCTAACCTGCGTGCGCCTGCGGCATGCACCAGCAGTGCGACAGACACAAACCCGCCACTGATCGCACAAACCGCCGGCCAGCCCGCCATTTGCCACGCGAGCGTCGCACCCGCCGAACCCAGCGCTGCACCGAGAAACATGCCACCCATGAAAATCGTATTCATACGGTTGCGCGCTTCCGGCCGCAGCGCGTAGATCACGTGCTGGTTCGACACGAGCGCGCTCTGCTGGCCGAAGTCCAGCAGAATCACACCCGCGATCAAACCCGCGATGCTCCCCCAGCACGCAAAGACGATCCACGACACGAGCATCACGACGCAGCTCAGACCGATCACCGCATAGGGGCCACGGCGATCCGCGAAACGGCCGGCGATCGGTGCGATCAGCACGCCGCCCGCGCCGATGATGCCGAACAGCCCGGCCACTTCCGCACCAAGCTGATAGTCGCGCGCGAGGTGCAGGGTGAGTAGGGTCCAGAACGCACTGAACGAAGCGAACATCATCGCTTGCACCGCGGTGGCACGGCGCAACTCGGGCTCTTCGCGCCACAGGTCCGTGAGCGAGCGCAGCAGTTCGCTATAGGGTGCGCGGGTTTTCGGGGCGGATTTCGGCAGCACGGTGGCGAGCAACAACAGCGCACCGAAGACGAGCAACGGGCCCAACCCGAACATGGCGCGCCAGCCGTAATGCGCCGCGACAAAACCCGCTAGCGTGCGCGCAAACAGAATGCCGCATAACAGACCGCTCATGACCGTACCGATGGTCGCGCCTCGACGATGCGGTTCGGCGAGTTCCGCGGCGAACGGAACGATCTGCTGCGCAACCGTCGACAGAACGCCCACCAGTGCGGACGTTGCCACCAGGGCCCACGCGTTCGGTGCCAGCGCGAGTGCGACGAGCGCAACACCGAGTGCCGCGAGCTGCAAAAAGATCAGGCGCCGGCGTTCGAACCGGTCGCCGAGCGGTATCAGCAGGATCAGCCCTAGCGCATAGCCGAGCTGGGTGGCGGTAGGGACAAGGCTTGTTATGGCCGTGGCGCCCGGAAAACTGGCCTCCATGAGGCCGAGCATCGGCTGGTTGTAGTAGATGTTCGCGATTGCGATGCCGCAGGCAATTGCCATGGCCAGGGTGGTCCGCAAGTCGAGCGAAACGGCGGGGCTGTGGGGTTGAACGGAGAGTCTCGATGGGTCGGTATTCATTGGTAGAGCGGTGGACTGGCGGTGCATGGCGCACGAAACATGATCGGCACGTGATTCCCGACGTGTGTCGGGTCGAATCACGCCGATCGGCGGTTTCGCTATCATGTGACGAGCCCGCGCGTGCCGCTGTCGAAGAACGGCACCGAATAGCATGTTCTGGAACAAAGGAAACCACGATGCAGCAGTCCCTCTCGCACGGCATCGACGAGATGACGTACTTCAGCGCGCAGGCCGAGCGCGACGGGCATCGTCTGGTCGATACGGTTGAATCTGCAGGCATTCATGTGCAGCGCTATGACTGCCAGCCTGGCGGATGGAGCCACGTCCCCATCGGCTGGGTGCGCGTCGCCATTCAGGAAGCCGCATCCCCGCGGATGATCAGGAAGCTCGGCAAGCGCAGCGAAAGCGGTTTTCGTTCGTGCGGACAGATTTCGATCAGCCCCGCGGATGTCGAGCAGCGTTGGTCATGGGATCGCGCGATGCGGTTGACGCTGCTGTTCGTGCGGCCACACTGGCTGGAGACGCTGACCGATGGTCGTCCGTTCACGCTGCATATGCCGCTTGCTGTTCACGATCCAGTGTTGACCAGCGCCGTGCACGGATTGATCGATACCGCGAGCACGGGGCATCCGCTTGCGCGTGCGCTGACCGATGCAGCAGGTACCTATCTCGCAGCGCATCTGTTGACGCGCTATGACGCGACGAACGAGGCTACCGCACGGCCGGCGCGCATGGCCGACTGGCAGCTCAAGCGTGTGCTCGATTTCATGAAAGCCCGTATCGGCGAACCCACGAATCTGACCGACATGGCCACGGAGATCGGCATGTCGGCACATTATTTCTGCCGCGCGTTTCGCATGACGATGGGCGTTTCGCCTTACCAGTTCATGCTCGCGCAACGCATCGAGCTGGCGAAGACGCGGTTGCTGTCCGGCGAACAGGACTTGTCGTCGCTCGCCGTGGAGCTGGGCTTTTCGAGTCACTCACATTTCAGCAGCACGTTTCGGCGGGTGACGGGTAGTACGCCGAGCGGTTATCGGTTGGCGAGACGTTGTTAGGTGCTGAAACACGCTTCCCTACGTAAAACGCAAAAGCTAACAGGAGGAGATGAATGTCCATGCACAAGTTATTGAAGGCGACCTCGGCAGTTGTCGTTTCGATGTTGCTGGGATTTACCACTCTGGCCGGAGCGCAATCGGCGTCGACCAGCCAGGCCCATTGGGTCGGAAGCTGGGGGGCTTCTCCTGCTTTTCCTAACGGCCCTGAAGTCACGAGGCAAACCATACGCCAGGTTGTGCGTTTATCGATTGGCGGACGCGCAGTGCGAGTTCGTTTTAGCAATGAGTTGGGCACCGCTCCGCTGGTCATTGAATCCGCTCATCTTGCGCGACCAGGGCAGACGCCGGGAACGATCGATCCATCCACCGACCTTCATCTGACGTTCGGCGGACGACCGTCCATCACGATACCGGTCGGTGCACCGGCGCTGAGCGATCCAGTCAACCTCGATGTGAAGGCGCTGGACAGTCTGTCGGTCAGTATTTATGTGTCGAGCGATACCGGCCCTGCTGCGACGCATCCCCTTGGCCAGGCCACCACCTATATGTCAGGTGGCGCCGATTCGACTACCGCAGTTGTCTTGCCACAAGCGACCACCAGCACCGCACGATTTTTCATTAGCGGCATCGAGATCGACGCGCCCAATATCGGCGCGGTGGTGACGCTTGGCGATTCCATCACCGATGGCTACGGCTCGACGATCGATGCTAACCGCCGTTGGCCGGACGTGCTCGCACAGCGTCTCGTGGATGCGCACATTCCGCTCGGCGTGGTAGATGCGGGCATTAGCGGCAACCGTGTCCTGCACGATCTGCCCGAGGTGCAATTCGGCCCGGCGGCGCTTGCGCGTTTCGATCGCGACGTGCTGTCGGTGCCCGGTGTTCGAACCGTCATCCTGATGGAATCGATCAACGATATCGGTCATCCGGGCTCGGCGGGTCTTCCGGACCAGGCCGTTACCGCCGATGACATCACGGCCGCCATGCATCAACTGGTCGATCGCGCGCATGCGCACGGAATCCGGATATTGGGCGCTACGCTCACGCCGTATGCCGGCACGATATTCCCCGGCTATTTCACGAAGGAAGGCGAGGTCGAGCGTCAGGCGGTGAATCGATGGATCCGGGAAAGTGGCGCGTTCGACGGTGTGATCGATTTCGACGCCGTAGTGCGTGATCCGGCGCGTCCCGATCACATTGCCGCCGAATACGATTTCGGCGACCACCTGCATCCGAACGACGCGGGGTATCGCAAGATGGGTGAAGCGATCCGGTTGTCGACGTTGACCGGGAGGTAAGGTCGTCGTCCGGAAGCTTTGCGGCTAAAACGACAAGGCCGGCGTGAAGCCGGCCTTGTCGTTTCATCCATTCCGCTAAGGCTTTGGCAAGGCGTCGCAATTGCCGCTGATACGCTCGCCCGCAAATGCCCTCGCGACAAACTGCGTCGAATCGGGCAGCGATCCGTTCACCGTTCCCGAGTGATCGAGCTCCGGATAGTAATGCCACTCGATCCGATCGCCTGCCTTGCATGCTCCAGCGACGAGCGCAACCTGTCCCGGCACGAACACATCGAGATCCTTGCCACCCGTTCCGACGAAGATCGGGATATCCGATTGCAGCGACGGATAGGCGGCTTCACGACTGATCGCAGCGAGCGCCGCCTTGGGCGAACGCTTGAAGCTCGTGTCGAACGTGAGTCCGTCGGCGACGATCTTTTGTTCGATGGCATGCAGGCATTCGCGCTGACTGATTTCGAATGCCGGCATTGCGCGGTCGTTCAGATAATCGGCGGGAACGAACGATGGGTCGCGTAACGCAGCAGTGCTAAGCCGCAACATGTCGTACGCGAAGGTCGGAACCACTGATTTGTGCGCGTTGGCGATTTCCGCATCGTCGGCGCGCTCGTGAGGGGCCGCGTACGGCGTGCCGGTCGAGACCACACCGACAATCTCCAGTTCGGGCGCATAGTCCTTCGCATAGACGGCCGTCGCGAATGCCGCGCGACCGCCTTGCGATTGCCCGAACACCACGACGCGCTTCGACAGATCGAAGCTGCCATGCGTCACTGCCCGGATGCTGTCGAGCACGCCGTATGCGAGCGGACGGGTCAACCCATACGGATGCAGCCCCGGTGTGCCAAGGCCCTGGTAGTCGGTTGCGACGATCGCGTAGCCCTGTGCGAGCCAGTGGTTCAGATAGCGGGTATCGCGTGCGCTGCGTTTGGTGAACGAGGGTGCACATACGTCGGCGCTGCCGACCGTGCCGTGCGCCCATGCCATCAATGGCCAGCCGCCTGAAGGCGCCGTGCCTTTCGGCAGAAACAGTGCGCCGGATACGACGATCGGCGTGCGATTGTCGATACCGTCAGTCGATGTGTAGAGGATGCGAATGTCCTGTCCGGCTTCGGCAAGACTTTGCTCGGCTGTTAGCGGCTCGCTGCGCAGCATCTGTCCTGGCGCTGCCGGCACCTTGTCGGTCCAGTTGTAGAACGCGGGGACACCGCCGTCGCCCGGGACGGACGATGCTTCGGCGAATACCGCCGGGGTGACAAATGCCGCCACTGTAGCCAGCATGAAGAGTCGTGTGAATTTTGCCCGGAACATCGTGAGGTTTCCTTGGCTTCGAGGTGGCGTCGAATGACTGGGTGTTTGCCGCACGACGTGGAGATCGGGGAGAGCGATATCGACGGCGGGTTTGATTCTACAACCTCGTTACGCTCGACCACGATGCGACGCGGGGTTCGAGTGTTGAGCTCGAACCCCGCGGGTGTTACCGGAAAGGAAGCGGCTGTGCGCCGAACAGCGCGACCTACCAGCCGCGCCGTTGCTTCGACAGCTCGATCGTCTCGAACAGTTCGTAGTTCGCAGTCGGCGTCGTGTCGGCGCCCGGCGCATGGTAGTAGTTCATCGTGATCGTGGTCTTGCCGCCAGGCTCACCCGGATCGTGATCGAACACGGCGATGCCGTAGCCGGTACCGGTGTCGCGTTGTGCGGACCAGATTGCGTCTTCCACGGCATCGGCACCAGGGCGGACGAAGACGCCCGGTTTGGCGGTGTTCGGTACCGGACGATTCGGGCGCGTGAATATCTGCGCCTGCGGTTTACCGTCGCCGGCGTCGACCCCGTAGACGTCGAGCGGTGCGCTCGTGCCGCCGCCGCCCAGGATCAGGTGGATCGTGCCGTGCGTCGTGTCGAAGCGCGTGCTGTCCGGGCTCGGGGACGAGACCGGACGCGGTTGCAGCGTATCGACGACCTGGCCCGTAGCGACGTCGGTGCCCGCGTGGTGATTGCAGCCGCGCACAGGGTAGCTGCGCTCGTAGTCGTGATCGTGTCCGCACAGCACCAGGTCGACGCCATAACGGTCGAACAACGGCAGCCACGCCTCGCGAATGCCCTTGTCCGAACCGTTGCCGGTCTTCGACGAGCTGAGTGCGTCCTGGTGCATCTGCACGACGATCCAGTCGACCTCGCGATCTTCCTCGGCCCAGCGCAGCGTTCTTTCGAGCCAGCGGGTCTGTTCGCCGTTGCTATAGCCGCGCACGTAGAACGACGTGCCCGGTTCGATCGGCGGATTGCCGGTGCTGGCGGCCGGGACCAGCGGGCTTGGACCGGCGACGAATGCGGCGGCGTCCTGGTACACGACATCGTCGGCATCGAGCGAGATGAACAGCACCGAGCTGACGCGGAAGCTGTACCAGCGGCCCGGAAAGCGCGTGCCGTTCTCCGGCAGCGTGTAGCGTGTCAGATACGACTCGTAACCCTGTTCGCCGTTGTTGAATTCGATCTCGTGATTGCCCGGGCAGGGCATCCACGGACGATTCGCCGACGATGTCTGGTTGTTATTGCCGAAGTCGCGCCACACATCGGGCTGATGCGTGGGGTTCAGGTTCGCGTAGCAGAGGTCGCCGTTCAGCAGGTGGAACAGCGGCTGGAAGCGCTCGACGGCCTGCACGGCAAAGCGGCTTTGCGGCGACGACAGGACCCAGCCGGTGTTCGGTGTGGCGAGATCGCCATAGCTGGTCCAGCGAAACGGTGCGCGGCCATGCGGCGCAGTGCGGAAGCTCGCGGTAAACGGCTGGCCGGCGTTGCTGTCGTTGTCGGCGGTGACTTCGTATTCGTAGTCGGTCGAGTGGTGCAGGCCGTGCAGGCGCGCATGGTAAGTGAACACGACCGCGCCGTTGAGCCCATCGGTATAGGTGCGTTGTACGCCGTGCACGGTGATTTTCCGTTCACCGCCGCAAGAGAAATGCACGCGCGGGTTGGTGGCCGGCGCGAGCGATGCCCACGAGATCACGACCTCCGTCGCCGGATTGTTGCCCCACGTCAGATGGATCTGTTCGGGTGTGCCGTCGGGCGTGGCCGTAGTCGCACGGGCCGCCGATGCCAGGCTGCCGGTGGCCGTGGCGAATCCCGATGCGCCCGCGAGCTTGAGGAAGCCGCGGCGCGAAACGGTGGCGGTGGGCTCGGCTGACGGGGTATCGGTAGTCTTCTTGTTCGACATGGATTGTCTCGTCCTTGGGGGAGGAAGCCGACGCATGGCTCCTGCAACGCAGGAAGCACAGGCCGGTATGAAGTAAGTCATCGCCGGCCGCGAGCGCTCACCGCGGCCGGTTGCAAAAACTTACCTTATATTCCAGGACGTGTTACCGGGCTATGACATCGCACTCAACGATGCTCAAGGAGCCTCAAACGTAGCCGTGCCGGACGAGATTCGCGCGCTACAGGTTCTTGAACAGCCCCTGCAACTGCGGGTACGGCATGGAGCCTTCCGACATCGGTTCGGACCGGCCGCTTTCGAGAAATGCGCGCGCAAGTTTCTCGGCTTGCCCCCAAAGCAGCTGCGGAATGCCGGAACCGGCGCTCAGACGCCGCACGCCTAGCGCACCGAGTTCGGCGGCGGCGGGCAGGCCCGGCCATGCCATCACGTTGACCGGCAGCGAGACGCCGGCTACCACCGCCTTGATCGCCTCGGGCTCGTGGAGTGCGGGCACGAACAGACCGTCGGTACCGGCCGATCGATACAACGTGCCGCGCGTAATCGTCTCGCCCAGTCGCGCCGGCACATCGACGAGACCGGCAAGAAAAACGTCGGTCCGTGCATTGACGAAGATATCGAGGCCGGCCTTCGCAGCGGCTTGCCTGATCGCTTCGATTTTCGCGGCGAGCAGACTCGGCGAATCGGGACCGTCTTCGATATTGATGCCGGACACGCCGACGTCGATGAGCCGTAGCGCGAGATCGGCGACAGTGTGTGGGTTGTCGGAGTAGCCGTTCTCGATATCGACGGATAGCGGAACCTTCAGTACCCGCACCATGTTCGCCGCTACATCGATGACACGCTCGACCGGCAGTACGCGGTTATCGGGGTAGCCCATCGCCCACGCGACGCCGGCGCTCGTCGTTGCGATTGCCGGTGCACCGAGACTCTCGAACAACCTCGCGCTGCCCGCGTCCCACGCGTTCGGCAGACGAAGCGGCAAGGTGTTGACGTGTAGCTCGCGAAACTTTTGCGTGAGTTCAGACATGGTGACTCCGATGACTGCAGATTGAGAAAGATCGACGGCGAGCGACGACGGAGCGGACTGCGAACCTAACCGTTCTGCGAGCGCAGGATCTGCTCGACAGCGGCTACTGCACGCGCGATATCCTGCGCGCCGGTTTGCCAGTTGCACACCGATATCCGCATGCAACGCTTGCCGCGCCAGGTTGTATTGCTGAACAGCGCTTCGCCGCTTGCGAGGACCGCGGCGGTTACGGCATCGGTGCGCGCATCGTGATCGTGTTCTGTCGCGCCTGGCCGTGGGTCGAGGAAGCGTACGAGACCCTGGTTGATCGTCGGTGCCCACACCAGCTCCGCACCGGGAAGCGCACCGATGCCGCTCGCGATGCGATGTGCGGCATCGCAACAACGATCGATCAGTGCCGCGACACCTTCGCGGCCCAACTGCCGGAGCGCCGCGTAGGTCGCAACACCGCGACCGCGTCGCGACCAGTCCGGGTTCCAGTCTTTCTGCTCGCGTACGTCGTCGTTGTGCGTGATGTAGCTCGCCTCGTATGACATCGCACTGCGATGCGCCTGTGCATTTGCAACGAACGCAAAACCGCTGTCGTACGGTACGTTGAGCCACTTGTGGCCATCGGTGGTCCACGAGTCCGCCTGTTCTACGCCAACCAGCCGATGGCGGTGCTGTGCGCTGGCGTTGGCCCACAAGCCGAACGCACCGTCGACGTGAACCCACGCCTCGTAGCGATGCGCAAGCGGAATCAGATCGGCGAAACAATCGTACGCACCGATATTCAGATCGCCGGCCTGTAGCAGCACGATCGTGAGCGTGTCGGGATTTTCTTGCAGCGCGCGTTCGAGTGTGGCGTCGTCGAGTTGCCCGGCCTGATTCGCCGGCAGGCCGACCACGGCCGCGGTGCCGAGGCCGAGCATGCGCGTGGCGCGCGCGATGCTGCCGTGGAACTGATCGCTGCTGAGAATGCGCAGCTTCGGCGCGCCGAACAAACCATCGCGTTCGACCTGCCAGCCGCGCCGCGCGAGCAACGCATGACGCGCTGCTGCGAGCGCGGTGACGTGGGCCATCTGGCAGCCGCTCGTCAGCGCAAAGCTTGCGTAGCGAGGCAAGCCGAGCAGGTCCTTCAGCCACGCGCCGCACACCTCTTCGATGACCGCTTCCGCCGGCCCGCAGGAATACGACGCGGCGTTCTGGTCCCATGCACTGGTCAGCCAGTCCGCGGCGAGCGCGGCGGGCAGCGATCCACCGATCACCCAGCCGAAAAACCGTCCACCCGCACTACCGAGAATGCCACCGGCCGTGTCGGCAACGAGTTCATCGACGATCTGTTCGGCGGGCAGGCTCTGCTCGTTCAGCGGCTTCGCAAGACGCTCGCGTAGCGTTTGCAGGCTGGCGGTGGCTGCGACCGGGTTATGCGCGAGATTATCCAGATGCGCGAGCGAGTGACTCAACGCACGTTCCAGGGCAGGACGAAAAATGGAATCGTTGTTCATACATCCTTCCCGATTGGAAACTGGAGACGACCGTCAGCGGAGGCCCAGTTTAGCCAATATCGATTGCTTTGACTGGCCAGATTCGGACATCAATGTCGGGTGATGATCCGCTTCACCACGGCGTTGCTTTGGGCAACTGCCAGCCATGCGTCACCGCGAGGATGCGCAACGCGAAGCACGCGCCAGCGCCTAGCAGCGCGGCGACCATCGGCGACAGGCCGAACCGCCGGCCTGCTACGAGCACGACTGCACCGACGAATGCCGCGCTCGCATAGATGTCGGCGGCGAGCACCATGGGCACGCGCGCGAGCAGGATGTCGCGAACCACACCGCCGCCGACACCCGTAACGGTGCCCATCAACGTCGCGATAAACGGTCCGATGCGGTAGTCGAGCGCTTTCTGCGCACCTGCTACTGCGAACAGCGCGAGCCCCGCGGCATCGAGCGTCATGATCGGCATGAAGGGAAGCGCGCGGGCGGTGTCGTGAAAGACGAAGGTCAGCAGGCCAGTGACAAAGGCAAGCACCGGGTAGCGCCAGTCGCGCACGGCGTTGGGCGGCGTGGCGCCGATCAGCAGGTCGCGGATCACGCCGCCGCCCAGCGCGACCACGAACGACAGCACCATGACGCCCAGCAAATCGAGCCCATGGCGCATCGCGGCGATGGCGCCTTCGAGGGCGAATACCGCGGTGCCGGCCAGATCGGCTGTGAGCACGATCGATTCGATTCTTTTCATTAGCGTCGCGGGCGAAACGGAAGAAGGAGCAGGGTGGTTTGCCGTGGCTGTGCCAATCGCCTCAGCACGGCCGTAGCCTGCTTGCGATGATAACCGCGGTGGGTGTCGGCTGGCGCGGGCGTGTGAGCGAACGGATAGATGTCTAGAATGCTGTCCAGTGCCGTGTGTGGAACGCATGCACGGAAGCCACGGAAATCGACGGGGGCGAGCGCATCGCACCAGAAGGACCCAATATGGACGTCACGAGAAAAAACGTAGATTTGTCGCGCGCGACGCGGCTGCTGAACCACGGCCCAGTCACGGTGATCACGAGCGCGCACGGCGGGCGTTCGAATGTAATGGCCGCAGCGTGGTCGATGCCACTCGACTTCGATCCGCCGAAGATCGTCGTCGTGATCGACAGCCGCACGTTGACGCGCCAGCTGATCGAAGCGAGCGGTGTGTTCGGCTTGCAATTGCCGTCAGTGGGCTTTGCCAGGCAGACCCTGGCGGTGGGCTCGAATACCGGCGAAGGGCTCGACAAGTTCGCCGCGTTCGATCTGGAGACTTTTCCCGGCCAGAAGATTGACGTGCCGATGCTAGTCGGTTGTGTGACGTGGATGGAGTGCAAGGTCATCCCCGATGCAAGCCAGCGTCACGATCTTTTTATCGGCGAAGTGGTGGCCGCTTATGCCGACAGCCGCGTCTATACCGACAACCGCTGGCACTTCGACGACCCCGATCTACGCACCTGCCATTACGTCGCGGGCGGCACGTTCTTCGCAACTGGCGAAGCGTTCGAAGTCGAGCCGGCGCCGCGTGCCGCGCAAGCGTAAGCGGTAGCTCGTGGGCCGCGATTGCCGTGAACAAGGAACAGCGAACAGCGCTTTGCAAGGCAAGCATGAACACTAAAGACAGCAACGACATCGCGTCTATCGATGCCACCGGGCTAGCCGCCATGATCCGGCGCGGCGAGATCAGTGCGCTGGAAGCGGTGGATGCCGCCATCGCGCGCGCGGAAGCCGTTCAGCCCAAGCTCAACTTCATGGCAAAGCCGTTATACGAACGTGCACGTCAGCGCGTCCGGGGCGGCAATCTCACGGGACCGTTTGCGGGCGTACCTTTCCTGCTCAAGGACATGTACGACATGAAGGGCAGCAAGACCCGCTGGGGCTCGCGGCTGACCTGGCTGATGCCGGCTGCTCGCAGAAACAGCCCGCAAGTGGACGCCTACGAGGCTGCGGGTCTCGTGATCATCGGACGATCGACGATGAGCGAGTTCGGTTTTCTGCCGACCACCGAAGCACTGGCTTGTGGGCCGACACGCAACCCATGGGATCTGGGCCACACGCCCGGAGGCTCTTCGGGTGGCTCTGCTGCGGCAGTCGCTGCGGGCGTGGTGCCGATGGCCGATGCAGCCGACGGCGGCGGCTCGATCCGTATTCCCGCGTCGTGCTGCGGGCTGTTCGGACTGAAGCCGTCGTTTGGCCGTTTGATCGGGGATCAGGAGCAGGCAGCGGGATTCGATCTGACCGCGGAACACTGCGTATCGCGTACGGTGCGCGATTCCGCGGGGCTGTTTGCTGCGATGGAACGCACGGGGACATCGGCGGTTTTGCCACCTGTCGGCGCGGTTACCGCACCGTCCGCGAGGCGGCTGCGTGTCGGTTACTTCATCGACAGGGTGGTTGACGGTCAAGCGCCGGACCCGGAGGTCGTATCGTCCATAGAGAACACGCTTCGTCTGCTCGAAGGGCTTGGGCATCACGTGGAACCGACGGCGCTTCCGTTCGACGGCGCCATCACCTTCAAGGATTTCCTTACGCTCTTTACGAGCGCTGCTGCGGAAACAGTGGACATCGCTCGCAAGGCGCTTCTGGGTATCAAGCCCAACCGGTTTCTGCTCGAACCGTTGACGCTCGAAATGGCAACCTACGCGAAGCGACTACCCGCCGACGAACTGACGAATGCAAAGACCCGACTGACTGCGGCGGCATCGACTTATAACGACTGGTTCAATCGCTTCGATGTCATCGTTTCGCCTGTGCTTGCGCAGCCACCTGTGCCGATCGGCGCGATACACGGCGCGCTGTCGTTCGAGACGGTCCTTGAGCGCGTCAGTCGTTACGCCATCTACACCATGATGCACAACGCGTTCGGTGCGCCGGCCATGAGCGTGCCGCTGCACTGGAGTGTTGCGGGTTTGCCGATCGGCGTGCAATTCGCAACTCGTTTCGGTGACGAGCGAACCTTGTTCGAACTTGCCTATGAACTGGAAGCGGCTAAGCCGTGGGCTGACAAACGGCCGCCGTTGTTTGTTTGAACGGCGGCATCTCGACGTTTTTCCAGGCGCTTAAGGCGCCATTGCCTGCATGACGGATGCACTGCCCGGCGGACTGCCAGTCGGCTCGCTAGCCGGGTCTTCGTCGCGCCACGGCAGAGGCAAGGTCGCAAGTGTCAACGCACCCGGGATCGCCTTCGCATGATAGAAAAGTTCCAGGCCCGATTTCATCTGCGGACGCGCGACGTCGTCCAGATAAATCATGTGGCCGCCCTGGAAGAAAGTCACCTGCAGGTTCGGATTCAGACCCGGTACTGTCTGGAGCCGCGCGAGCTGCTTCTCGGTACTGAAGAACGGTGTGTCCAGATCGTGATAGCCATTTTCCGAATACACCTCGAGCCGCGGGTTAAGCGTTAACGCACCCAGCAGATCGGGGATCGTATCGGGCATCGGTTGTCCATCGTGCGTGAAGTCCCAGGTATTGACGAGGGTTCGATTCAACAGCACGTAGGTCGCATTGGGCGCCGTATAGCCGAGGTAGTCCGGCATCTGCGTAGCGAGCGCGTTCGTAAATGGCTGCGAGATCATGATGTCCGACGGGTCGGGGTCCGCCTGCAACCGTGGGTCCGAATTCGGCAATGACACGCGTCCATCGTATGCACCGATCGTCGTGCCGGGTATCAGGCTGTTGTAAATCGGATTGGCGCTGAAGTAACCCTGTAATGCCTGCAGCGTCATGCCCGACTGTGTTGTCCACGACTGCAGCGTCCGCGTGGCCGGATACACGGGCGGGCCGAACAGACTGGGTACGCCATCCTGACTCAGCGCCCAGGTCGCCGCATATTGCTGGAAGTGGTGGTACTGCTGCGTGCCGAACTGTTCCACCTGCTGCGCGTAGGCGGCCTGACTGACCGGTGCAGGCGATACCAGGTTGTAGTACGCCGCGACCTCCGCGTACTCCGGCAGGAATCCTTCCAGCGTATCGGTCGCGAGTTTCAGGCCGGCGGGTGTGCCCGTCACGCCGACCGCGTACGACGCGTCCGCGAAGAAATTCAGAATCGAGGATTGCAACACGATTCCCGTCAGATGCACACCTGCAGATTCGAGCGCCAGCGCCATCATGTCGGTACGCGGCGTGCCGTACGATTCTCCGTAGAGATACAGCGGCGACTTGCTGCGATTGTTCACCGTGATATAGCGCTCGACGAAATCGCGCATGACGTCGGCATCCTCGTCGGAGCCCCAGAACGACTGGTTCGTGTTCGGCAGGACCGCTTCGGAAAGTCCGGTGCCAGGAGGGTCGATATACACGAGGTCCGTCGTGGCGATCAGACTGTCCTTGTTGTCGACGAGCGGATAGTTCGGCCAGTTGTTGCCGAACAGCGGATCGGGTGTTGCGACGCGCGTGGGTGCGAACGAGCCGAGCCGCAACCAGATCGACGACGAACCCGGGCCGCCGTTATAGAAGAAGGTGACAGGCCGCGGCGCGCCGTTCGAGCTGGGCGCGGTATACGCGACATAGGACATCGATGCTTCGGGGTTGCCTTTCGAGTCGGCCGCAGTCAGGTGGCCCGTGGTGGTCGTGTAGTCGATCGTAGTGCCGCCGGAGGTCCACCGATGCTGCATGATCGCCGCCTGCTCGGAAACCTGCGATGCAGCCAGGCCATCGGCGGCGTTCACCGAGTAGGCAACCGGATCGATGTAGGTTTGATTGCCTGTCGGTGGACTGGCTTGCTGGCTGGCGGTTTGCTTCAGGTTTGCCGCGGAGGATGATGTGCTGCCATCTCCGCCGCCGCAACCAGCGAGAATCGCGACAGCTGTTGTGATGGCGGCGATTGCTGCCAGGCGGCCCCGATGGCCGTGATGGTTAGAGTGGTTATCAGTACAGGTCTGCGCTGTTTTCATCTCTATCCTTGGGGAGGGCTGAGAGACCATTTCACAAAACCAGTGTCGGGGTTCGTTAATAGTGCATTGGTACCATTGTTTCCTGTTGTATTGCTTTAGTTGAGGAATTTTTGAGTGCACACGCGCCATGTGATTGACACAGCGTTTCGTATTCCCCGATAACTGGCAATGAAAAGAGACGATCAAATGAAAGCTACTTATCGCACTGCTGGTTGGCTCATGCTGGCCCTGATCCCGGAGATTTGCCTGGCGGAAGCGGGCCAGGTCGACGCGGTCGGGTTGCTCCTCCTTCTGCTTTCCGTGGTGGTATTTGTGGTTGTCTGGTTGGTTATGGCGTTCGGGCTTTTCCGGCTCTTGCGCAAATCCTCGGCCAGAAAGCGTTTGAGTCTGGTCGGCCTGTTTCTCGCTCTACCCGTGATCGCCCTATACAGCTGGGGTCCTATCGATCAGTTTCTCGGTACACCAGGCACGCGTGTCGAAGGCGTCGCGGAGAGTCCCGTCGTGGTAGCGGGCGTGACGTTTCCGGCAGGCACCCAGATACAGTACGAACAGACTGGCGGTGGGTACTGGCACAAAACTCCGATCGGAGCGCAGGGAGATAAGGCCGTCATGCTGGGACCGGTCGAGATCAAACGACTCTGGCGGGAAGATGTGGACCGCAACATGTTGAGCCTCTCGTTGACCCGGGATCAGACCATCGATGGATGGTCATGCAGCGCGGATCCAGACACCGCGGTAGAAATGAAACTGACGGATACACAGCCGAGATTTCAAAGCTGCCAGCTTGCTGCGCCGAGAACGATCGACGGGATCGACTGGCCCATATTTACCGAAGTCACGAGAGCAGATAACGGAGACTGGGCGCTGTTGTGGAACACCGTCGTGCACAAGAACAGCCAGCCCGTGACAGCCTTTGGGTTTCCCCTGCAGGGCATGCAAGCAACCTACAGCGCCTCGCTCGCATTGAAGCAGTGGTCAGCTGATTCGTACAGTAGCGATACCAAGGTGGGTGACTATGTGTTTTCGAAGGACGGCTCGACCGACCTGACCTGGGTAACTGGCGGCGATATTCGTATCGAAGGGAATGGCAAAAACGTCAAGACCGGTGAAGCAATCAACTGCCTGTTGATGCAGTCCAAAGGACTTCGGTTCACACCCTGCACGCGAACGACGAATGACTGATGACTGGACGTGGAGAATCTCTATGGCCCCCGCTGAGGTTGACTCACTCAGCGGATTTTCAATCGCTCACATCGCGGTATCAGGTTCGACCAGTATCGAAACTTCAACGTCATCGAATCGAGCTGAGACGAATCGACCGCTCTTGTGAATGTAGTCTACGAAATCAGGCGCATCGTTGACGTTGTCGGCAACGATGATTGAACCTTCGCGCAGATTCGATTCGACAAGACTTAAAACTGGTTTGTAATGTTGCTTGGCGCCGTCCAGGAAGAGCATGTCCACGGTGTCGGGCAGATCGGTTGCAAGCGTGCGCAAGGCGTCACCCTCGCGGATATCGACAAAGTCTGAGAGATTGGCCCGCTGGATATTGGCACGCAGTCTCGCGACCTTCGATGGCTCGAATTCCGACGTGATGAGGACACCCCCACCGTTGTCTTTCAGCGCTGCGGCCAGGTGCAACGTCGAAACACCGAAGGATGCGCCGAATTCGACAATCGACTTCATCCGGTGATTGCGCGCCAGGATGTACAGCAGGTTTGCCGCAGCTCGGGAAACGGCGAGATGGACATCTTTGGCCAGGGAATAGAGCGTGAACGGATCGGTCGTGCGTAGCTTTGCGCGTTCGTCGTCAGTCATTTGGCCGATGCGCTGCATGAATATCGATTTGCTGCTTTCTGAATCTTCAAAGAGTTGGTCTAGCAGCGGGGCAAGCGGAGTGCTGGATAGGGTGTTCAAGGTTAACGTCCCGATGGAATGATTGTGACGCCAGTCAACTTTGGCGACATGGACTCACCACCATGCATTGCTTGGTGGTCCGCCAGGAGAGTGGTTCGACATGGAAGACAATTTCTCCCGCCGTCGATTCAGCACGTGTCCGTGCTCGCCTCTCGCGTTGATGACGAACGACCGGGGAAAATATTGTTGGCCTGAGACTTTTGCTTGAAAGGAACCAGGCTCAGACTGCGCTTCACGCGTGTCTGATTGTGTGGCGGACCCTGAACGTCGCCCGAGTCAGAACTTCCCGTACTGCAGATACGCCTGCTGCGGATCGATGCCATCGAGGATGGCCTTGCGAACGAGGTTTTCGTTGCTCATCGCTTGCTCCGCAAGCTGCAGTATCCGTTCGAGACGAGCCTGCGGAATACACACCACGCCATCGCGGTCGCCGAACAGGTAGTCGCCCGGGTGAATCTTTACATCGCCAATGCGGACCGGGACATCGAAGGCGTCGGGCAACCAGTAGCCGACCACATCGCGAGGCGTATAGTAGCGATGCCAGACCTGAAATCCGATGCCTATGATGAACTCCGAATCGCGCACACCGCCATCGGCGATGACACCCCGCACGCCTTTGTACTTGAGGGTTTCCGAAGACAATTCGCCCATGTGCGCGACGGTCGAATCGTTCGGCTGGATCACGAGCACATGGTCCGGCCTGGCCCTGGATAGCAATCCGGTCCATTGCAGTAGTGTCTCGTGACCGTTAGCGGCAGGATCGACCCGGCCGCTGACAGTGAACGCCGGGCCACACATCTTTTGACCGGGAATCAGTGGGCGTAACGTAGGTGGGAGCGTGAAATCGCGCAACCCATCGGCCCGCATGACGTCATGAAGGATGCCGGAGTAACACTTTTCCAGGCGCTCCAGATAAGCGGAGTTCTGCTGTTCGATCTCTTTGGCGTTGCTCATCTCGTCTCCTTCAGTGAGATGGACTGTTCAAAGCCAGGAAAACCACGAAGCGATTGTTTTTGTCATCGTAGTCACCGTGTCGGCGACCAGCTTCGCCGTCGATTGCACAACGTTGCCGACAGCACTACCGATTGAAGAGATCGCCACACCGACACTTTGAAGCGCAGTTTTAGCGATCGCAGGAACACCCGCCAATAGCGCAAGCGGTGCAGCAACAACGGCGGTCAACAACGCGATACCCGTTCCGCTTCCGCTAAACAGATTCTGAGCAGCTGATGCAATCGGCGAGAATGCTTCGGACAGGACGCCTGCTACTGTCAATCCCGTTTCGACCACCACCGTGGTAACGCCGTTGACCACCGTCTCGCCTCCCGTTTTCACAGCATCGCCGGTCTGCGTAAGGTCCTGCCCGATGTTGATCTGCGCGTCCGGGTTACCGCTGGCGCTACTCGCGTTCGTCATCTTCGGATCGGTACGGCTTTCGAGGCCGGTTTCCAGGTGACCTGCGTAACGCCAGATAAAACGGCTGCCGATATCGCAGGACACGGTCACGTCGTACCAGTGATCGTGGCCCTCGATCGACACGGTGAATGTCTTCGATGTGCCAGCGGCAACAATCAGCGATTGCGTGGTGTTGCCATAGCTTTCCGTGAGATTGAACGTAACCGGTTTGGTCGACGGGTTGGTGAACGCGAGAACGACGTTGTCGAAAGACGATGCGTTCTGCGTGAAACCCACTGACGGAAGCGCATTGGCCTCGGTTCTATCGGCCGGAATCACGCCGGCGAATTGCACCAGGAAACCGTTAGGGCCGTACACAGAACACGCATACGCACCTGTCGATTGCGGGATGGTTCTTAGCGTCTTTCCCGCTTCGATCGTGTAGTGAAAAGGACGTTGAGAGGCCGTGCCAGGATTGGTGTACGCAATCAGTGCGATGCCCGCAGGCCCGTTGTTCGCGCATGTCAGCTCAAGTCCCTTGCCGCCATGCACTGCGCCGTTCACCAGCAGCTTGTAGGGCAGAGGACGTGCAGTCCGCTGCTGGGTCTCCCATGTCGGAAGCGCTTGCGACGACGGTACCGTTGGCGCCGGCATGAGGTACGTGTCGAGATGGGTAACGGAGCTGGGCAGGTTGTTCGGCCAGGAAGCCGGTGATCCAGCGAAATCGAACGCCGATGTAAGGTCGCCGCAGATGGCTCTACGCCACGGCGAGATGTTCTTGCATTGCACGTCGGTCGCGCTTTTGCCCTTGGCGATAAGCCAGGTCTCCAGAAAGCGCAATACGGAGGTATGGTCGAACAGTTCGGAACAGACCTTCCCGCCAGTGCTCCACGGAGAGATGACATGCATCGGTACACGCGGCCCGAGGCCCGTGGGCTGCCCCAACCATATCTCGTCGGGGCCGAAGTCTGTCATGGTTGCCGCGCCATAGTTCTGACCCGCGATCGAAACCGGCGCAATGGGTGCCGGTATGTGATCGAAGAATCCGTCGATTTCGTCGTAGTTCAGAATGAACACCGTCTTTGACCAGACCTCCGGATTGCTGGACAGGGCGGTCAGCACTCTCGCCACAAAGTCCCCGCCTGCTCCAGGTGTGTTCGCCGGATGTTCACTGACCCATTGCGGCGGCACGATCCACGATACCTGGGGAAGCGTATCGGCCTGAACGTCCTTGTGCAGTGCCTGAACCAGCGCATCACCGTTCGAGTGATTGGCATCGTCGCCGAACGGCTGATCGATGAAGGTTCGGCCGTTCAGGTAAAGCGCCCGGCTGACAGGATCGGGAGTGTCTGCGCTCAGCACTTTTCCGTTTGAGTCGACGCGAAACTGCTTGAAAAACTGCAGACCGTTGTCGGCAAAGTTATCCAGCTCCTGATACAGCTTCCATGACACGCCCGCCTGTTGCAGCACTTCGGCATAGGTCTGCCAGTTCGGCATCTGCGCAATCTGCGAGTTGTCGTCGTAGCGGATATCGCTCACGTCGATCAGGCCTACTGTGCTGGTCGGAAGCACGGCGGAATCCGTACATGTTCCAGACCAGAAGTAGGTTCGATTCGGATTGGTGTTCCCAAAAAAAGAGGCATGGTACTCATCGCAGACCGTGAACGCATCGGCAAGCGCGTAGTAGAACGGTAGATCTCCACGGTTGAAGTAACCCATGGTCATCGAAGTCTTCTGCGCGATCCACGCATCCCAGTTTTGCCACGCGAGCTGGCTGCCCTTCCAGGCGTTGGACGTCGATGTCTCTAGTGCGCTGGTGCCGTTGACATCGAAGTGGAACGGCAGCACGTAGTTGTCCGCGTTGCTCGGGTCCGGCTGATACCAGACTGGCTTGCCGGTCGACAACGGTGCGGGCCGTGGATCGCCGAAGCCGCGCACGCCAGCGAGGGTGCCGAAGTAATGGTCAAACGAACGGTTTTCCTGCATCAGGATGACGACGTGCTCGACGTCCTGAATCGTGCCGGTTACGCGGTTCGGACTGACGGCGAGCGCATTGCGGATGCTGGGTGGAAAGACCGACAGCAGTGCGGCAGCGCCCGCTGTCTGGGCACTCAGCTTCAGGAAGTCACGGCGGTCGTATGAGGTCATGAGTCCGATCCTTAGCGCGGAATTCAACTCCAGAGGACTTCTACATCGGTCGCACTGCCGTGCCTCACAGCCTGTAGACGACGTGCGTCAGCCCTGGTTGCTGACGCAGCACAGAGCTTGGTCAAGGTTTATGACCGTCGGATGGCAATACCTCAAAAATACACAAATTGTCACATATTGCCTCGCACCGTCGGAACGGTAGCTCATCAGAACTGGTTGGGCAAGGAAAACATGTGTGAGAGATGGAGAGAGGCAGTCGGTCGCTCGAAGCGAGTCTCTGGCTCGCCCACACGAATGACCGAATCGGACCCACCGATGGCCATTTGCCCACTTCAACAGATGATTGACTGCTCCTACATTGCACGTTACCGGTGATGTCCCGGTTGCCAGACCCCCAGAGTCCGGCGTTGCGCTCGAACAGTTCGTTATCCGATCTTCATGTTTGTCGGCCGTGTGTAGCAGGTCGCTTTCTCGCAGTACGCCTCATGTTGCACGCATCGGGCGTAGTTCCCGCATAACCGCACTGCCCCGATAGAGGACGGCGGAACAACGGATATCCATTCACAGGGAGGAACAATGTTGACGCTCAAGCAGCTCAAGCAATTTCTCATGATGATCCTGCTGGGCATGGCTGCATTCAACAGCCATGCGTCGGATACAACCCCGCCTGATTCATCCATTCCGTACTACTCCTGGTATGAGGTGACCTTGCCAGAGAGCACCGGTGCAGACTGCGGCAACGGAACACCGCTGCGGTTCTATGTAAACCGTGCGCAGTCCGACAACATGCTGTTGATGATGGAGCCGGGCGGCGCCTGCTGGGACTACGGCACCTGTACGCAGACATCGACGGGTGCGGAGGCAGGACTCGGTGGCTTCAACCCCGATGGCATTCCGCATAACTACATGAATGCCACGTTGAACGAGAGCCTGTTTTCGTCGTTGATCTCGCCGCTGATGACGCGTATGGATCTTTCGCACATTCTCGTCGGCGAACCCGCGGTGGAAACGCAGAACTGGACGCAGGTCTTCATCCCATACTGCTCGGGCGATATTCACATGGGTAGCGCGGTGCGCACCTACACGTCACCGACGGGCGACTGGCGCGTTCAGCACTTCAGCGGCCTGAAGAACACTCAGGCCGTCACCCAATGGCTGGTCGATCATGGCTTTGGCAAGCCGAGCCGTCTGATGGTCTACGGGACAAGCGCAGGTGGGTACGGAACGCTCGGCAACTACGCATCGATCCGTAAAACACTGCAACCGCAGGCCAGCAGCTCGCTGTTGAACGACGCGGGGACGGTCCTGAATACCCCGTTCAATGCCGACCCGGCAACGCATCCGTCGGTGGGGTTGTACACGAGGGTTCGCGCCGAATGGGACCTGGCCGGACCGAACGGCATGATCACGCTGAACAGCAAGCTTCTTAAGAACTACGATCTCAACAACATGGGTAGCGCGTATGTGGCGCTATCGACAACCTTCCCGCACGACCGGTTCGGTTACTCGACCTACCAGCAGGATGCAATCGAGGCGGCCTACCACTATCGGGCATTCGTGCCGGCAGTGATCGCGGCACCGGACGATGCGACGAAGGATGCGCTATCGCTAGCCATGTACGACAAGGAGCTGGATGGCCTGAAGCAGGTATTGAACCCGCTGCCGAACTTCGGCTATTACATGCCATGGGCACGTAGCGACCTCATGCACAACCACCAGGTGACTGCGATCAGCTTCACGGGATCGGACATCCACGAGAACGGTATCAATTCGAACGTCGGCGACTTCGTCAATGACCTGCTCAACCAGAAAGACCCGTCCGATACGCCGGTGATGAAAGTGTTCCGAACCGAGCAATGGTCGGACCTCTCCTTCTCGACCTTCCTCGCCTGGCTCGACAGCATTCTCAATCTAACCGGAGAAGCTGGGCCGATTTCGACCCACAAGTCCTGATCTTTGCCCGCGCCGGCCGCCATCCGATTGGGACGGCGTAGCCGGCGCGACACGGATCTAAGTGGGAAGTCGCCAGGGGAAACCAATGCGACAGCCAAGGGAACAGACTCGCTTGCGATAACACACATCGGAAACCGCATGAATAGAAATGCATTGGCAAAGCGTAGACGGCTTTTCGCGAATGTGTGGCGACGGGTTACGGGCCTGTCGCTGATCGCTGCAGTGGCAGCATGTGGTGGCGTCGACAGCAACACGAGCCAGTGGGTTGCAAGCTGGTATGCCGCGCAGCAGAACTACAACGAGGTACCTCCCCCTATCATCGACCCGTCCCTACCGCCTCTCACGATTTCGAACCAGACGGTTCGTCAGATCGTACATACGTCGTACGGCGGTAGTCAGATTCGCATCAAGCTATCCAATCTCTTTGGTACTACGCCCGTGACGTTTGCAGCAGTGCACGTGGCACGAAGCACAGGAAACGGTAACGTCGACACGACCACCGACAGGACAGTGACCTTCTCTGGTCAGGGTAGCGTGACCCTGACGGCTGGCGCGGAGATGTGGAGCGACAGCGTAACCATTTCATCTCCCGCACAGTCGGATCTCGCGGTCAGCCTGTTCATTCAGGGCAACGCGCCGGTTGTGACGGCACACGTGACTGGCCAGCAAACCAACTACCTTGCGCCTGGCAACCAGTCGAGCGCGGGGTCACTGAGCGGAGCCACAACCAACCTGGCTGGCGTCTGGCCGTACTACTGGCTGAGCGAAGTCGACGTATCGAGTGCGGACAAGGTGAAGGTGATCGTAACGTTCGGCGATTCGATTACGGATGGGTACCAGTCGACGGTCGACACCAATCATCGCTGGCCGAACTTCTTCGACGATCGCGTGCAGGCTGCGGTGGGCAGCGTCGGCAGGGCAAGTGTCGTGAACGCGGGGATTTCGGGGAACCGCTGGCTGCAGGACATCATCGGTCCGGCTGGACAGGGTCGCTTTGCGCGCGATGTAACGGGCGTATCGGGCGCGACTCACGTCGTGATTCTGCTGGGCATCAACGATATTGGATTCGGCATGGCTGTACCTGCAGAAGCAGAGTCATCGGATCAGATCATCGCTGCGATCAATGCGGCAATTGCGCAGGCGAAGAACCGGAAGATGAAGGTGTTTCTCGCGACGTTATTGCCCTATCAGGGCGCTGACTATTTCGACGCGGCCGGCGAGACGAAGCGGCAGGCGATAAATGCCTATATCCGTTCTGCTTCGGGTGTCGATGGCGTCATTGACTTCGACAAGGCCATGCAGGACCCATCTAATCCTGCGACGTTGCTTCCCGCCTACGACAGCGGTGATCACCTTCACCCCAACGATGCGGGATATCAGGCAATGGCCAATGCGATCGATCTGAATCTGCTTAACAGGTGATGTCTGCGGCGGGCGCTTTGCGACTAAACACGCTCGACATTTTTGTATCGAGGAGACAACGGTGAAAAAATCATATCTTGCCGGCCTCATGCTGGCAGTCCTCTATTCGGCGAACTGCCTGCCTGCTTTGGCCGCCGATAGCGGTGCCGTTGTTGAAACGGCCTCATTCGGTGCATTCGTGCCTGAGACCGGCAGCGCGCTGCCGTTGCACTCACTGGCTTTCGAACGGCAGCCCGCTGCGCAGACCATCACGACCGGGCTCAAGTCTTACCTCACGCCATCTGGTCAGCGAATCGACGACGTGGTCTTTCGTGATGGCCTGGGACGCGAAGCGTACTTCCGTGGCTGGAACGTGTCGGGCACCGCCAAACTCGTCGAGAGCGGATACAAACCGTTCGACTCAACAAGCGATGCGCGAACGGGCATCGCCAGCATGGCGGACATGACCGCGCCCAACCTGATCCGTTTGCTCGTGATGTGGGAAGGCGTCAATCCGGCGCCGGACACCATCGACTACGCGTATCTCGATCGGATCGCAGAACAGATGCACGCTGCGATATCCCGACGGATCTACATCCTTGTCGACTTCCACCAGGATCTGTTTTCGCGGTACCTGTTCAATCAGGGATCGTGGTACACGGGAGAAGGTGCGCCTGCCTGGGTGTTACCAAAATCCGATTACCCGCAGGAGTATTGCGGGATCATCTGCACAGGCTGGTCACAGCTCTCCCTAACTGACGAAGCGATTCGCCTCGCTTCCAGAAATTTCTGGAACAACCAGCCGTTTACCGCTCCGAACGGAAAAATGTATCAGTTGCAGGATGTCTACCTATGGCAGCTTCAGAAATCCTTGCAATATCTGAAGTCAAAGCTTAGCCCGCAGGAGTTCACTTATGTGCTCGGTGTCGATGCGTGGAATGAACCCATCGATGGTGGCATGCAAGGACTTACGCCGAAGCAATGGGACAACCAGAAGCTCTGGCCGTTCTATGTCAAAGCGCGCACTGCCGCGGATCAAGCCGGCTGGAACCAGAAATGGGTGTACTCGGAGCCACTGGTCTTCTGGAACACAAACGTCGGCATCGTTGCGCCTACGGGCGGACAACTGCTCGACACAAAGCCTGGTCCCGGCTTTGTGTTCAATCCGCATTTCTATGATGCGGGCCGTCAGGCACTGGACTTTAGTCCTGTTGAAAACGCAGCGTACTTCCAGAGCTTTGACGACATCCGCAAGGAGAGTCGCTACCGGGGTAATGCGACGTTGCTCAGCGAGTTTGGCGCTTCGGTAGGCGGCACCGGAAGACAGGATACGGTTCGCACGATCCAGGCGATGTACCAGGCAGCGGAAGCGAGCGACGCGATTGGCGGGAAAACACGCTACGTCGATTTCTATTCGGCACCGATCTCGGGTACGCAGTGGCAATGGGATCATTACTACGATCACCATCACGAGTACATGAACTTCAACACGTCGAGGCTGATCACAAGCGCCGATGGATGGAATGGCGAGAACTATTCGGTCGCAAAGGACTTTTCGACGGGCTATACGTTAGATGCCAGGGTCGTCGAGCGGGCGTACCCGCGCAGAACGCAGGGCGACCTGATGAACTTCTACTACAACGACATGGCGCAAGACGCGTCGTCACAACCGTTGAACTGGGCGTCGATTCGTCCTCAGCAGAGCGGACCCGAGTGGTTCGGCAATACACAGTTCGTGCTCGTCACGTGGCGGGGTCGTCGCTCCGACGCACCGACAGAAATTGCGCTGCCGCGAACCTGGAAGCCGGAAAACCTCGCCGTTATTACGGACAAGACCTTGCACAACGGCGACCTGACGAAGAACGCCCCATTGAATCAGTTGCCGGATGAAGTAGCACTGGCTTCTGATTCGATCAGTAGCACAGCGAGCCGTCTGCTGGTCTGGGACGATCCCGATACCGGCGAGGACGCCAACTCGATTCACTTTGTGCTGGTCGTCAACCAGGACAACGCGACTGCTCCCAGTGTCGGCTCATCTCAACTGGAGACACTGCGACAGGATTTGATCAAGGCGCTTTGCCGGGACCGACGCGGTGTTGTTTATCTGACCGGAACGATGACCGGTGTGGGGTATCCGTCGAACTAGAAACGCAGGGCAAGAAATCAAAAATTAAAAGCAAACGTCGAGTGGGAAGAGAATCCTGCCCGCGTTCTACAGCGACAACTATCTGAACCTGCTACGTTCAACGAGGCGGCGCTGGCGGTCGCCACTTTCGGCAAGTGTGGAAGCAGTTGACGACGCGCGCTTCGCTCGCGCAATGTGCGAGACGTGATGCGAAGTATCTTCATGGCGAAACCTGGGCGGGCATCGAATAAACCATTCGATGCCCGCCGATGCTTCAGTGCATTACCACTGGTATGCGGCACCCACCCCGAACACGGTGCCCGCACCGCCGCCGCTAACCCCTCCCTTCACTTTGATGTTTTCGGCAACGCGAGCGGTAAATCCGAACGCAACCGCCGAGTAGCCTTGATAATTCCCCGACCCAAACCCGACTGACAAGGTCTTGCCGGGATCGACCTCTGGAATCATCGCCAGAGCAGCGGCAGCCGCGATACCCGAGTACGAACGACGTGCTACGTCGTTGACGTTGCCCTGCACGCTCTCCAGTTGAGACACGTTGACCGCGTCGGTTGGGTTGATGCCGGCGGCCACATTGGTAATGCGACGCTCGTTCCCTGGCGAGCCGACCGATACCGTGTTGGCCTCGTCCGCAACGGAATTCGTACCGAGCGCGACCGCGCCTTGAGCGGTGGCTTGCGCACCCGCACCGAGCGCCGCCGCTCCACTTCCGGTTGCCTGAGCCCCGGCGCCGAGCGCCACCGAGTTGTTGCCCGAAGCCAGCGAGTTGGCACCAACTGCTGTCGCTGGGTCGGCGATCGCCTGGGCCTGATAACCGATGGCAACCGATCCGTTGAATTGCGCAGTCGAGCGAAAACCGATTGCCGTGCTGTTCGTGTCCTGTGCGAGCGACTGCGAGCCATACGCGGTTGCGCCAGTGGCTACCGTGGTGGTTTTGGCGCCATTGACCCCGGCAATCGTGCCCGCACCCGCACACAACCCGGTTGCCGTCGTATCCGTGCCGTTGGCCACACCGCAACCGGAAGCCTGTACGGCCTGCGTGGAGGTGTTGTTGTTGGTGCGTCCCTGCGAGACGACTGCACCGGACGAGTCGACACCACCCGTGAGCGTGGCGCCGATGGTCGCACCGCGTGAGCTCGCGGTCGTGGATGCGGCGTTGATCGGCGCGAGTGACGTCGACAGGCTGGACAGGACTACGCCGTTTCCACCGGCACCGCTGGCAATCGCGCTGGTGATCGTGCTGAGTCCGGTGCTTACCGTGGTGGAGAGCGAGCTCACACCGGTGGACAACGAGCCGATGCCGGTCGAGGTCGATGCCGACAGGCTACCGATCGTGGTGCTGACTCCGGTCGACAGCGACGTGATGCTGGTCGACAGCGAGCCGATGCCCGTCGAACTCGACGTGGATAGCGAATCGATACCGGTCGAGGTCGATGTCGACAGGCTGCTCACATTGCTGTTGGTGGTACTCAGACCCGTCGACAGCGAGTTGATCGCAAAGGCCACGGAGGTCGACAGCGAGGACACCTGGCTCACGTTGACCGCGTCGGTCGGGTTCACGCCTGGGGCAACGTTGGTCAGCCTGACCGGTGTAGTTGCACCGACTCCGCCGAGTGTCACGCTTGAGTGCGACGGGTCGTCGTACTGGACCGAATTGGCGACACCGGTGGACAGTGAGACCACTCCAGTCGACAGTGAGCCGATGCTGGTCGAGGTCAGCGTCGAGAGGCTCGCTACTGTGCTGCTCGTCGTGCTTAGTCCCGTCGACAGAGAGGTGACGTTGTTCGTCAGGGTGCTGATGCCGGTTGAGGTTGAAGTCGACAGGCTGCCGATGCTGCTCGTAGTGGTGCTGAGGCCGGTCGACAGGCTCGACACGTTGCTGTTCGTCGTGCTCAGGCCGGTGGACAGGCTGCCGATGCCGGTCGATGTCGACGTAGACAGTGAAGTCACTCCGGTCGACAGGCTGTTGATGCCAGTTGAGGTCGATGTGGATAGCGACTCTATGCCGGTCGACAGGGAACCGATGCCGCTTGACGTGGAAGTCGAGAGGCTCGTCACGTTGCTGTTCGTTGTGCTCAGTCCTGTGGACAGACTGGTGATGCCAGTCGACGTCGACGTGGACAGTGAAGTCACCCCGGTCGACAGGCTGTTGATGCCGGTTGAGGTCGATGTGGACAGCGAACTTACGCCGGTCGATAACGAACCGATGCCGCTCGATGTCGAAGTGGACAGGCTTGTTACGTTGCTGCCGATCGTGCTCAGACCGGTAGACAGACTGGTGATGCCGGTCGAAGTCGAGGTGGACAGCGAACTTACGCCAGTTGATAACGAACCGATGCCGCTCGAAGTCGAAGTGGACAGGCTTGTTACGTTGCTGTTCGTTGTGCTCAGACCGGTCGACAGACTGGTAAAGCCAGTCGAAGTCGACGTAGACAACGAACTCACTCCGGTCGACAGTGAAGCGATGCCGCTTGATGTCGAAGCCGAGAGGCTGATGATGCCGGTTGAGGTTGAGGTGGACAACGAACTCACTCCGGTCGACAACGAAGCGATGCCGCTTGAAGTCGAAGTCGACAGGCTGGTGATGCCGGTCGAGGTCGATGTGGACAGTGAACCTACTCCGGTCGACAGTGAAGCGATACCGCTTGAAGTTGAGGTGGAGAGCGAACTTACGCCGGTCGACAACGAACCGATTCCGCTTGAAGTCGAAGTCGAGAGGCTGGTGATGCCGGTCGAGGTCGACGTGGACAGTGAACTTACTCCGGTAGACAGTGAAGCGATACCGCTTGAAGTTGAGGTGGATAGCGAACTCACGCCAGTCGACAGCGAGCCGATTCCACTTGAAGTCGAAGTCGACAGACTGGTGATGCCGGTCGAAGTCGACGTGGACAGTGAACTTATTCCGGTCGAAAGTGAAGTGATACCGCTTGAAGTTGAGGTGGACAGCGAACTCACACTAGTCGACAGCGAGCCGATGCCGGTTGAAGTCGAAGTCGACAGCGAAGCGATGCCGGTCGAAGTCGATGTGGACAGTGAACTTACGCCGGTCGACAGTGAAGCGATACCGCTTGAAGTTGAGGTGGACAGTGAACTCGCACCGGTCGACAGCGAGCCGATGCCGGTCGAGGTCGATGTGGACAGTGAATTTACGCCAGTCGATAGTGAAGCGATGCCGCTAGAAGTCGAAGTCGACAGATTGGTGATGCCAGTTGAAGTCGACGTAGACAACGAACTCACACCAGTCGACAACGACCCGACGGCGCTAGAAGTCGAAGTCGACAGGTTGGTGATGCCGGTTGAGGTCGAGGTGGACAGCGAACTCACACCGGTCGATAGCGAAGCAATACCGCTAGAAGTCGAAGTCGACAGATTGGTGATACCAGTCGATGTCGAGGTGGACAGTGAACTTACACCAGTTGACAGTGAACTGATGCCGCTTGAAGTCGACGTCGAGAGGCTCGTTACATTGCTGTTTGTTGTGCTCAGGCCGGTCGAGAGGCTGCTGATGCCGCTTGAAGTCGAACTCGACAAGCTCGTGACGTTGCTATTGGTCGTGCTCAGACTCGTCGACAGGCTAACGATACCTGTCGAGGCCGAGGTCGACAGCGAGGTAATGTTAGTCCCTAACGTACTCGCGACCGAATACAGCTGGCTGCCGTTTACAGCATCGGTACTACCTGCGCCGATCAGGCCCGCAGCAACGTTCTGCACGCGTCGCTCGGTCCCCGCGGCTCCGACACTCACGACACCGGCGGCACCGCTGGTGCCCGCAAACGAGCCATACGTGGTAGCGCCGATCGTCGTGCTGCTCACCGTACCGGTTCCACCCGTAGCAGCCGAAGGCGTAGCTGTCGTAACGGCATTGCTGCCGAGTGCGATCGAACCGGCAACAGTCGATGAGGCGTTCTGCCCGAAGGCGATGCTGTTACTCGCGGAGGCAGACGCTGATTGCCCGATAGCAATTCCGAAGCTACCGGCTGAGCTGGCAAGACGGCCAATCGCCACACCGCCAATGACGCTAGAAGTCGCCGCATCGCCAATGGCTACCGTATCGGTATCAGTCGCGACCGCGGTCGTACCGAGGGCAATTGAAGCGAGACCGCTTGCGGTGGAGAAGTTACCAATGGCTACCGCGTTGGTACCGGAAGCAACATTCAGGAATCCGAGCGCAGTGGATCTGGTCCCGCTAGCGGTAGACCCGGCGCCAATAGCCGTTGTCCCAGTCGCAGTGGCACTAGCCTGACCACCCAGTGCGGTCGCATAACCGCCACTCGCCGTAGCAGCAACCCCACCGGCCCCGCTGATAGCCACACTTCCCGACGATGTGGTCGAACCGTTACCCGCCTGGTATTGCGCATAAACAACGTTCGCCTGGATGCCCAATATCGCCACCGCCATGGCGATAGCCTGGACGGCTTTCGATTTTGTAGGTTTTCCTCGCGTGCAGGCAAGTTCCGACACGGCGACCCATGTTCCGGCGGCCTCGCTCCATATTGACCGGTATGTCTTGTTCATTTTGTGCCAGCTCCAGATCAAATAAATTAAGAAGATGTAACAGACCAATTAATTTAATCGCATGCTAAGGATGGCTTATCTACTTTGTTACTTGTAAAAACCTAGGTAAACAATAGACGCCTGGCAACTTGTTTTCGTAAATGCTTCACTGGAATGTGCCGCAGATGTTTTTTATGCCGGTCGATAAATTTCGCTATGAAATCTAGAAGGCAAACGTGCGTGTCACAACGCATTGTCTGCGGCACTCAATGCTGGGAAATTTACCCCCGACGCATGTCCGGGAACCCCTTCGGATAAGGACATACCCCTCCAGAATGGGTAACAAAGAAACCGCCATAGAGCACGATCGCCTCTGCCACGCCGGCGATCTATGCGATCGAAAAAGGTTTACCTTCTATGGCAAATCACTGCCTGAACAAAGACTTATTTTGTAAAATGACGAACCGCTTTTTCGATTGTGTCTTTTTGCAATGGGCCATTCTTGCATGACATTATGATATCGATTCGATGTCGAATTATTTGGTGAATTGTAATCATATTTATTTATCGCTTTATATAATCATAAAAATGGAAATAATGCATGCCTTTATTGCAAATGCCGTCGTCAAGCCGACTGGAGCCGTGTGACCTGAAAGATTGAATGGCACGCGTTACAGTTTTCGCCTGCAGGACTCCTAGAATGAAGAGGTGGGCATGTGTGGGACCCCTCTGCGACATCTCTCAGTCAAGCCTCAGAAGCTGCCCACTCGTTTATTGAATGACCTCCTTTCTCAGGAGGTCTTTTTTTGCCCATGAAACCTTGCCCGACCGCCGATTTGTCGCGCAATGTATCCAGTCCGCCGCCATACACAAAGCGTTGCACTCGCACGGTGTGCTCGACACAAGCCAGATACCGGCCGACGTTCCAATACAGCCATCGCTTGCTGGAACGCCGGTCATGCAGAGCCTCCTTGAATTTCCACTTGCCCTCCTAGCCGGGCTGCTGACGATCGCGTCACCTTGCATCCCGCCGGTGATGCTGACCGCGCTCGCCATCGATCGCCAGCACGACGTGTCGATCGCCGCGCGGATTGGCGCCTTATTCCCTACCCTGAAAGGACTGTGACATGCTCAATCGACTACAAAAACTGGCGGTTGCCACCACCCTGGCTGCAGCGGCGGCCACCATCGCCGCAACGGCGGCCACCGGCACCGCGGGCGTCGCCGAACCGCACAAGAGTGGCTCGGCCGCACCCGAATTCACCGGCATCTCGACATGGCTGAACAGCGACCCGCTCACTATCCAGAAGCTGCGCGGCAAGGTCGTGCTGGTCGATTTCTGGACTTATACGTGCATCAACTGCATCAACACGCTGCCCTACGTGAAAAGCTGGAACCAGAAGTACAAGGATCAGGGACTGGTTGTCGTTGGCGTCCACACACCCGAATATCCGTTCGAGCGCGATACGGACAACGTCAAGACAGCGATCAAGCGTTTCGGCATCACTTATCCGGTGGCGCAGGACAACCAGTACGCGACGTGGCGTGCCTACGATAACCAGTACTGGCCCGCGTTCTATCTGATCGACAAGAAAGGGCAGGTGGTCTATACGCACTTCGGTGAGGGCGACTACGCGCAGACGGAAGCGGCGATTCAGGCGTTGCTTGCTCAGAAGAGCTAACGCGCGCATCGCGTGGTGCCGGGCTAGCGCCGCAACGAAAAGACGGGCCGCAGCGATAGACAGGATCGCTGCGGCCCGGCTCTTTGTAGACGACTTGCTCACGCATCGACAGCACAACCCAAGCGGTTGTTCGTTTAAACCTTCAACCTAAAAACGCGCGACATCGATGACCGCATCGGCGAACGCCTTCGGCGCTTCCTGCGGCAGGTTATGCCCAATGCCACCGCCAATGTTTCGATGCGCATACCTGCCCGTGAACTTCTTCGTATAAGCCGTAGGGTCCGGATGTGGCGCACCATTGGCATCGCCTTCCATCGTGATGGTCGGAACGGAAATAGTCGGCGCCTTCGCCAGGCGCTGCTCGAGGTCGTCGTATTGCGCTTCGCCTTTAACGAGCCCCAGACGCCAGCGATAGTTGTGAATCACCACCGCGACATGATCGGGGTTATTGAACGACCCGGCGGAACGCTCGTAGGTTGTATCGTCGAAATTCCATTTGGGTGATGCGGTATGCCAGATCAGCTTGTTGAAATCGTGGCGGTTTGCGTCGTAGCCGGCGTGGCCGCGCTCGGTGGCGAAATAGAACAGATACCACCATGTCTGCTCGGCCTTCGGCGGCAGCGGTGTCTGGTTGGCTTCCTGGCTGCCGATCAGATAACCGCTCACCGACACCATCGCCTTGCAGCGCTGCGGCCACAATGCGGCGATGATATTTGCCGTGCGCGCACCCCAGTCGAAGCCGCCGAAAATAGCCTGGTCGATTTTCAGCGCGTCCATCAGCGCAATGATGTCTACTGCAATGACTGACTGTTGACCATTGCGCGGCGTATCGGCAGAGAGAAACCGTGTCGACCCATACCCGCGCAGATACGGCACGATGACCCGGTAGCCGGCGGCCGCGAGCAGCGGCGTGACCTCGGCGAAGCTGTAAATGTCGTAGGGCCAGCCGTGCAGCAGGATAACAACCGGTCCTTTCTGCGGACCCGCTTCCGCGTAGCCGATGCTGAGCGTGCCCGCGTTGACTTGCCGCAGGTTCTCGAACGAAACGGTGTGGGAGCCCGCAGGCGTGTCGGTGGACTGCGCACGAGCGAGTCCGCTCAACCCCAGTTCCATCAGGCTGATACCGGCCATCGTCGTGCCGAGCAGACGCCGCCGCCGGTTGTTGATCTGGTCAGACATGGTGATTCCCCTTGTGTAGATCGATGAGCTTTGCGAAGCCCACGCTCGCCTGGGGAGAAGACGCGTCACCCACCCCTGTCGTCACCGTAGACCGCAGAGCAAGCCGACGTTCAAGCCAGGAAAGCGCAGGTGGAAATGCACGACAATGCGCGAGACGGTGCACGAAACGCACGCACCGGACAGCTGAAGCAACATTTCGTAAGACCGGGCGAGCGGGAGCGCCACCGCCCGGACCTTACGCCTCACGTTACGGCTTGGCGTAAATCGGGCCGAGACCGACGACGTTGTCTTCCGACGAGTGGAAGCCCGACGCCGAGGTGCCTGCCGCTGCCGAGCCATACGACGATGCCGTCAGGCCCTTCTGGGCATCGAGACGTGCCTGAGCTGCCTGGATGTTCGCCGGATATTGCGTTTGATCGCTGGAGGGGTTGTAGCCGGCCTGTTCCAGTTCGACCAGTTGTGCGCGGACTTCCGCGCGGGTCAACGGTTGATTCGATTGTGCGAACGACAGGGCCGGGAGAGCAACAACAGCAGCGACGATGAGCGATTGAATGACTTTCATGATTTTCACCTCAAGAGAATGGTTCTGGACGCAAACACCCGTCTGCGTTTCGGGTTAGCAAAGCCAGATAAACTGGCTTGGAGGTATTTGGCTCCCGGGACGTATCTGGCTTATGTCCGCAATGGGCGCTAGCGAATCGTTGTGTACCGGCGAGCGGTGCAGATACATTGAGATACAAAGAAGGCGGTGCGGAAACAGACCTTCTTCGGTAAAAATCCGCTGCGGTAGTGAAATAAATGGGCTCGCCAACCGTTATCGCTGATGTATGCAGCGCGAACGATCGTCCAACCGTCTTTCTGGAATCCACCTGCATGATGAATTTCGCAAGCTTTTCATCGCCGGCCTTTTTCACCGATCCTTACCCGATATACGAGAAGGTGCGTGAAGCGGGCCCGCTGCTGCCCGTTGCGCCCAACGTCCTGGTGACGGGCCGCTTTGAAATCATCGATGCGTTGCTGCGCGACCGGCGCATGGGCAAAACCTATCTGCAAAGTGTGAGCGTGCGTTACGGGGAGGCGGCGACCCAGTACCCGGTGTTTCAGGCATTGAGCCGGACCTTCCTGATGATGAATCCGCCTTCTCACACCAGGTTGAGAACGCTTCTGATGAAGGCTTTCAATGCGAAACAGATTGAAAAGCTGAGGGAAATCGTCGAGATGACGAGCGACGATCTTCTCGCCAGGATTGGCTCGAAGGCCGAATTCGATCTGGTCGCCGAATACGCGTTGCCGTTGCCGGTTGAAATCATTTGTCGTTTGCTGGGTATTTCGCCGGCGGATGGCCTGAAACTCGGCGCGGCGGCCAGCCGTCTGATCGCCGCATTCGATCTCGCGCCGCTCGACGAAGCGCGGCTAGCCGAGGCAAACGAAGCCGCGCTCACGCTTGAATGGTATTTCCGGCAAGTGGTCGAGCAGCGGCGTGCCAGCCCTGGCGACGACATCATTTCGTCGCTGGTGAGCGTCGAGGACGACGGCGCAACGCTGAGCGACGAGGAAATCATTTCGAACGTGATCCTGTTGTTCATCGCCGGCCACGAAACCACGTCGAACATGATCGGCAATGCATTTATCGCACTGTTCCGTCAGCCGGTGCAGCTCCTTGCGCTCAAGCGCGACCCAGCACTGATTCCGAAGGCGATCACGGAATGCATGCGTTACGACAGCTCGGTTCAGATGGTGGTACGTACCGCGCTCGAGGACGTCGCGATCGGTGACGCTACCCTCGCACGCGGAACCATCGTGTTCATGCTGGTCGGCGCGGCGAATCGCGATCCCGCGGTGTTTGCGCATCCCGATCAGCTCGATTTCAGCCGCGAGGGCAATGTGCCGTCACTGGCGTTTGGCGGCGGCATTCACTATTGCCTCGGCGCGCGGCTCGCGCAGCTTGAAATCGAAGTGGCGATCGGCGCGTTGCTGGGTCGCTTTCCGGACATGCAACCGACCAATCTGGATCAGTTGATCTGGCATCCGCGCAATAACCTGCGGGGCGTGGAGTCGCTGCGGGTGGCGACTGCCGCGGCCTGAGCGTCAGCTTCTCAGCGGCAACCAGATTTCGAAGCCACCCATACCGGTGACGGGATCGAACGCTTCGTCGTAGCGCTCGAACGAGGGCGCGTCGGCGGGCGCATGGCCCGACTCCGGCAGCCACTTGTTCCAGATCGTGCTCCACGTGCGGCGGATCGTCGAAACATGCTCACGATGCGCAAACACCGCATAGCGCTGCCCGGGAATCCGCAGATGCGTCAGGGGCGCCGACACGCCAGAAAAATCGCGTACTTCGACGCCGCACATGTAGTCGAAATTGCCGCTTTCATCGGCGTTGTAGCAGACGCCGTACGCGACCATACCGACCTGGCCGGATACGTTGCCGAAGTGAGCGGAAAAGCGTTGCCATTGCGCGGGAATGCCGGAGCTGGTGTCGCACGTGTAGCGTTCGCTGAGCCCCGCGATGCAAAGCGGAGCACCTGTTTCGAAGCGCGGCGGCGCCAGATCGGTTAGCAAGGTTTGATTCATTCTGAGCGGCTCCATGAGAGTGAGACCGTCGACACGGCCCTGTGCGCGCACCGCCTCGGGCGTGAGCCCGAACTGCTCGCGAAACGCGCGCGTGAATGCCTCATGAGAGCCGTAGCCCGCTTCGACCGCGACCGCCAGGATATCCGGCGCACCGTCGGCCAGGTGCCGGGCCGCTTCCGTCAACCGGCGTCCGCGTACATAGCGCATCACGGGGTAGCCGGTTGCCGCTTCGAATGCGCGCGCCAGATGAAAGCGCGACACGCATCCGCCGTTCGCGATGTCATCGAGCGTCAGCTCTTTCGCGAAGTGGCTTTCGATAAACCAGAGTGCCTTGCCTACCGGGTTCATCGTCAACTCTCATGTCAGCATGAAGCCAGCATAGCTAGCGTCGTTGCCGCTCATTTGATCGATCTTGCTCAGATGAAGCTGACGCGAAGGGCGATGCCGCGCACCGCCCCTTCGTGTCACGTATTGCCGGTTGCCGCACCGGTGTCGTCGGCCTGCGCGCCGTGTGCTGCTTCGGGCGCACCTGCGTGCAGGCCGACGCGCAGAAAGAGCCCACCCACGAGTGCTGCGAGCGCCGCAAACACCGCGCCAAACACGAACGCCACGTGATAACCGCCGTTTAGCGCCACCGCTTCCGGCGCGTGCGCTGCAGCGAGCGTTTCGCTGCGCGCGGCAGCGAGACTTGCCAGCACGGCGAGGCCGAGTGCGCCGCCCATCATGAACGAGGTGTTGACCATACCCGAAGCAAGACCCGACTCGCCCGGCTCCACGTCGCTCATGGCGGCGAGCAGCATTGGGTTGAACGCGATGCCGGCACCGAAGCCGAGCAGCAGCATGCCGGGCAAGGTGTCGACGACGAAGTGTCCATCGACCGGTGCGCGAGCAAACAGCAACAGCCCCACGGCAGCGATGCCCAGCCCCACGGCGAGCGGTATGCGGATACCGAAGCGCATCACGAATTTTGCCGACAGACCCAGCGAGAAGAACGCCATGATCACGTTGGCGGGAAGGAAGGCGAGGCCGACCTGCAGCGGCCGGTAACCGAGTACGCGTTGCAGATACAGTGCCGAGATGAAGAACCACGCGAACATCGCCGCGGCCCATAGCACAGCAGCCACGTTGGCCACCGCGACGTTGCGCAGGCGGAACAGGCCAAGCGGCATCAGCGGATGCTGTACGCGTGCCTCGATCAGCAGGAACGCAGCAAACAGCACGACAGCGGCGGCCAGTAGTCCGAGCGTCTGTGCAGAGGTCCAGCCTGCCTCGTTGCCGTTGACGATCGCATAGACCGCGAGCATCAGCGACACCGTCACGGTTGCGGCACCGGCCACGTCGAGCTTTTCGCCTTCCGCATGGCCACGGCCGTCGGGCAGCAGGCCGATACACAGCGCGTAGACCGCAATGCCGATAGGCAGATTGACGAGGAAGATCCAGTGCCAGCTCAGTACGTTGGTCAGCAGCCCGCCGAGCAGCACACCGATACTGCCGCCGCCCGCGCACACGAAGCCGTAGATGCCCATCGCCTTCGCGCGTTCGGCGGGTTCGGTGAACAGGTTCATGATCAGCGACAGCGATACCGCCGACACCACCGCGCCGCCCAGCCCCTGCACGGCGCGCGCACAGACCAGCAGCACCTGCGAATTCGAGAGCCCACACGCAAGCGACGCAACCGTAAACAGCACGATGCCGCCGAGAAACAGCCTGCGGTGCCCATACAGATCGCCGAGGCGCCCGCCGAGCAGCAGAAAGCCGCCAAACGTCAGCATGTACGCATTCACAACCCACACAAGCGAGGTCTCGGAGAAGCCGAGATCGGCTGCGATAGACGGCAGCGCGACATTGACGATGGTCGTGTCGAGCACGATCATCAGCACGCCGAGACAGAGCACGATGAGCGCGAGCCAGCGCTTGCGGCCCTCTATATTGTGGGTCATGCAGTTGCTCCTACGTTTTGTGTGTGACACCTACGATTGCTTGCACAGCGCATCGGGTGCGACCGGCACACCGTTGATTGCCCACGACGTACCAAAGCGATCGACCACCATGCCAAACGATTCGGCCCAGAAGGTCTTTTGCATCGGCATCGTGACGTTACCGCCTTCGCTGAGTGCGGCAAAGACGCGTTCCGCTTCGGCAACGGTCGAATACCGCAGCGCCAGCATGAAACCCTTCATGCCTTCATACGGCTCGCCCATCATCGTGTCCGACGCCATCAACATCCCGCCATCGAATTCGAGTGCCGCGTGCATGATACGCCCGGCGCTGGCGGCCGGCATCTGGTGCGCGATCGGTGTGTCGCTGGTTTTCAGCATGGCCTCGATCTTGCCGCCCAGCGTGCGTTCATAGAAACGCATGGCTTCTGCGCAAGTGCCGTCGAACATCAGGTACGGATCGGGTCTCGACATGATCAACTCCTGGTCAGGATAGGGAAATTCCAGTCTAGCACTCGTTACTCCTAAAAAACAACTAACGATTCCTGATCCTGGATTGGTGGGCTATACTGCCGCACAGTATGTCTTTTGAGCGACGGTGTCATGGCCATCAAACGAAGCTATAACGACGGTTGCGCAAGTTCGCATGCGCTCGATCTGGTCGGCGAACGATGGGCGCTGCTCGTCGTGCGCGAACTGGTTCTCGGGCCGAAGCGTTTTACCGATCTGCGCGCCGGCCTGCCGACCATTAGCCCGAATGTGCTCACGCAGCGTCTCGACGAGCTGGAGCTGGCAGCCGTCGTACGTCGGCGTCAGCTGCCGCCGCCGGCGGGCGTGTGGGTATACGAGCTGACTGAATGGGGACAGGAACTCGGTCCGATCATGATGGAGTTAGGGCGCTGGGGCGCTCGCTCGCCGACGCTGCCACGCGATTTACCGATGAGCATCGATTCGCTGATCCTGTCGTTCAGAACGATGTTCGACGAGGACGCGGCGGCCGGACTCGACGCCCGTTATGAACTGCGAATGGGCGCGTACCGCTTCGATGCGCGGATCGACGACGGCCAACTGACGATCGGGCGCGGCAACGCGGACCAACCCGATGCGATTATCGAAAGCGATCCGGATACGCTTGCTGCAATCGCTTACGGTGGACGTAAGCTCGACGAAGCGCTGCGCGCCGGCGATGTTCAGATCGAAGGCAACAAGGCGGCGGTGAAGCGTTTTCTGTCGCTGTTCACGTTGCCCGAGCCGGCTGCGCCGAGCGAGCGTGCGCAGCTGGATGCGGCGAACGGTTAGCGGTTAGCTCAGCAGTTGGTACGGACCGCCGCGTTCGAGCGCGCGCTTATACGCGGGCCGTGCATGAATCCGTTCGACGAAGCTGTTCAGCGCGGGGAATTTGTCCTTGAAGCCGCCGCGCGCTGTAGCAGCCTCGAGCGGAAAACTCATCTGGATATCGGCGGCACTGAGATCGTTGCCAACAAACCAGCCAGTTGGTCGCAGCGCATCGTCGATATACGACAGATGCAGTCCGATCTGCGGATCGACGAAGCTAGATTGCAGCGTGCTGGAGATCTTCCTCGCAATCGGCTTCGCAAAGAACGGCATCGGCGCGCTCGCGATGCGCAACGCAACGAGCTTCAGCAGCATCGGCGGCATCAACGATCCTTCCGCGTAATGCATCCAGTAGGTGAAGCGCTGGCGTTCGGGCGTGCCCGCCGGCGGCGCGAGCCGGCCGTTGCCATAGCGGTCCAGCAGGTATTCGATGATCGCGCCGGATTCGGCGATGGTTTGCCCGTCGTCGGTAATGACCGGCGATTTGCCGAGCGGATGGATCGCACGCAGTTCGGGCGGCGCGAGCATCGTCTTCGGATCGCGCTCGTAGCGCTTGATCTCGTACGGCACACCGAGTTCTTCGAGCAGCCACAGGACGCGCTGCGAACGGGAGTTGTTCAGGTGATGGACAGTCAGCATGGCGGCTCGGGAGAGTGGCGGCGAGGCACCATCATATCGACACCCGACCGAGCCGTGGCTCTATTTGTCCGGCTATGCGTCGCTACATCGGTGCGTTACATCGTGCGCAATGCAAAGCGCTTCAACTTGCCCGTTTCGGTGCGCGGCAACGCCTCGACAAAGGCGATCACGCGCGGGTATTTGTACGGCGCGACGGTGCGTTTGACGAAGTCCTGCAACTCGGTGGCGAGCGTGTCGCCTGCGTTGAAGCCCGGATGCAGCACGACAAATGCCTTCACGATCTGTCCGCGGGTTTCGTCGGGCACACCGATCACGCCGCACTCCGCGACGGCCGCATGCTGCATCAGCACGCTTTCCACTTCCGGCCCGGAGATGTTGTAGCCCGATGAAACGATCATGTCGTCGGCGCGCGCCTGGTAGAACACGTAGCCGTCTTCGTCGAGATAGACCGCGTCGCCAGGCAGATTCCAGCCGTCGCGCACGAACTTCAACTGCCGGTCGTCGGCGAGATAGCGGCAACCGGTCGGTCCGCGCACAGCGAGCTTACCGATCTGGCCGGGTGGCACGGGCTGCATGTCGTCGTCGACCGCGCACACCGTGTAACCCGGTATCGCGCGACCAATGGCATGCGGCCGTACGTTCGCGCCTTCCGACGAGATGAAGATGTGGATTAACTCCGTCCCGCCGATACCGTCGATCATCTCGATCCCGCTCGCATTGCGCCACAATTCGCGTGTCGAGTCGGGCAGTGCTTCGCCGGCCGATACCGTCTTGACGAGACTCGATGTATCGAAGCGACCGATCAGTGGCGCCATCTGCCGGTAGAAGGTCGGCGCGGTGAACATGACGGTTGCGCGAAAGCGTTCGACGGTTTGCAGCAACGTCTCCGGTGTCAGCTTCTCGATCAATACAGTCGATGCACCGACACGCAGCGGAAAGCACAGCACCCCACCGAGTCCGAACGTGAACGCGAGCGGCGGCGTACCGCAGAAGATGTCATCTGCGGAGGGCTTCAGCACATGGCGCGGAAACAGATCGCACATCGCGAGCACGTCGCGATGAAAATGCATGCAGCCCTTCGGCGCGCCAGTTGTACCGCTGGTGAATGCGATCAGGCAGACATCGTCGGCGGCGGTGTCGCACGCGTCGTAATGGTCGGGTTGTGTAGTGGCGAGTGTGTCGAGCGAATCGGGCGCGTCGTCGTGGAAGAGGCAAACCTGCGTGAGCCCGGGGCAGAAGAACTCGTCTTGTGGATCGCGGCAACGCGCCAGTTCATCGGCGAGCCGGGCATCGCACAGTGCAACCGAGACTTCGGCCTTGTCGACGATCTGTTTGAGTTCCTTGGCGCGCAGCAACGGCATCGTCGGTACGGCGACGAGGCCTGCCTTTAGCGCGGCGAGACATGCCACCGCCATCTGCAACGTATTCGGTCCGCGCAGCAGCACGCGATTGCCGGGCTGTAAACCCATCTTGTCCGTCAGTACGTGTGCTGTGCGGTTCACCAGTGCGAGCAGTTCGCCATAGGTCGTCGCGTGCGGCTTGCCGTCGACTTCAGACCAGATCGCCGGCCGGTCGCGATGTCCCGCTTCGATCGTACGGTCGAGCAGTTCGGTCGCGCAGTTGAAGCGCGCCGGATAAGCGAGGTCCGGATTATCGAGCAGAAACACCGGCCATTGCGACTGCGGCGGCAGATGATCGCGCGCAAAAGTGTCGACGTGTGCAGACGGTTCCATCAGAGGCTCCCGGGCGTTACTGCGCTTCGTGGGGAATAACTGCGGTGGCTTCGATCTCGACCTTCGCACGATCCTCGATCAACGCGACGACCTGGACTGCGCTCATGGCGATGTCGTAGTCGCCGATCAGCTCGCGGAACGCACGGCCGATGTCCTTCAGCGAGGCAAGGTACTCGCGCTTGTCGGTGATGTACCAGGTCATGCGAACCAGATGTTCGGGCTTGCCACCGGCTTCGTGCAGCACGGCGACGACGTTCTGCAATGCCTGGACGGCCTGCTCGGCGAATGCATCGGTGTGAAAGTTGTTTTGCGCGTCCCAGCCGATCTGACCGGCGATGAAGACCTGAACGCCGCTAGCCGCAACGCCGTTCGCGTAACCGCGCGGCGGTGTCCAGCCGGCAGGCAGAAGAGCTTGTTTCATGAGCGGGTTTCCTCGTTATCGGTAGTGTCGGTAGAGAGGGATGTCGGTGCGAGTGCTGCGAGTGCGGTCGCGATATCGCCGGGTATGTCGATCGAGCGACCGCTTTCAAGCGAAGTCGTGACCAGCACCTGATGCGCGCGAAAACGCAACTCGTCGCCGCACCGGCACACGATGTCGATGCCGAGCGAACGACGACCAACCGATGCGAGCGTGAGCGACAGCGTAACGGTCTCGCCCATCCGGCTCGGGCGCGAGAACTCGCAGTCGAGCTTGACGATCGGCAGACCGGTGCGGCGCTGCGCGATCAGATGCGCGTAGTCGATGCCGAGGCGGTCGGTGAACCAGTCTTCGACAAGCGCGTTGGTCAGCACCAGGTAATGCGGAAAGTACACGATGCCGGCCGGATCGCAATGGCCGAAGCGGATGCGCACCGGCATGTCGAACGTCGCGGCGTTCATCGCGCTTGCTCCATGCTTGCGGCGTGCGCCTTCAGCACATCGCGCCCGACGATCAACTGCTGCACTTCGGTCGCGCCTTCGTAGATGCGCAGCGCACGGATCTCTCGGTACAGCGTTTCGACGACGGTACCGCTTTGCACACCCATGCCGCCCCACAGCTGCACGGCTGCGTCGATTACCTGCTGGGCGCCTTCGCTCGCGTGCCACTTCGCCATCGCGGCTTCACGTGTGACGTTTTCGCCCTGATCGCGCAGCCATGCGGCGCGATAGACGAGCAGAGCGCTGCTGTCGATCGTCAACGCCATCTGCGCGAGTTTTGCCTGCGTCAGCTGGAAATCGCCGAGCGTCTGGCCGAACATCTTGCGCGATGCGGCGCGAGCAAGTCCCTCTGCCATCGCGCGGCGTGCGAAGCCGAGCGATGCGGCGGCCACCGAGGTGCGGAAGATATCGAGTGTGCGCATCGCAATCTTGAAGCCTTCGCCAGGTGTTCCGAGCAGATGGCTGCGCGGCACGCGTGCGCCTGCGAAATGCAGCCGTGCGAGCGGATGCGGCGCGATTACATCGATGCGTTCGGCGATCTGCAGGCCCGGCGTATCGGCGTCGACAATGAACGCGCTGATGCCGCGTGCGCCCGGCGCTTCGCCGGTGCGCGCGAAGACCACGTAGAAATCGGCGATGCCACCGTTGGAAATCCACGTCTTGTCGCCATCGAGTACCCACGCGTCGCCGTCGAGGCGCGCGGACAGCGCAAGCGCTGCAACGTCGGAGCCCGCGTCCGGCTCAGAGAGTGCAAAGGCGGCGAGGGCAGTGCCGTTCGCGACGCGCGGCAGGTAGCGCGACTTCTGTTCATGCGTGCCTGCCAGCGAGATCGCACCGGAACCAAGTCCCTGCATCGCGAGTGCGAAGTCGGCGAGTCCGGAATGTTTCGCGAGCGTTTCGCGCAGCAGGCAGACGGCGCGTGCATCGATGCCGTCGCCGTGACCGCCATAGGCCGTGCCACCGACGCCGTACTTCAGCCAACCAGCGGCGCCGAGATCGCGCACGAGCTTGCGGCAGGTCGCATCGACATCATCATGCGGCACGTCGCGCAGATGAGTGGCGGCCCAACTTTCGATGTCGGCGGCGAGGGCACGGTGGTGGTCCTCGAAGAACGGCCACGCGAGCGCGCTGTGCAGATCGGTTTGAACGGATGCGCTCACATCAATCTCCTTCGAACACAGGGCGCGATTTCGCAGCGAATGCACGATACGCACGCTCGAAATCGCGAGTGTTCATGCAGATCGCCTGCGCTTGCGCCTCCGATTCGATCGCTTCGTCGATGCTCATGCTCCATTCCTGGTGCAGCATCTTCTTCGTGATGCCGTGTGCGAATGTCGGTCCTGCAGCAAGGTCGGCGGCGAGGCGCGCGGCTTCTTCGAGCAGCGCATCCGGCTCGCACAAGCGGTTGTAGAAGCCCCACGCGTAGCCTTCGTCACCGCTTGCGGAACGACCGGTGAACAGCAGTTCGGCTGCGCGCCCCTGGCCGATGATGCGCGGCAGGATCGAGCACGCGCCCATATCGCAGCCCGCAAGACCGACGCGCGCGAACAGGAACGCGAGTTTGCTGCGTGCGGTGCCGAGCCGCAGGTCGGCGGCCATCGCGAGAATCGCGCCGGCGCCAGCGCAGACACCGTCGACGGCTGCGACGATCGGTTGAGGGCAATGGCGCATCGCTTTCACGAGGTCGCCGGTCATGCGCGTGAACAGTAGCAGTTCGGGCATCGGCAGATCGATCAGCGGCCCGATGATCTCGTGCACGTCGCCGCCCGAACAGAAGTTGTCGCCGGCGCCGTGGATTACGACGGCCTTTACGTCGGTGGCATAGGCGAGCTGGCGAAACAGGTCGCGCAGTTCAGCGTACGACTCAAACGTCAGCGGGTTCTTGCGTTCGGGGCGATTGAGCGTGACAGTCGCGACGCCGTCAACTACCCGCCAGCCGAAATGCTGCGCAGCGTAGCCGGTGAGCGTCGTGCGATTGCCCGCAAGCAGCTTGTCGACGAGCGAGCCGGTATCGGGTGAAGTCATGGGTTGTTCCCCCAGTGCGTGCGCATCAGCGCTCGACGTTGTCGAGCAGATGCTTCTTGAGCTTGCCGAGACGCTGATGCATCCGCGATTTTTCATCGAGGCCGAGACCGCCGAACAGTTCGACGACCCATTGCTCGTGTGCGATCGCCATCTTGTCGAATGACGCGCGGCCTTCTGGCGTGAGTCGCACGCTGATCGAGCGGCGGTCGTTCGGATCGACGTCCCGCACGACGAATCCTTCGTTTTCGAGCTGGTCCGTAATGCCGGTGATGTTGCCGCCCGTCACCATCAGACGGCGCGAGAGTTCGGTCATCTTCAGGCCTTCTGGGTGGCGCTCGAGCTGCGCCATCAAGTCGAAGCGCGGCAACGTCGTATCGAACTCGGTGCGCAGGCGCCTGCGCAATTCCGCTTGCACGAGGTTCGTCGTGGTCAGCATGCGCAGCCATAGACGCAGCCCCATATGGCTGTCGGCGCCGGTGCTCATTTCGAGGTCGACGACGTTATCGGCGGGTTTGGCGACGCCTTTGCGTGCGGCTTTGGCGTCGCTGGCGGCGGTCTTCTTTGCGTTGGCGGCCTGCGTCATGTGATTTCTCCACCGGAGATGGAAATCGATTGACCCGTGACCGATTCGGAACCTGCTGCGCACAGCCACAGCACGGTGCTCGCGACTTCGTCGGGGGCGATGAAACGGCGTTGCGGATTCTGGCGCAGCAGCGCATCGCGCGCTTCCTTTTCGCTGCGCTCGGTTTTCTTCGTGATCTGATCGAGTGAGGCTTGCAGCAGTTCGGTTTCCGTATAACCCGGACACACGGCATTGACGGTAATGCCGCGAGTCGCGACCTCGCGTGCAAGCGAACGCGTGAGACCGATCACACCGTGCTTGGCCGCGCAATAAGCGGCGACATACGGATAGCCGGTCTGGCCGGCAGTGCTCGCGATATTGACGATACGACCGAAGCCACGCTCGAGCATCGCCGGCAACGCGGCGCGCGTGCACAGAAACACGCCGGTCAGATTGACGTCGAGCATCCGTTGCCACAGGGCGGTATCGGTTGCCGCGAAAGGCGCAGCTTGTGCCTGCCCTGCGTTGTTGATGAGGATGTCGACGGGGCCGAAGCGGGCGGTAGCGGCTGCGAACGCCGCTTCGACCGCGGCCTCCTGCGTTACATCGACGCTCACGCTGTTGACGCTGTCCGGTGCGGCGAGTTTGTCGCTCTGCGTTGCAAGCCTTGCAGCATCGCGACCCATTAACGTGACGCGGACACCGGCGCGCAGCAGCATGGCCGCAGTGGCAGCGCCGATACCGCTGCCGCCACCAGTAACGACCGCATGCTGCCCGGCAAGCGATGAGTTAGACGTGCTCGTATTCATACCGTGCCTTCCGCGCGTTGCGCGATTTCGAGCGGCGACAGTTGCGCGTTCGCGAGCGCGACGGCGCGTTCGCGCTCGAAGTTCCGTTCGAGTTGCGACTTGGCCGCCGTGTATTGCTTCGGCCATGCAACGTCGAAATAACCGATCTTGGCGGCTTCGTTGAGCGTCCACGACGGATTCGCAAGATGCGGTCGCGCCACCGCACACAGGTCCGCGCGACCGGCGGCGATGATGCTGTTCACGTGGTCGGCTTCCGAAATCGCGCCGACCGCGATCGTCGCAATGCCGGCTTCGTTGCGGATGCGATCGGCGAACGGCGTCTGGAACATGCGACCGTAGACGGGCTTCTCTTTCTTGCTGACCTGACCCGACGATACGTCGATCATGTCCGCGCCCGCGGCCTTGAATGCACGCGCGATCTCGACGGCGTCGTCGGGCGTGGTGCCGCCGTCGACCCAGTCGTGTGCGGAAATGCGGATCGAAATTGGTTTATCTGCGGGCCATACGGCGCGGATTGCCGCGAAGACTTGCAGCGGATAGCGCAGGCGGTTTTGCAGCGAGCCGCCGTATTCGTCGGTGCGGTGGTTGGTGAGCGGCGACAGGAAGCTCGACAGGAAGTAGCCGTGCGCACAGTGCAGTTCGAGCCAGTCGAAGCCGGCAGCCGCAGCCATTTCAGTCGAGCGCACGAACTGCGCTTGAATTGCGCGCAGCTCGTCGACGCTCGCTTCGCGCGATTGCTGGCTGACGCCGCGCAGATATTGCTGTGGCGATGCCGACACGAGTGGCCAGTTGCCGTCATGCAACGGTTGGTCGATACCTTCCCAGCTCACGCGTGTCGACGCTTTTGCACCGGCATGTCCGAGCTGGATGCCGATTTTTGCGTCGGTCTGGCTATGCACGAAATCGACGATGCGTTTCCATGCGGTCAGATGTTCGGGGGCGTACATGCCGGGGCAGCCCGGCGTGATGCGCGCTTCAGGCGACACGCAGGTCATCTCGGCCATCACTAGCGCGGCGCCACCCATGGCGCGAGCGCCGAGATGCATCAGGTGATAGTCGCCTGCAACACCATCGACCGCCGAGTACTGCGCCATCGGCGAGACGACGACGCGGTTTTTTAGCGTGACGCCGCGTAGCGTAAACGGTGTGAACATCGGCGGCACGGAGCGCTTCGCCGGCGGCCGTTCGACACCGGCACGTGCGGCAAGCCAGTCTTCGAACGTAGACAGATAGCCGGCGTCGCGTGCGCGCAGATTTTCGTGCGAGATGCGTTGCGAGCGTGTGAGCAGCGAGTACGCGAACTGCTCGGGCTCGAGCGCCGTATAGCGACTGACGTGCTCGAACCATTCGGTGGAATTGCGCGCGGCATTCTGGATGCGCAGCACGTCGACACTGCGCACCTCCGTGTAGTGCGTGAGCGCCGCGGCGAGATCGTCGCTATGCGCGCGGATGCTGTTGGCGAGTTCGATCGAATCTTCGAGTGCGAGCTTCGTGCCCGAGCCGATCGAGAAGTGCGCGGTGTGCGCCGCGTCTCCCATCAGCACGATCGGCGTAGTGCTACCGTCTTCGTTGCTGCGCCAATGCACCCATTCCTGATTGACGACGCGCGGGAAACGAATCCATTGCGACGAGCCGCGCAGATGCGCAGCGTTCGACAGCAACGGCTGACCGTCGAGATAGTTCGCAAAAAGCTTCTCGCAGAACGCGATGCTTTCTTCCTTCTCCATCTTGTCGAGACCGGCCGCGCGCCAGACATGTTCGGGCGTTTCGACGATGAACGTCGAGGTCTCGTCGTCGAAGCGATACGCGTGGGCCTGGAACCAGCCCCATTCGGTTTCTTCGAATGCGAACGTGAACGCATCGAACAGCTTGCGCGTGCCGAGCCAGACGAAGCGGCAGTCGCGCATGTCGATGTCGGGGCGATAAGTGGCGGCGTACTTCTGGCGGACAGCGCTGTTTGCGCCGTCGCAGGCGACGATCAGATCGGCTTGATAGACGGAGTCGTCGGTGACCTGGGTTTCGAACACCAGTTTTACGCCGAGCGCTTCGCAACGCGCTTGCAGGATATTCAGCAGACGTTTGCGACCGATGCCACAAAAGCCGTGCCCCGACGAGCGGATCTGCTGGCCGCGGAAATGGATCTCGATGTCGTCCCAGTGGTTGAACGCGTCGAGAATCTGGTCGGCGCTCGGTGCGTCGGCATTGCGTAGATTGCCGAGTGTCTGGTCCGAAAAGACGACGCCCCAGCCGAACGTGTCGTACGGGCGGTTGCGTTCGACTACCGTGACCTCGTGAGCCGGATTGCGACCCTTCATCAACAGCCCGAAGTACAGCCCCGCCGGGCCGCCCCCGATACAGACGATACGCATGCTCGTTCCTCGAGTAGGTTACGAGCTTAATTTAGTCTTCGATAGTTTAGATGTCAAGTAAATGATGGAGATGGTGTTTGAGCGGGAACCCGGATTGTGATGTTAGAAATAAGAAGTGTCACCAGAAAATAAAAAGTGTCACGCCAGTCCGCAATGTCAAACGACAGCGACAGGTTCGCCGTCAAAGTCCTGGCCCGCAGGCTTTGAATAGGCAAAGGGGTAGGTAGTGGCGCTTCTGATCCGAAAGAATAGAGTCAGTCATGAATATTCCACAATGTGGGCTGCGTCAGAACGAGACTCTTGGATTCCTCGACCGCGAATCTGGGGGGCGGGCAACGGCTCATGCATCCGGACGCAACAGCTCAACTTCGTAAGCATCCACACTTCGCTCGCATTGTCGCCGCGGTAACCAGCCATAGGAGCGTTCGCAAAAATCTGGGTGAGTTCACGTTATGCGGAATCAGGTGGACATTCCGCGTCACTGAAATTCTCTTTGATGCCCCGTTTTCTGCCATGTGTTAGATTTCCAGAGTTTTAGATGACCACTAGAACGCTATCTATATGAGAAATAATTACTGAGGGCATCGTGGCAAACGAAATCCGGGGGCTCGTCGTTCACAAATTTGAGAAGGTGACGCACGAGAAGGGCCAGATTGTGCCCAGAGGCAATGCGATTGAGATAACTGAGGCCGTGCAACGTCTCGTGGACGCGCTTCATTCCTTGTACGGCGACAAGTCTGGCAAGGGGTATGGGAAGTTTGAGGATGACGAAGACACTTACCCGATGCAGCGTCGCGTCCGCGCTTATTTCACAGAAAAAGCTGACGATTTTTATGCATTCTCGCTCGCTGCGATGAATATCCTGAAAGGGAAGGCGGATGAAGCTCCATTGACCACGGGTGGGTACGTTCTTATCGCTCACATCTTTAATGGTGCGAGAGACTTCCTGTTGTTCGCCATCGTCACAGACACCGTGGGAAGCGCCATCACCGACACACTAGACATTGAGGACCGTGCTCACGTCGACCTCAATAAGTTCCGTCTGGCCGGCCGAATCGACCTCACGGGCTGGAGTGAGAAGGAAGAGCGTTACATTGGCTTCCTGAAAGGCGCCAAGGCCGACGACGTGTCCGGGTACTTCCGCCACTTCCTCGGATGCGACTCCGCGGTTTTGCCGCGACAGGAAACGAGGAAGCTTGTGGGCGCCTTGCAAGCCTTTGCCGCCAGGCACTTGCCTGACGACGGGGAACGTGATGCCTGGCTTCAGAAAGTAGTCGACATATGCGAAGACCTGGCCAGGAAAGAAGAATCCTTTATCATCGAGAGGTTCAGCAACGAGATGTGGCCGCAGGAACCGGAGCTCGTTCGTAGTGCGCTTGCGGACGCGGACCTGCAGCTTTCGGACGGTTTCGTTCCTGACAAGAGTGCATTGAAGCCACTCGTTAAGTTCAAAGCCTCAACCAAGTTGTGGAAGCTCGAGTTCGACCGGAAGGCAATCAGCTCCGGTGACGTCAACTACAACAAGGAACAAGGTACGCTAACGTTGAAGAATTTGCCAGACTCACTTAAGAAGGAACTGGACGCCGAAGATGAGTGATGCAAAGTTCGAGACTTTGTTGACGCTCTACCGCGCCGCTGACTTCGGTGAGGGGCGCGCGGCAACGCTCACCGTAAGTAATGAATCAATAAATGAGGCGTTGACGACGTGCCTGTCGGACGCCCGCGAATACGCTGTCGGTCTCGACGCCGATAGCGATGAATTTGCCATCGGGTCGACAGTTAACGTTGTGTTCGAGGACCCGCGAACGGGTCTTGGTGCCCTCGCTAGAAGCCTGTCTGAAATTCTTCAGCCAACCAGATATAGGTTGAAGGAGCCGAACGATTACTTTCTCATCGACAGCAAGTTTGCGAAGAACGATGGAGAGATTCCTAGCGATGTGCAGAAATATCGCCAGGTGCTTCGGCTGATTAAGCTGCTCAAGCAAGCGGCGGCTTTTCTGGATAGCGACGAAGGTGCGCTGGTTTTTGTCCATGGCGGCAAATTCGAGCTGCCCATCGAGTACGGGGTTAAAGACCTGCGCGCACTCGATGACGCGACAATCGCGAAATTGCTTTCATTCGTTGGCGACGATGCTCACGTTGAAAAGAAGCTCGGCATCCTTGAAGGTGCTGTAAAAGCACTACTGGAGAGCTGGCCGAAGGAGCAGCGTTTTGTCCATCTGCTCTCGAATCTCTCCCAGCTTGCAGAGAAGACGCGCGACGGTTACCAGTTGTTCATCGCGGACTTTTCTTATGACAAGGTGAGGGACGCGACAGAGGCAGCAAAGGTCGAATACGCGGGGAAGATACACAAGGCCTTTTCCGACATTCAGACGCAAATACTGGGTATCCCGGTAGCAACCATTGTCGTCGCAAGTCAGATGAAGGACGCGAAAGTCATTGGCTATGAGTTTTGGGTTAATACAGCCGTCCTTGTAGGTTGCTGGGTGTTTGCAATTCTTGTCGCTTTTGTGCTTTGGAACCAGACCCACACGCTTGCTGTGCTCGATGCGGAGATAGAGCGGCAAAAGGAGCTGATTAAGAAGCAATATAAAGACATAGCGAGCCAGTTCGTTGGGGTATTCAAGTTCCTTCGCAGGCGCCTTTGTCTGCAACGGTGGGCGTTGAGAGCCGTCGGATTTGTCTTGTTTGTCGGTCTGATTCTGGCTCACGTGATTTATTTCAAACTGACAGTGCCCGCACAGGCTTGGCTGCCCATGTGGACGCGCAGCGATACCTTGAGCGCTGTCAAAACGCCAGCAGGGTCTGCGGTACCACCTAGCGCTCTCGGTGCGGTGAGTGGGAAAAGCGACACTCATGCACGGGCAGCACAGAAGCAGAACGCGTCTGCGGCAACTGGCGCGTCCGGAGTTAAGTAACTCGATTAGATGGCGCACTGTCACGGCTGGCGACACCTTGCCAGACCCCGCAATGAAAGAAGCAACGAAGCCATGCACAGACATTTTCAGAAAAGGGAAGAATGGCCGGCCGAGTTCCCTAGCTCTGGATAGTCGTCTTTGGCGCAGGATCGCTCTGCGCACCGATCGTAGACTTGCTCGCGGGGGCGGGAGTTGGGCAAGTCGACGTTGTCGATTTCGACATGTTCGAACCTGAGAACGTCGCTCGCCACTCGCTCGGCCTCGACAGCGTTGGTAAGGAGTTAGGCTACGCCGTTTTTAAACGGCGATGTGATTTGGCTGGGTAACGGTCAGCTCGTACACTCCTGCCGTATTGTTCATCACGAGCTGCCCGTAAGCGCTCCATGAAACGGCGTGAGCTACCTTACCAGCAACTGCACCGGCCGCCTCGTTTAAGGTCGTTATCATCCGCCCTTCCATGCGATTGACAGGATTTGCCCTATCACACTGGATGACAACGTAAGCAGCAATAGGAGGCAAGGTTGCATCTGCGTTCGGGATCCGGTCGTGAGACGTCAGCAAGAACCCATTTGATATAACCGCGACGTCAGCCATGCCATAGTAGATGAAGTTTCCACGCCAAGGCATCTTCGTCGTTTTGTGGAATGCGCTGTTGTAGTTCGTTGCCATCCCATATAGATCGAGTGGCACACTTTTCAGCACCTCGAACATGGCGCTCGTCTGCTTCGCCGCCGGTAGCATTGAGATACTCTTGAGGCCGTATATCGCTTTTATGGCCTCCTTTCGGGCATCTATCAGCGTCTGCAACAGGCTCGTCGTGTATTGATTGGGGATGGTCGCAGTTGCTGCAAGGCCGTTGACCCTGCGGCGGATCTCGGTCGCACTGGCGAGCCCATTAGGCTTTCCCTGTCCGGCTACACCAGCCTGCCTTGGCGGCCTCGGGGCGACGAGCTTTTCCGGCAAGTCCACATTGAACCTGTGAGCCTGAGGCTGGGTGGCTCTCACCCCATACTGAACGAAACCTGCATCTCCGTACGGGCAGTCGTTAGCGTGGGGGGAGGTCCGCGAAGCCAGCGTAAAGTACGCTCTCTTCTCGAACTTGACGCCGTATACCGCTGCTGGAGTGACCTCGACATCACAAAAAGCGCAAACCCACCAGGCGAACTTAGGGGTCGTGTTGCGGACATAGTCGTCTCTCAGGGCGTGTGCAGTCCACTCGTCGCCGTGTTCATTTCTTGCCAATTCGCTCATCTAGTCGTATCCATGGTCTCATCGCTGAATCGAAAGGATGACCAACACCTTTCCTCTAGTAATTTAATACTACAGTCGGCAGTCTCTTTTTGTCATCGTGAGGCTACTTCGGTAGTTCTTGTTGCGATACCGCAGGCTGATTCATCTTGATACCTGTGACACCGCGATGGCACCCGGTTTAACTCTTCTCGTCGGACTTTTTCCTGGACGCTGCGCGCCGGGCGCTGCCGATCCTTTTTGCAGCATGGATGCAAAGAACGTTTTGAACAAAACGAATTCCAGAGTTTCGTGCTGCCAGCACTGCAACCAGATACTGGGCTGCGAAAACCACCACAGACCACCCAACAGCTGAAGTTGTGTTCCCAAAAAGAAACAGGCCGAGTGCCACAAGGGGGACGAGCAACAACGACATTGCAGCGACGTCCCGGAACATCAGGTATTTCTGATGGCTCTCTAGCACCGAACTGTCATTCTCGACCTGCTTGTAAAGCCTGTACCACATCGAGTTTTGATCTCGCTCATCACTGGGAAATGCCCCTACATTCTTTCTGAGCGAGTCGACATCAATCCGTGCATCGGTCAATGCATGCATGGAAAACGCACGTGAACCAGGCATCGGGTTATGAATGCGCCAGAACACCAGGACTGCCTTCTGTGAGTGCGAGAGCAGATACGAAAGGAAGATGATCGGCACTGGCAGAAAGACGGACAGCCCGGTCCGCAACGCCATTCCCTTGTCCGCAACGAAATCGTCGATGGGGTGATGAAACGCGATAACCAGCAACACGATTACGTCGAAAACACCGACGGCGACGAGCCAGACCATATTTCGCGCCTTTAATGATTTTCCAGATGAAGCGACCTGTGCGACTTGCTGTAAAGCGTCCATGTTCTTCCCGTATATCGAGTATCGAAGGCAAGCGAATTCAGGTTGGCGATCCATCGCGGACCAGTGCAGCGTATCCATGCGGATGGCGAATTAGCAACACTGCTGCGTGGCGTATCTGGCCGTCGAGAGATCTTGCTGTGTCCCTGTCCATCTGCGACGGCCCACTCACTGCCAGATGGCTGTGCCATGTCCCTAGGCACCATAGCGTGTGTCCACCGAGCGCTTCATAGTCGCGAATCGCGCCCACGGTTCCAGCAACCCCGAGCACGAAACGCTCAGGCGCGCGCGTGCTATCTGGCGAAGCGGGAAGGACATCCGTGATGAATATCTCTCTCGTGAGTGCGGAAACGTTTCCTACGATAATGCCCCCAGTTTCAACCGCAGGATGTTCAGCAACGTCAGCAGCAATTTTTTGGTGTGCCCTGTCAAGCACACGGACGGTCCACGTCTTCCCGTCAAATACCTCCGCCACGTGCGTTGCACCAACTTCGTCGTGCGTCCACACAATGGACATTCCGTCGTCGCCGACAGATGCAACGGAAGATGCACCGGTTTCGGGCAAACCGACCTCATCGTATCGATGCAATCGCTGGCCGATTCCGGCTGCGACGAGCGAGACTCGCGCGTCCGACATAGGGATAGTGACCGAGTGGCAGCCGATACCGATCTCGAGAACATTCGCCGCCGCGGTTACACCCGCATCGCGCAGAAGTCCGAGCGAGCGAAGCTGTTCGTATGAGTGATACAGCAGGTCGATGGTCGAGGGATTTCTGCCTTGTCCCTCCACGGTCATGAATGCCGCGTTTCCATGATGGAGAACTGCGCCTTCAACAACACGGGCGTCAAACTTCGCCTTTGCGAAGAAGTCGCGCACCGCAGGCGAGCCTGTCGTGTTTACAACCACCGATAGCTCGCCGCGAAAAAAATCCCGGTATTTAGCTCCATTGAAGTCCAGGCCGCGAACGTCAAAGGCGACGAACTTCGGGCGCTTTGAAGCGAAGCTCCCCATGACCTGAGCCAGCCTCTCTGCTTTTCCGTGCAAGTTATTCACGTCATCAGGCAGCAGTGCATGGCGGGCTACGTTATGTGCGACAACAAGCTTCTCATCTATCAGCAGCGCCGCCCTGCCTCCCGCGCGCGCAACATGCATGGCAACCTTCGACCCCAGACTCCCGCATCCTGCAAATGTCAGTTGCAATTCCTTCGGTTGTTCCTGCAGCGCCGACGTCCGTTTCAACAGCTTCGGAGAAATGGGGGATGAGAAGGCAACAGCGCCAACCGCTGTCGTGTCGTCCACCGTCAGTCTCGTCGGCAGCGAGAGTTGCATCTTGTAGGCCATCATCTCAAACTGGCTCTGGGTGCCGATAATGTTCGTGGGTCTGCGCACCGGAAACGCAAAATACAGGAGCACATTGGCCTTGCGCTTCGACGTTGCAAGAGTACGGTTGAAGTTACTTATGAAATCGTCCAGTGCAACTCGACAGCCCCACTCGGCCGCCTGCTCGGCAAGCTCCGCGAACGTCGTGACTGTATCGGCCTTGTATCGCTCATGAACAGCGGGTTGCTCACCAGGAGCGGATTGCGGCCAGCAGAAAACCAGAGGTACACGCCCGAAGTATGTCGTGTCGGTCATTCCGTGCGCGTTCAGCCACTCGTGCATGAAAGTCGGATCGCCTACCGGGGACCTGGGTTGAGGGTCACGCGCTAATGACCAGCGGCCGTCTTTGCTCCAGCATGTCATGCACATGAACAGGCGCCATCCGCCAAAAGGCGGCTTGACGAAATGTTCTGCTGGGTCCATTTCGACGAAGTTGAAGCCGACTTCCCTTCGGCTCGGTTCCCAACCCTTCTCATTGATGGCCAGCTGGTCGACCGCAGCTTTGTTAAGCCAATCCGACATCTGGTCGACAAGACGATAGAAACCGTCTGAATGCATTACGTCGAGCTTGTCGCCGAAAGTGATGCAGGGGGGCACCCGACTTCCGCGCTTGTGCAGATAGATATGCGGCAACGCGTCCGGAAAATTCTCGCGCAATGTGAATCGCGGTGCCGTATCCGGGAAACCAGATGGAAACTCGACCAGCACATCCTCTCGCGCCTGGACACCGTTCGGACTTTCGCCCGCAGCGGCCCAGCGCGATGGCAGTTCAACGAGAAACGTCGCGTAGACGTTTGCCCCCCCGCCCGCAATCTCTTCGACTTTTACCGACTCGACCGCAGGATGCGCCTCGAGCGACCGGATTGCACCCTGCAGTAGTGCGTTCATGACAGCCCCAGCCTTAGCCGTGTGACAGGGGTTTCGAGCCGAATGCAGAGGCAGCACCCGCCGCTGCAGGGGTCGCAGCGACCTTCCATTTTGCCTTGACGCCGCCCGACATCACCTCGAACACCATAGGCTCGGGGTTCTGCTCGTTAGGATGGGCCGAGGTGTTTACAAACTTGCCCGACGCGTCCCTCGCGATAGCTTCGTACTCGCGCTTTGCACGGATGCAAGGAGGATCATTATCGTCGTCGAGAATCAGATTACTGCTGGCGACGATGTAAGCGCCCGCACGCGTCTGCGACAGCGCCTTGCGTGCGTCGGAAGACACTTCGGCATCCTCCTTCTTCTTGCTCCAGCTGTGCCACGAGAGCGTGTGCCACGAACAATGATGAGGCGTCGACAGTAAGTCGTACTCCAGCGCCGGTGTATCGTCCTTGTGGCGTTCCCACTGTTTTTCCCAGATGTAGACCTCTGCGTCACCGCCTGACAGAAATTTCACTGCATCTGGAACTGCTCCCGTGCCGATGGAATAGTTGATGATGATGCTGGACTCGTTCTTCGACAATTCATCGGCATCGTGCTCGTCGTCAGCCGGCATCGGCGCCAGGAGCAGGGCACTGAAGTTCTCCTGCTCTTTGCCGGCCACCGCAGTGATGCGCTGGTCAGTCTTTACGACAATGTCGAGAATATCGTCGGTCCTGCCGTCCGTGTCCTCACCCATAATCACCATACGGTCGCCGTCTTCCAGCGCACCCTCTTCGCGAAAGAGCGCGACGCGACGCTTCGCTTCGGTGTTCCACGCGCGCGCGTCATCGCTCAGGGTGTGGTATTTCGAGGCGCGGCGGAATACCAGCGGCGACGACCACATCTCCCGAATAACAATTCTCGACGGCCCGCCCTGCGTTGGATAGTCCATCAGCGAGCCAAGGTAAAAATGCTCGCACAGGCCGCGGCAGTGGTCCTGGTCTGGATGACTCAGGACCATTACATCGACGTACGGACGCCCCTCCTCATCGACGGCAAGTCTGTCTCGCAAATCCTTGAGCACGTCACGTACACCATCACCGGGTTGCCGGATGTTGATGTCGATCAGAATAGTCCGTCCGCTGGACAATTTGATAAGCGTCATGTCCCCATTGCCCACGGGGAAAAAGGTGATTTCTGGCGTTGCCATGGGTGACGTCCTTAAAAAAGCGCGTGATATACGTTGTCAGCGAACTTGTGGTAATTCTTACCGCTCAACAGCTATACATGGTATTGCCAATGTCACAACATATAGTGCATTTTATGCTGGATGTACTAGATATTGCGATACATGTCCATTCGTGCATCGGTCAATTCGACCGTTTCCGGGAGCCGTCGGCTCGCGAAGTACGCGTGCCTGACTAACGATTGATGTTGCGCGTCTCGCGTTCGACTATCATCAGACTGCCCGCTTACCTGGAGCGGCAAAGTATCAAACGCGTCGCCCATACCTAGTAAGACTCTCCAGAACGGCCTCGCGGACGTCTTAACAAAAATTTTCTTCGGCAGCGTCCGTAGAACGCGCTTGGGGAGTCTTTACCAATAAGGGGAGTTCGGGAGCTATGAGTGAAGCCCTCGAAACTGACGACCGCCTGAGTCTGGTGGAGGTCAGGCAGGAACTGGAGAAAATGTCGCCAGCCGATTGGCTTCGTGTCGAGTGGATGGCCCGGCAGGCGTTCTCCGGGCTCGGTGCCGCATCTCATGAAGACCTGCTTCAGGAGGCCTGCGCCAAGCTACTGGGTGGGGAGCGCGTGTGGCGTCGCGGCTACGCTGCGGTTCCGGTAATCGCGTTCGTCCTGGACAGCATGGCTAGCAACGCACGCAAACGCGATGCGAATGGGCCAATTGACGGAGATACCATTGTGGAGAGCAACGACGTCATGGAAGCGACCGACTTGCTCGTTCGAAACGTGGAGCCGGTTCAGACGCTAACCCCCGATATTGCGGCGTCCGATGCTGAGCAGGCTGCTCGCGTCGAGGACCTTCTCGCTGACGATGCAGAGGCAGCCCTGGTCGCGTGGGAGTGGGCCGCTGGTAGATGCGGTACTGAAGCCGCTGCAGCACTACAAATGGACAAGAAACAATACGATGCCGCCCGTAAGCGGCTGGTGAGAAAGCTCAAACTCATGGAAGACGAAAGGAGGAACGGATGAGCGCATCGCGCAAGCCCCAGCTCTCGTCGAGTTTTCTCGATTCGTATATGCACGAGCTGATGTCAATGTCCGATGAGGAAATCCTCGAAGGGCAAGATATAGACGCAGTGAAATTACGTGCGGCCAACCGCATTGAAGAAGCAGGTCGGGATGCGGGGCGCAAACGACTGGCCGCAGCGAAAGCGCGTCGCCAGACGCAAGAGGATCCGGTAGCCTCGCCGTCCTCGGTATCGCTGGACGAAATAAAGGCTTACCTGCTCGCCGCCGCGAATGACGGTGACGTTACCCTCGCTGCTCGCCAGCTGAGCGAAATGTCGGAAGCTGACACCCGGAGACTCTATGCTCAGCTCAAGCAGCTTCGAGAAGGCCAGGGGGACAACAAATGACACCCGGCCAGCGCGCCGAGGCACTCATTTTCGGGTTTGGTATCTCATCTCCGTCGGAGCTTGACGTTGAAGCTATTGCGTGTGACGCGGGAATGGACGTTCGGTACGAACAGCTTGACGGCTGCGAGGCAACACTCGTGGGGGTCAAAAGTCAGGCAATCGCGACCATCAGGCCGTCAGGGAATCGCGGACGCGAGCGATTTTCGGTTGCGCATGAACTCGGGCACTGGAATCTCCACCGCGGAAAATCCTTCCGCTGTCGCGTCGATGATCAAAGTGAAAACCTGGCGTCGGACGTGAAGCTGGAGAAGGAAGCGGACAGCTACGCCGCCCATCTGCTAATGCCACGCTATTTGTTTGACCCGGCGATTCGGTCGGGGCCGAGACTTCCGACGTTCAAACAGATCGGGGAAGTCGCGCAGGCGTTCGAGGTAAGCGTCGCGGCTGCCATTATCCGCATGGCAGAGGTTGACTCCTTACCGGTAATCGTCGCCTGCTATGACGCGCGTGGCATTCGCTGGCGCGCAGTTGCACCCCATGTTCCCCGGCGATGGCGCCTGGTTCAGAAACTTGACGAAGCCAGCTTTGCCTTTGACATCGTAAGTGGCAGCAATATTCAGCAGTCGTCGGGAAAGCAATCGGCTGACGCATGGTTCACAAACGATGATGCCGAGAACTATGAGATTCACGAACACGCGATACCCGGGCGTGCCGGCGAAGTGCTGGTGATGCTTTACCTGAGCGACATTGAGATGTTTGATGCGCCCTTCGAATCGCACAAGCGCGAAAGTCGCTTTGACGGTGGTTGGGATTCTGGGCGGCGCACGCGTTGAGTAGTTAAACTCACCTTGAAGGACCTCGGTGCGCCTATACCCGGCGGTACTCGGGCTATCTCGTTTTCCATGGTCGATCTCGTCGCGCTTGAGTCACTCCAGCTGCGTCGGTGGCATACACCCGATATAGCATCGCGCTGAAGGTGCTCAGGTCGCGAACCAAAGGTGTCAAACGCCGCATGTTCGCCAGTAAGTGCGGTTGATACCCCATAGCCAGGATCCTGCTACAGGGGCAATTGCAGATCGCCACGCGTACCCTTCAGTCTTCCGGCCCGGGAAAACTCCCCTCCACAAAGGCGCGGGTCTGCGTGAGATCCGTTTTCGCGTACGCGGCCGTCGTCTGCACTGATGCGTGGCCGAGCAGCTGCTGCGCGACCGGCAGCGGCACGGCGTGGTCGATCACCAGCGTGCGTGCGTAGCCGTGCCTGAGCCAGTGCGTCGATGCGGCGCGCAGCAGGGTGAGTGTCGCACCGTCACCGGGCGCAACGTGATCTTCCGCCGCATGGAAGACCGCCTTGACCTGGTCGTACAGCCCGCTCGTGCCGAGCGCCTCGCGCCGCTCGCTGTGAATGACGGGCAGCCGTTCAAACGGAGCGGGGGTGGCCGGCAGTCCACGGGCAAGCCGGTACGCGCGTAGCGGCGGCACGCAGACAGCGGGCAGCGGAATCGCGCGCAACCGGCGACCCTTGCCGCACACGTGCAGGGTCCAGTGATCGCCGGCGTCCACCTCCAGTCGCGGCAGTCCCAGCGGTTCCGACCACACCAGTTCGGCGAGCCGCACACCCGCGTACCGGTACAGCGACCAGATCGCGCACCGGCGGGCCCATACCAGCGGCTCGATGCCGGCCGGCGTGGCGCCGGCGATGACCGCGTCACACAGCGCGACCACGCTGGACGGGATGATGCGGTTGGGCGTCCAGGCCACGCGGGCGATGCCACCCGCGGGGAGGTCGGCGGCCGGATTCGCGCTCAGGTAGCCGGTCCTGAGCCAGTAGCGAAAAAGGCTCGATACGACGGCGAGTGCGCGCGATGGCGTCGCCGCTGACCGCGGGTGCGGCGTCGCCGGGCGACCGGGGTGAGCCCGGTGACGGGTACCGGGGAGCGCCGGTTCGTCCATGGCGCGGCCGTACCCGGGCCCGCGCTCGAGCGCACGGCGGTAGGCGAGCAGGTCGTGACGCGTGAGGTCCGACAGGGGCCCGAGTTGCTGGTGCGCGCACCAGGCAATCAGGCGCCGCAGGTCGGCCAGATACGCGCGCAGCGTGTGCGGCGAGCGGCTGGCGCGATCGCGCAGGAAGAGGACGATCGCCTGGGCATCGTCGACGACACCGAGGGTGTTCGTGACCGGAGACGGGTTGACGAAGCGGCCCGCCCGCGCGAGCCATCTTCCGGTGGGAGGGAGCGGACGGGTGACGCCGGCGGTGACGGCGAGCGGTGGTTCGAGCACGGCCAGCCAGACCGCCGTGGCGGCACCTGTCGCTTCGTTCGTCGCCAGCCCCCGCGCGTTCCCGTCGGTGATCCGGTGAAAACGGCGCCGGTGCTGGTGCAGCGTGCGTTCCAGTATGGCCTCGGGCGAGGGCGCATGGTCTGCCGCGACAATGCGCCGGCGTCCGCGATCCCAGTATTCGACGGCCGCCTCGTGCTCGAGCAGCAGCGCGAACACGGTGGGGTGTTCCCGTTTCGCGTCGGCGAGTGACGGGCAGCCACGTTTCAGGCGCGACAGCGTCCAGCGGATGTAGACCGGGTGGCCGGTTGTACCGGCGAGGTAGTCGAGCGCCGCATCGATGGAATCCGGCAGCGGCTGCGGCGGCGACGCGGCAATGTCGATCCAGTGGGCCGGATTCATCGCGTTTTTCTCCGGGCCGAAGCGGTTGTCGCAGCGGGGGATGCCGCCGCCGTCGGTGCCAGCGCGCGCCTGCGGGGGCGTCCTGGCGTCGCGACCGCCGCGGGCACATGTCCGCTGGTCTGCGCCGCCTGCAGCAGCGCCTGCTGCCCGGCGATAACGGTTGTCAGGGCGGCGGCTTCGCCGGCGGCATGCTGGTGCGCGTTGCGCGCCCCGGCGAGTTCGGCCAGCAGGTGGTCGCGTAACCCCTCGAGTGCACTGATCCGCTCCTGGGCCTGCGTGATCTGGCCGGTCAGCCGCTCGCGCTCGACCTGCAGCGCATGTCGCTGGTGTTCGGTCTCCTGCAGCAGTTGCCGCGACAGACCTTCGTAACGGGTGTGGATCGCGGCGATCGCGGCCGCGTGACCGTCGTTGACCGTGCTGAGCCGGGCGTTCGCGGAGGCGAGCGCGGTACGCAGGTCCGCGGCCGCCCTGTCCGCTTCCGCCATCCTTCCGGCGGCCGTGCGCAGCTCCGTGCGCACGGTCGCGAGCCCGGTATCGCGTACCGAGATCTGCGCACGCAGGTCAGCCAGCTCTACCTGCAGCAGTTCGACCCGCAGGCCGGCGTCGCGCTCCGCCATTGCGGCCGCCCCGGCGGCCCCGGCTGCTGCGGCCTTCATCTGTACCACCTCGTCGAGCTGGAAAGTCACGGCCGTCTGCCAAAGCGCGCGCATCTGTTCCGCAACCGCGTCGGGCAGTCCGGGAATCGCGACCTGGGCGAGACCGGCGTGTACCACTTCCGCCTCAATCAGGTTCAGCGTGCGCGAGAGCATCGTCGGGTCGCCGGCGCCCAGGCGCGCGCGCAGCTTGCGCACTGACACCACCTTGCGGAAGCGCTCGCGGGTGGGCGCGCGGTCGGCCTCGACGTCGGCCTCGGCCAGCATGGCGAGCACGGCGGTGCGGATCTGCTCGGGGGAGACGGCGGCGGGACGGGGCATGGCGGCACTCCAGCGCACCCTGGGATCACGCTGGGTGCAGGCGGGAAGTTCCAGCATAGATTACGCACAGGCCGCACGCCAGAAAGCCGCTTTTATACGGGAAATGGAAAGGCTGACGGCGATAAACACTATTATCGCGGCAAACCGGCCATATCGCGCGAAGGCCCGCCTGTGCTGCGCTGGCCGGCGGTCACGGGCATCCGGGTACCCGCGGGCGGGCACCCGACGCAGGAACGGGCCGGCCACCCGGCAGGCGAAACGGGCGTGCGTTATCCGGCAACGGGGCGCGTGACACGACAGGGATCTGTCGCCGGCCTGACCGCGGCGCAGTCAGGCCCCCAGGGCAGGTGGCGGCCGGCGTACCGGCGGAGGTAGCGGCCCGGTGCCACGAGGCACCCTCCACGCGGCTTGAGGCAAGCGCCGTGACCTGGATTACCCCCTGGTGAGGGGCGTCAGAGGGCGCACTTTCTGGGGAGTTCGAATTTCACCCCGCCCGACTGACGGGTGGCCAGAACATAATTCTCGTCACCCAGTGGCGCCTGCCGGTAACCGGAAGCCGTCCTGCATTCCGTACCGGGATACATGTCGAATGCATAGATCGAATTCCCGATGGTCCGCTCGATCTGCGGGCCGAACCGGTTCAGGACGAGAAAGAAGACCCGCGGCGCCACTGACGCGAGCGTGGAGTAAAAAAACAGCTGGAAGACCAGGGTTGCAACGGTGTAGCGATGTCCGCTTTTTTCAAGGTTCAGCCCCAGGAACCACTTCATGAAACGGGGCGCCTGCTTCATGACACCGGACAGGTAGATAACCAGTGGAACCGCAACAATGGAAACCGGAATGAAAACCGCCCCGACCGTCATGGCAAGGACGGGAATCGCCAGAATGGCCAGGAATGACAAGGTGTGCGGGAAGGTCGAGGGTGGGACATGCGTCAGTTCGCCGATAAACCAGCCGGCAAAACTGAATGCAAGATTGGAGCCGATGGCAAACGCAACGGCGATCAACCCCTTGCCAATCAGGGCGCCTGACAGGGTGACGTAGATGCGGTAAACATCCTTTCCGGCAACCCACAGGCAGTATGCGAAGAAGAGAATGCCCAGTTGCGGAAACAGTGTCCGGGCATCCAGCAGATAGGTGTAGCCGAGAAACGGGATGCAGAGCACCACATTGACATACAGCTGCTGGTGAGGATCGAGGCTTTTGTACCAGGTCAGCACCCTGTCCCGAAGTCCGGTCAACGTGGAGCTGCTAGGATTGAATATCTGAAAGGTCCTGATGGAGAACGCGACGACCAGGAGAATCAGGCTGGTAACGGCATAGACGACGCGCCAGGTGGTGGGTATCAGAAGCAGCATCACGCCGAGCAGGACGAGGCAGGTGGCTGCCCGCCTGAACAGGTCGCGGAAATTTTCGCGCGAGGATTTCGATTGACTGGCTGCGCGCGCTGATGCCGCAGCCGTTCTCCGGTTTTGCATGAGTTTTCCTTACTGAAATGAATTTTCCGCCGGTTGCAGCACAACCGGCGTGCTTCAATATCGGCAAAAAACAGCTCGTCTTGAATTCTTCTTTATCCTGCGAGCGGTGTGCGATTTAAGACGGTCGAAAGACGCAGGCAGGGTAAGCGTTGCTCCAGCACCGTCTGTTCATCAAAAACCATGGACGGCAATCTGATTCCTACCAAAATATGGTAGGAACTAGAAGAAATGGCCATCAAGGCGCGGGGGCATGCATACGCTTGAGCCAATAGAGAGTTGGCGTCAATCTCACTGCCTGTGTGTGCGACAAGAGCGGCTACGGCGCGCAACGCCGACGTATGCATCTAACGCAGCAAGGCGATTATGCTGGGGTAAAGTCGCGCTCACCACCATTACTCTTGCCACGATGAAAGCTCCCAAAGTACTCATACAGGCTGCCGAGAATGCGATCCGGACCTGCCGCGCGATTCCAGGCAACGTCTTGGGGAACGGTGAAGTCCCTGAAGTAGCGAGGCTCGTGTAAACCCGCCAGATCTCCTCGTGCAGGAGTGGCGCCCGTATCTAACGGGCGGCGAGCTCGATATCATCGGCGTATTTGCCCACAGGACACCACTGACGAGGTGGAGGGATCCTCCCAAAACCGGCCCACTCAAAAAGCCTGAGTTATGCGATCTAATAATTGTGCTTGATCTGGAGAAGTCCACCACCGATCGCAAACGATTCGCGCTGATTCTCCAAGCCAAAGTGGCCGACGAAACGAGTGCCAGCGGTCAATTTACGCTCAGTACCCAGGAGGAGGCGACACAGCGCCAGTTTTATGTGCGCCAACCCGACTTTACGTTGACAAAGCCAAAGCCGTACCCCAGTGACTTCAACATCCGTCCGTCGGTCGCTGGTCAATGTCCGGGAATGCGTTACGCATGCGTGAATGTCAATGCGGTGGTCCCGTCGTCGGGATGGTGGATTGAAGACAAGCAGCCCGTAGCCACCTTGGTTACACCATCGGCCTCTCCAACTTACACGGGTACCTTCAACGCCAATGTGCCTTTGGGCGAGGCCCTCCATGGCATGGTGACAGGGTTGCGCGGCGCGTTGCTCAAGCCCGACGGTGAATGGAAGCGGCTTATCAAGACTGTGGAGCAAGCCGCGCACGATCGCACCGCCAGAGGGCAGGGGCCCTCGGGTGTTCACGCAACAGCAAGTGGCACTGTTCGGGCCAACGTCGCCGCCGCGTCGCTTTTCCTGACGAACGCGAACGAGTTCTTCGACTCCAAGGCGACGATGGGTTTTCAGGGAAACTGGAAAAAGTTGGGCGGCGCTACTAAGTCGTCGCCCCCGAGCGAGAGGCCGCCCTTGGAATCTGTCGAGCCGCAAGGTTCGGGATTCTTTACATCCGCCTTATTAACCCGGAGTGGCGAGACGACGGGTAAGCTTGGACTCGGACCACGTTGACGGCGGCGGTTAGGTCAGCGTAGATAGACGCTGTTCCTGGCAGGCGTAGGCCGGCCATCAGGCAACATACCCGCCAAGCCTGCGATGCGCGGCTCCGACAACCTCATCACGGTGATCGAGTACATCCCTGGGTGCAACAGGTCGACCCTCACGGCCTCTGAGGTCGGCAATCCATCCGTTCGGAAAATGGAACCACGCTGCTATCTTCCAGCTGTCCTCGACGGGACCGAGTGCCTCGAGGACATCCCGAATGACCTGGAGCGGTTGACACATCGCATCGAACTGGTAACCCGCGAAGTATTCCTTGCCATTGAACGTCACACCGAAGATGCGACCCCTGCGTTTCCAGTCACTTGCGGGCTGCGCCTTGTTGGTGGGTGGGGTCACCTGCAGCGCGTTAATCTGCTCGGCTGTAAGCCAGTCACCTCGGGCAAAAACCTCGCGCATCGTCTTCTGGCGCCGGATGCGCTCCTCAATCAACGGTGCCGACGGTGCCTCCAAACCTGAAAAGGCACGCGCGATCGCATCAGCTCGCCCCAAAATCCTGGACTCCCAGTTGGGTTGAGCCAGAACGATTGTCAGAAACTCTTCCAGGAACCGCTTCAGGGATGAGGCAATCGCTAGATCCGTTCCCCGTGGGAGAGACAGATTCAACACGATGTCCGTGTTCGAATCATCGGGGAGCTTGACCATCGTTATCTCCCAAAATTTGCGACTATGTCAGCAATATATAGCATGTTGGCACGGCCTCAATTTTGAGGAGCAGCCGGACGGATAATCGGTAAGCAGTGGATCAGTACCGTCGTGGATTTTGTTGACGGCGCAGGCGCCGACGGCTAACGAATCGGGTTGACGCGAGCAGACGCAGGCAGCAGAGGTGCGACGTTCCCGGGCAGCAGTTCGTCGACGCGGTTGGTCGGATGATCTGCGATGCGCTCGATGACGTGGTGCAGATAGGCTTCGGGATCGATACCGTTCAGGCGAGCTGAGCCGATCAGGCTATACATGGCGGCGGCACGTTCACCGCCGGAGTCGGCGCCGGCGAATAAAAAATTCCGACGACCAATTGCGACACCACGTAGTGCGCGCTCAGCCTGCAGGTTGTCGATCTCGGCCCGACCATCGCTGCAGTAATAGACGAGCGCGGGCCAGCGATTCAGCGCGTACTGGATCGCTTTGGTGGTGTCAGATTTCGAGGAGAGTGTGAGCTGCGTCGTCTCGAACCACTGCTTCATGTCCGCAAGCAGCGGCACCGCCTGCGCCTGGCGCACGCGTCGGCGTTCCTCCGGTGGCTTGCCGCGAATGTGTTCCTCAATACGATAGAGTGCACCGATGCGCTCCAATGCTTCGGTTGTGATCGACGACGGCCGGACAGCGTGCAGATCGTGCAGTTTTCGACGCGCGTGCGCCATACATGCAGCTTCCCGAATCCGGCCGCTTCGGTACAGCTCTGCGTAGCCGGCGAACGCATCCGCCTGCAGCACGCCAGCGAAGTCAGCGAGGTGTTGTTGAGGATGTTCGCCACGGCGATCTGGCGTGTAGGCAAACCAGACCGCTGGCGCTTCGGTTGAGCCGCTGGGCCGTTTATCTTGAGCAAGGGTTTTTGTGCTTCATGTCATCACCTGCCTGTAAAGGACAGGCTTATAGCTCCAGTTTTTCAAGAACGTGTTGTGCCAGCTCCCTGTTTCTTCCACGCCCATCGAGCAGGTCCAGATAGAGGATAAAAGGACTGGCGAACCAGGACGTGTCATCGGGGTGTCTGTCGCGAAACAGCAGGCTCGCACCTTCCCGCTCGACCAGGGTGACGTTCGCCCCCTTCTCGGCCCGCGTCAGTTTCAGTGCGTCCGTGAACTGATCGATGTGTCCCGGCGGGATGATGAGCTCAGCGGTGTCAACGGCCGTCAGCAACGGCGCCCAGGCATTTGCCGCCGCGGTACCGGTAAATGCCCAGCCGGACTCGACCTTGCCTTTTTCGATTCGTGCTGACAGCTCCGCGAGCATCCGGCCGGGATAATCGATGAATGTGTACCAGCGGCTGCGTTGTGCTTTACGCCTCGTCCACCGTTCCGCCCAGGCGTCCAGCAATTGCCGTGGCCCGGTCAGGTGTCTTCTGAGGGTGGGGCCGGCCCCGCTGGACTCGCACCATTCGCGCCGCTCCAGTTCCTGCATCACCACTGAGCACGTGTAGGGTGATGTCTGGGACATCAGGGCGAGTTCGCTGCCTGTCAGCCACGATTGCCGGTGTACGAGCAACGCGTGAACAACCCTTTCGCGTGAGCCGGTGAACAGTTCCGTAGTGTGTCTTCCTGACGAAACGGGTTCCGGGCACTGTATGTTGATCAGCCAGTTACGCCAGCGCAGGTTGAGATTGCCATTGAACTCGAAATAGCCGATCCCTCGCCGGCGTAGCAGGTCCCTGGCACCGGGGCTGAGCAACCCGGCGGCGACCAGCGTGATCAGGCGCTCCGGGTCGCCAGACAGCCTGTATTCGTCCAGTTTCCATATGGTTTCGCGGATGTCCCGCGGGTAGGCGTGACGAAGCGTTTCGACGGCAATGTTCACAGATTCGTTACCGACGGAAAGCGTCAGCAGGAGATCAAGCCAGAGTCCATTCCCGATCGGACACCTGGCCTGTCGGGATGTGATCTGTCCGCCAGTGGTGTTGACCAGAAGGGCGCACAGCCTGTCTGCGACCTCAGTCTCGTAGGCGAGCCGTGCGCTGCCTTGTTGACCCGGAGTGGTTTTTTTCACAGCGTCTAGTGAAGCAGGGTAGATTCGCGGGGCAGCAAATGCTGAAAAGTTCCGTGCATGTTAGCGAATATCGCCAGATTAGCTGGGCAGCAAATCATCAAAAAGTCAGTCGTAGTGATGCTCCGCGGCGCCGGCATCCGGTGGCGCCGCCTAAGCCTTCGTATTGCGGAGCCGCGTTTGAGACCGCGTTGACGTTGCGCGGGCTCTGGGTGACCCCAATCGTCCAGCACTGTTATCCCGTGAATCCGGCCTGCAGCGATTCGATGTATCTGAGCAGGTCCGTAGTCCGACCTTCAGCCATCAGCTCCTGGGCCGTCTTGCCGGAAAAGACCGCAAGACCATTGTTGTGAAACCAGTCGATGGCTGTTTGCGTATTGCCTGAGAGGGCAATTGCCGCACTCAATACGCGACGTAGTTCTTCAAGATAGTCATCGAGCAAGGTTTGATCGCGGTTGTGGCCCGGCGAAGGTGCTGTCATGCTCATCGCATCGATAGGCGCGGGAGCGCCTGCGTGCTGGACTATGCCCTTGAGAGCGCTTGCGGGCAACGATCGCGCGATCGGCAGGATGTCGGGTTCGGCAATCCTCAGCCATTTACCAAGGGTATCGCGCGCACAGTTCTGGCAGAGATCGATACTGACTGTCGCTCCGTTGCCGAAAGGCGAAGCGGGACCCTCATGCCAGTCAATCGACAGCTTCCCGTCCCATCCAGGCTCACCGAGCTGGATCCGCAATCCGCAACGATCACACCGGCACGCCCACGCCTCCAGTTCCAGCTTTTCCCGGTATTCGAGCATTATTTACTCCCCGACCTGTGATGCCGGAATGCCATCAGGTTCCAGCACGCGATGCGATCTAGCCTCTCTCCGCACCGGATTTCTTTCAAACCTGCTAGCCGTGTAATGGCATCTGCACGAGCACGCGACAACGACGTGCCCACTGAGCTCCTTTGCAGATTCTCGGGACGCAGCACCGGGTTGAGGTCCTGAGGTCACACGCGGGCATCCAACCTTGGTGATACAGGGGCAGTCAGAAAGGACATCGGTGGACTCGATGTCGCCTGAAAGCATCAGGTATCCCGATCACCAGCAGCAACGGCAGTCCCAAAGATCCGCTCGTTTACCAGTTCTGGAGGCGATGCGAGAGAGCGTCTCATTTGCGTACATGGTCTTAACTCACTATGGTTGGTCAGATACCATCTCCAGGGTTCGTCGCCCGCGTTTGTCTCGCGTTCCCGCCAGATGCCGGCAACCTGATGCAGGTGTAGACCGGCACCGTCGGCGGCACAATCCAGTACGTAGACGAGGAAGTCATCCTGCTCGCCTTCAGATACTGCCTCGAGCAATGCATCGGCACCGGCCAGTAGCCGTCCGGTTGGCAAGAAGGTATCCCCGCGCCGATTGGGCGATGCGATCACAAGGAAGTTCGTCGTTTCGTCTGTCCAGCCCACGCAGTCCCATGCCTGGTAGGGGGGCACGAGCCGCCGCTTTGATGCGCTACGCTCGGCCCAGGCCTCATCTGTCACTAACATCCATATTCTCCTTGAGGTAACCAACCTCCCGTCGACCTGCTACCGCGTTATCCCCTATCGTCGGTTCCCGCGGACAAACGGTGCCTGCAAAGAGATATCTTCGGTGCATGTCCCCGGCAGTTGTATCCGGTACAGCTACGGATCGCATGGGAGATCGTCTAGGGTAACAAATGAACACTATAGATTGTAGTTCTTTAGTGGTCGAAATGAGTACATCAAGTCCTTTATGGGAGGACTTGCATGCGCTCCGGGGCCGAGTTTGGCAACGCACTAAAACGACTTCGCGAAATTGCGGATGTCACGCAGGAAGATTTTGGACTGGTCTCCAGTCGAACATACGTAAGCACGATTGAACGGGGCATGAAATCGCCCACACTTGGAAAGATCGAGCAATTGGCAGGCGTGCTGGGTGTTCACCCACTTACGCTGCTGACAGTTGCCTACATGGATCGTTTCACTCTGAAGGACGTCGACCGGGTGACTAATGTCCTACGCAGGCAGCTACGGGAAACTCTCAAAGAAAAGAAGCGGTAACCGCGGTGCGTGATCATGTCAGGTCTATGGTTACTGGCTCGACGATTTTCATGTAAAAGATGCAGTGGTTACAGTCGAGAACCTGCGATTTGCTTTGATCATGGGGAGCAACTTGCCGGATCTTCCAGAGCGGCATGTCCTCGCAGCGCAACCGACTGCCTTGTCCGAGAGGAAATCGCCGGCGGCAGGCCACTTAAGCCGGATCTCACAGACGAGAAGCGAAGCGGGACCAGAAATTTGATTCTCGTGTGCGGCTATATCGCTCAATGGCGATTACCCAGTACCAGGACTATGCAGCGGACTTGTCGAAGCAGCGAAAGCGAAAACCGCGACGGACCTTTACCGCGTACCGTGAAAGTCATGTCAATATCGACTCAATGCTAGCCGGATTTGCGGATGACAATGGAGGGCGCGGCGATCACGTCCCCCAACCATTTTTATGCCATCCGCAGAGCTTCCTTCGTGGAGGGAGTCGCGATGAATCCGGAGCCTCCGAAATCAACTTTAACAAGCCACCGACATTGGCCCTCTCAAGTGACAGGAAAATCGCTACATCTGATAAGTCGAGTTATTAGATATACCGATTTTTGTCGATTGGCGCCTAGATAGTGACCTGCGCGCGCAGAGGAACACGGGCTTGGTTCCTCTGCCGTGCGCGACCTGATTCAACAACGTGCTTTCCGCGTAGCAGTTCGATGAACGGCTACTTCTTAAATGCAGCCCGGAATCAGGACAGTCCTCGCGCAATCACGCGCCCTCAATGAACTCCAATGTGCTAGCCGGCGGCGTCTTGCTCGCGCGTTCGGCGCCAAGCCATTTGCCACTCGCCACCATCTCGTCCACCAATTGAAAGAGCAGCCGCTGCCCCTCCTGAACCGCCTGCGAGTGCGAGCGAGCCGAGTTCTCACACAGTGCCCACGTCATATACATGCCTCGAATCGGACTCCATGAGACTTCCGATTCGAGACGAGGGTTTCCGCTGATGGCGCAGCATGGAGTGACGGTGTCGGACACTCCCTGACGAGCAAGCTGAATAGACAGAGACATGGCGTCAATTTCGAAGGCGCTCGTGAATTCAAAACCTTTCCTCGACAGGGTGTTCTCGATCTGTGTGCGAACGACGTTCGGCTTGCCAGGTAATGCGAGCCTCAGGTTGTGCATATGGGACAAGGGCACCGGCTTGTCAGGTCTCAGCCCGGATTCCTTCTTCGAGACGAGAACGAGGGGCTCGCGAATAAGCGGTGTATGGACGTAGCCGTTGGGAGGAGAACCTTCAAACGGGACAATGGCGAGATCGAGCATCCCTGCATGCATCATTTCCCTGAGCTCATGGCTTGCCCCTTCGTGCACACGCAACGACACACCGGGATATTGCCTGACGAGACGTTCGACGTAATTCGAGGTGAACATGTACTGCCATGAGGGCGGCGCCCCGACGGACAGTTGCCCGGCTGCGCGGTCGCCCACCTGTTCGACCAGCCACGCGAGTTGCCGAAGAACCGGGCGTGCCCGCTCCCGCAGCAGGGTGCCCGATTCAGTTAGCTGGACGCCATCCTGAGTTCGGGTGAAGAGTTTGGCACGAAGCTGATGCTCCAGCAGCGCGATATGCCGGGACAGGCTCGGCTGTGAGAGGCGAAGGTCGGTTGCTGCCTTGTTGATGCTTCCAAGCTCGGCAACTCGAAGGAAATACTCGATCAGCCGCGAGTCCATGGCCACGTCTCCGTCATGCATCAATTGATTAACCGGTGTGCCGAGCATCCGTAAATTGATGATATCTCACAACGCGAACTGAGCTTCTTCTGAAGTGCGCGCTGGCACCCGAAACCTGCTCCCGGTCTGCTTCTCTTCCGGTTACGCCAGAATCGCGGAAATCCTTTACCAGCGGTCGATATCGGTCATGCCGGCAATCCAGAAGGAGCGCTTCAGAAGTTGGGCTTAAAGGGTTATCGCGGATATTTATAAGTTGCATAGCCTGTATAGAAACACCGCATTACCTGAATAGCGGGTGCATAGCTACTATCACATCACGCACCGCAGCCTGGAGTCTCCAACCAGAGGACATCTTCGTGCTGGCGGCCGGGTTTTTCAGGAGATAAATCGTGGGTATCAGAACAGGCAAGCAGTTCATCGAAGGTCTGAAAAGCCGTCCGCGCGACGTATGGGTACGTGGTGAACGGGTCGAGGACGTAACGACCCATCCGGCGTTCCGGGCGGCTGTCGAGCAGCTCGCTGCGCTGTACGACACGCAACATGCCCCGGAACTGCAAGACAGGCTGACTTACGTCGTGCCTGAAACCGGCGAGCGCGCCGGTCTTGCGTTCATGCCGGCGAAGTCCGCAGCGGATCTGCGCAGGCGGCGCGAAGCCTATCGCATCTGGGCAGAGACGAACTTCGGTTTGATGGGCCGTTCGCCGGACTTCCTGAATGTCACGCTTCTGGCGTTTTGGGAGGCACGCCATGATTTCGCGAGAGGCGGCCAGAAATACGCAGATAACATCGTGAAGTACTACGAGTACATCCGCGACAACGACCTGTTTCTGAGCCACGCGCTCATCACGCCGCAGAACGACCGCTCGAAGCAGTCGTCTGAACAGGCGGGCATGCACCTGCGCGTCGTGAAGGAAACCGACGACGGCATCTACGTCAGCGGGGCAAGAATGATTGCGACGCTGGGGCCAGTGTCAGACGAATTGATCATGTACAACCTGCCGCAGTTCAAGGCGGGTGATGAAGACCACGCGATAGTTTTTGCCGTACCGACGGATGTCGCGGGTCTGCGCCAGATTTCCCGCGACCCCTACCACGTCGAAGGGCATGAGAGCTACGACCATCCGCTGTCGACCCGTTTCGAAGAAAACGACTCACTGCTCATCTTCCACGACGTATTCGTGCCGTGGGAGCGTGTCTTTTGCTACCGTCAGGTCGAACTGTCGAACCAGTTGCACACGCATACCACCGTGCGTAACCACACCGCGCATCAGACGAACACGCGCGCGCTTGTCAAAATGCAATTCTCGGTGGGTGTGGCTATCGCGGTTGCGAAATCTATCAAGGCGGATCAGTTCCTTCACGTGCAGCAGATGCTGGGTGAGCTGCTCGGCTATGTCGAACAGGTAAAGAGCGCGCTCGTGCGGTCCGAGTATGAATCGGAGCTCACCGAGGTCGGTACAGTGCGCCCGTCGCTCGCTCCGCTGCAGGCGATTCGGGCGATGCTCTCGACCGCCTATCCACGCGTCATCGAAGTGCTGCAGACCATTGGTGCCGGTGGCCTCATGCTCATGCCGAGCGCTGCCGATTTCCGCGCTCCTGAACTATCCGACGACCTCGCGCTGTACTACCAGGGGGCAGGCGGCATGCCGTCCATCGAGCGCGTGAAGCTGTTCAAACTTGCATGGGACCTGGCCGGCGAAGCATTCGGTCAGCGCCTCGTGCAGTACGAGCGCTACTACGCAGGAGATCCGGTTCGCAATCTCGCGCTGAACTACTTGAGCAATCGCGATCCGGATATGCAGCGTCTGGTCGATAAGGCACTTGAGCTTGCAGGAGATCCTGGCGGCATTGTGCCGGTCGCGGAACAGTCGACAGCGGACTTGTCGCAAAAGTGAGTTCGGGACGAGGAAGGAATCATGACTGATACCAATCGACCCTCTGATGCACGCGCGCGGGACGCAGATCCGGCTGGCGTGGTGTTTCGCCACGCGCTGGGTCATTTTGCCACCGGCATTACTGTGATTTCGACGGTGGACGCACAGGGGACGCCGTACGGTGCGACCGTCAGTTCATTTGCCTCGCTTTCACTGGACCCACCGCTCATTCAGTGGAGCCTGACGACGACCTCGTATTCGTATCCCATCTTTAGTCAGGCGAAACACTTCGCGGTCAATATCCTCGCCTCCGATCAGGAGGACGTCTCGCGTATTTTCAGCAAACCGGTTGACCGGTTCGCGCAGATCGAGTCGCTTGTCGGGCTTGAGGGATTGCCGCTCGTGGCAGGGTGCGTTGGCTGGATCGAATGCGGCGTCGAACGGGAAATCGAAGCCGGTGACCACACGATTTTTGTGGGTCGGGTGATGCGAGCGCGCATCGCCAACAAATCACCGCTGATTCACTGGCGCGGTTGCTATCACTCACTCGAAGCTGACGCCGTGTCCTAGACCCGCATCCATGCAGGTAGTTCCGCGCAGTTCTCCTATCCCCGATCGCGTGATGGTGCTTTCGTCGGGGATGTGAGAAATCCCAAATTTAGGAATGTTTGATCAATCACGGTGTCATGGGCCGAGGTGATGGGATTGGCGCGTCCTCATGTGCAACTGAAATTCATCGAATTACCCGGCAAAGAGAGATTTCAGACCACGCCGATCATTCGATTGTGTCGTGAATTCTTACATCGCTAAGTTTTGACAAATCCCGAATTAAGGGATTATAGTAATATCAACCCAAATAGATGGTCGCGTTGTCACATGGAAATCTCACAGATTGGTCTTGAACAACAGAACGGTGCCTGTGTCGTGCTCAAGACGGCCCGTGACGCAGGCGTTACCGTTTGTTTTGCCAATCCCGGCACCACGGAAATGCCTTTCGTCGGCGCACTCGACAGGGTGTCCGGCGTGCGTCCGATCCTGGGTCTTTTCGAGGGCGTATGCACCGGGGCCGCTGATGGCTACGGGCGTATGGCAAGCAAACCCGCCATGACGTTGCTTCATCTCGGCCCGGGTCATGCCAACGGCATCGCGAATCTGCATAACGCGCGGCGCGCACGCACACCCATCCTGAACATCGTGGGCGATCACATGCGCGCGCATCTCAAGTACGACGCACCGCTCACATCCGATATCGAGTCTCTCGCACGTCCGGTGTCGGTCTGGTACCGCAGCGTGGCAACCGAGGCTGACCTGGCGCGCGACACGAACGATGCCATTGCCGCCGCAATGAGCGCGCAGCGTGGCGTCGCGACGCTGGTGCTACCGGTTGACCTGCAATCGGTAACGATGGATGTGCCGACGCCGACCATCAGCCCCCGAATCACCTCGCCCTCGTTCGATATGGCACGTGTTGTCGAGGTCGCTGAACTGCTGGGCACGAGGACACCGGTGGTCTTGCTGATGGGTGGCCAGGCCCTTTCGGAGCGAGGCCAGCGGGCTGCCGCCCGCATTGCAGCCGCTACAGGTTCGATGTGCTTCAGTGAGACGTTTCCGGCTCGCACTGAGCGCGGCGGTGGCCTGCCCGACATTGACCGCCTGCCGTACTTCCCGGAACCGGCCCGCGAAGCACTCGCCGGGCGCAAGGTCGTACTTGCCGGTGCGCTCGCTCCTGTCACGTATTTTGGCTATGAAGGCATTCCCGGCGAACTCGCGCTGCCGGAAGACATCATGACGCTGGCGTTACCAGGCGAAGCTGCCGATCGGGCGCTCGAATCGTTAGCCGAGTACATCGGTGCAACGCAGGATGTGGGTGGCGTAGAGATCGAACGTTGGGCAGTCGCCGACGGACCACTCACGCCGCAGGCGGTAGGGCGAATTCTGTCGAACGCCTTGCCTGAAAATGCAATTGTCTCCGTCGAAGGAGGCACGTGCGGCTATCCGTTCGTCACGGCGTCGGCACGCGGACGCCGCCACACGATTCTGACCAATACCGGTGGTGCGATTGGCCAGGGTCTGCCGGTTGCACTGGGGGCTGCCGTCGCGTGCCCGGATCGGCGCGTGTTTGCCCTGCAATCCGACGGTAGCGCGCAATACACGATCCAGTCTTTGTGGACCATGGCCCGCGAGCGTTTGCCCATCGTCATGTTGATCGCTTCAAACAGGCGCTATGGAATTCTGCAAACCGAACTGGCGCGTAGCGGACTACCAACCGATGCGCCCAACTCGCGTCGTCTCACGCTGCTGGACGATCCCGCCATCGACTGGCTGGCGCTCTCGCAAGGCTACGGCGTAATGGCAGAGCGCGTGAGTAAGACACAGGCGCTTGCGAAGGCACTTGAGGCTGCACTGGCCCGTACCGATGGGCCGTGTCTGATCGAGATGTGCCTGCCGTGAATCACGATCCTGACGCTACCTCTGTTGTCTCCTGACTCTCACATTCGACCTATGGATCTGCAACTCAAAGGAAAGGCCGCTTTCGTCACGGGCGGCAGCATGGGCATCGGCAAGGCAGTTGCGCTTGAGCTGGCTCGTGAAGGTGTGCATGTCGCCATCGCTGCGCGACGGATGGAGCATCTCGAAGCGGCCGCTAGCGAAATTCGCGATGCACTTGCACCGCTGGGCGACGCCGCAGGCTCGATCTTGCCCGTAAGCGTGGACACGACCAGCATGGCTTCAATCGAGGCGGCGATGGCCGCCACGGTCGAGCGCTTCGGTCGTCTGGACATCCTGCTCAACGGTGCGGCGCATCCCGGTGGCCTGGTCCGCGCCGAGCTCGAAAATGCCGACCCACAGGGCCTGCTGCAGGACATCGACATCAAGGTGGTCGGCTACCTGCGATGTGCCAAGGTCGCCGCCCCCTACATGCGTCATCACGGCTTCGGACGGATCATCAACGTCGGTGGGTTAACCGGTCGCGGTAGCAAGCAGCTTTCCGGCATGCGCAATGTTGCCATCGTGCACATGACCAAGACGCTGTCAGACCAGCTCGGTCCTCACGGCATCACGGTGAATACGATCCACCCAGGCGTGGTCGAGACGCCGCATATCCACGAGCTCTACGAAAACGAAGCGCAGAAGCAGGGGCTGACGGCCGGACAGGTCGAGGCCAACTACGTGAAGGTCACGCCTATAGGGCGCGTGCTGCAGCCGGAGGAAATGGGCTGGATCGTGGCGTTTCTCGCCTCACCGAGGTCGGCGTCGATCACGGGCGAATCCATTGGCTGTGATGGCGGTCTGACGCGCGGCATTTTCCTCTGAGACAAGGAGTATTCGTCCATGACGTCAACTGTACTGGTCGCAACCGCGGGGCAGGGCATCCTGCGCTCCAATGACGACGGCAAGACCTGGCATCGCCTCGGGCTCGACGAGCCGATCGAATTCGACGGTATCGTGCGCGCACTCGCCGTGGATCCCGCCACATCATCGCGGATCTACGCGGGTGCCGATTCGGGACTGTGCATCAGCGATGACGGTGGTGCGCACTGGCATCGCCCCAGCAACATCCTGAACGACCAGACGGTATGGTCGATCGCAATCGATCCGAACAACCCATCGGTACTCTATGCAGGCACCGGAGCGCCTTCACGCGCGGCGATTTTCAAATCGGTCGATGCGGGGCAGACGTGGATCATGGCGGCACCGGTACTCCCGGAATTCTGTTCGGGTGTTCACCGCCCCCGTCTGCTGACGATCTGTGTCGATCCCGAGGACAGCAACAACGTCTGGTATGGCGTGGAGGAGGGCGGTGCATGGCGCAGCCGGGATGCCGGGGCAAACTGGACGCGCATCGACGGCCCGGATTCGGCAATTCGCAACAGTGATATCCACGCCATTCTCGTGTTGCCCGCTACGGCCGCCAAGCCAAAGACGACACTTGTGCTGACCGTGAACGCCGTGTACGTGAGTGAAGACGACGGTTTGACATGGGACGGCAGGCTCTCCAGGGAGCGTTTCGACGGGCTGTACTACACCCGCACCGCGACGCAGGTGCCGCGTCCCGACGGCGATCTGCTGATGGCGATCGGTGACGGAACGCCCGGTAGTCGCACCCGCATCTATCGCTCCGCGAACCGTGGCTACGAATGGGGCGAGATGGTGTTGGCTACGCCGCCGAACTCGACCTTCTGGGCGTTCGGGGTGAATGCAGCGCAGCCGGACCTCGTTTATGCCGGCACCAAGTACGGCCACCTGTTCTGCTCGCGCGATGGCGGTCGGCATTGGGCGAAGGAATGGCGTGATTTCAGTGAAATCACCGCAGTGGCGTGGACGCCGTTCGAGGCCCCGCTCGTCGCCCACGCTCAATCGACGCATTGACCGGGGAGCTAAACGATGACTCCAGCAGAAATACAGCAGCGCGCCGATCGGGCCAACGCGAACGGCTTGCCGCTGCTCGCGCCGCGTGTGCGACGCACCCATCTTTCGCTGTTTGTACGCGATCCGGATCTTTCAGGTCGCTGGTATGCCGACGTCCTTGGCATGATCGAAACCGCACGCGACGAGCCATGGGTATTCATGTCGTTCGGCAAGAAGCATCACGACATCGCACTCATTCGCGCAGTGTCCGACGCGGAGCTCGGCACTATCGGTTTGCAGCACTACGGCCTTGAGATCGAAGGTGACCTTACCGAGCTCCGGCGCCTCTACGGCATGTTGATCCGGCGCAACGTGTCTGTCGTCAAGATCACCGACCACAAGGTCGGTATCGGTGTGTACTTTACCGACCCTGACGGCAATCGCCTGGAATTCTTTTGCGAGACCGTCAAGGATGACGAAGAGGGCAAGCGGGTGCTGAACCAGTACCACGCACCCAGTAGCCCGACGCAACTGGATCCGCTATTCGAGTGAGTTCTACCCGACTCGTCACGCCAGGCCATCGCATAACTTGTGGAGCATGACTCATGAGCAGGAAAGCAAATTTCGAGGGTTATCACATTCGTAAGTGGTATACGCAGATCGAAGACTCGCTGGCAAATGAAACCGGCGAGCTGGCAGACGGCGAGCCACTGCGCAAGATCGTGATCGCCGCCGCGTTGCATAACCCGTACGCCGGTCGATTCAGTGAGACCCTCGACGATCTGGTGCGTCCGTCGCCGGCTTTGGGCGCGGAGTTCGCCCGTCGTATCAGGGAACTGGCCGGAGACAGGAAGATCGAGAGCTATGGCAAGGCGTGCCTGGTCGGTTCTGCTGGCGAGTACGAGCACGGCAACGCGTTTCTGACGTCGATCTTTGCGGAGCCGATTCGCGAGGCACTGGGCGGTGGCAAGTCATGGGTGCCGTCCAGTGGCAAGCGGGGTCCGGTTAACACCGTGATCGACGTGCCGCTGGCCCATAAGGATGCACTCTATGTACGTTCACACTACGACACGGTTACCTGTCTGTTTCCGGACGCACCCAATGCGGATGAGGTCGTGGTGATCTTTGCTTTCGCAACCCGTGGTCGCCTGCATGCGCGGCTGGGCGGTCTGAAGGCCAGTGAGATCGTTGGCAAGGATGGTCTGGTCTGATTGTGCAGGTTGCGTAGAGAGCAAACGATGAACATGTCTGTGCAAGAGGGGTGGGTCGCGAGCGAGGGCTTGCGTCTGCGTTACGTGAGCTGGGGAAGTGTTGATGCACCGCCGGTGGTCATGCTGCATGGGCTACGCAGCTATGCCTACACATGGGAGCCGGTGGCTGCTGCGCTGGTCGATCGTTACCGGGTGATTGCACTGGATCAGCGCGGTCGCGGTGCGAGCGACTGGGATCCCCGGCGCGATTACTACACCGATGCGTACGTGCGCGATCTCAAGGTGCTCATCGAGACGCTCGGGCTTCAGCGCTTCGTGCTGCTCGGGCATTCGATGGGGGGCGCGAATGCGTTCGTCTATGCCGGCGACCATCCTGACCGGCTCGCGGGTCTGGTCATCGAAGATATGGGACCGGGAGCATCGGCCAGCTCGGCGGGTTCGGAACGCATCAAGCGCGAGCTCAAATCGACACCTGATGCATTCACCTCGTGGGACGAGGCGCGGGCATTCTGGCGGCGTCAGCGGCCGAACATCTCCGCGGCAGCACTCGATTCGCGGGTGGAACACTCGCTTAAGTCCGAAGCGGACGGTCGCGTGGTCTGGCGTCATGACGCGGAAGGCATTGCGGCCGCGCGACTGGCGGCGACGCCGGAGCAACTGGTCGATCTCTGGCCTGTTGTGACCGGTCTGCAGGTGCCCACACTGGTCCTGCGTGGCGGCAATTCAGATTTTTTGTCCGATATGGTTGCGGTGGAGATGGAGGCGCTCAATCCCCTCATCAACGCGCTCAGCATTCCGGGCGCGACCCACTATGTTCACGACGACAAGCTCACTATCTTTAACGTGGCGTTGCGCTACTGGCTTGATCGTCTGGACGATACGGCATGGCGCGGATGACTGGCCATTTCAAGGTATTTGCGCCGCAATCGCTGGAGAAATCACATGTTCGTTGAGCAGCGCATCTATACGCTGGTCCCGGGCGGTACGGCGGAATATCTCACGCTGTATGCCGAGTACGGCCGCGCTGCACAGGAACGCATTCTGGGCAGGATGCTGGGGTGCTTCACTACCGAGATCGGGCCGCTCAACCAGCTCATCTACCTGTGGCCGTTCGATTCGCTTGAGGAACGTGCCAGGCGTCGCACAGCGTTAATGTCGGATGCCGGATTCAGGGACTTCCGCGGCAAGGTGCGTCATCTGCTGGTCAGACAGGAGAACCTGATTCTCAAACAGGAAATTGGCAGTTCGCCCGTTGACCGATAGGTACGGAATTGCCCATTGGCAAACGCGCCGGTCTGCCGGTCTGCTGTCGCGTACGACACAGTCAACCGACCTTGTACAACTACCATCGAGGTATCCGTGTCGATTCCTTTTACGTCGTTCATGCCGCAGACGTCGGCTTCCGGTTCAGCTTACGCACCGCTTTACCTGTACATCGACGGCGCGTTCCACGCGGCCGGTCACCGTCGCATGCGCCCTGTCTATGATCCGGGCACGGAACAGGTGATTGGGGAACTGCCGCTTGCTGAACCCGAGGATATTGCATGCGCGGTAGATGCCGCGCATCGCGCGTTCGACATATGGAAGCGTGAATCTCCACTGGTGCGCTCCGGCATTCTGCGAAAGGCGGCGACGCTGATCCGAGAGCGCGCGCAGGAGATTGGCCGTCATATCACGATGGACCAGGGCAAGCCGCTACATGAGGCTGTTGCTGAAGTTGTGTCGTCCGCTGAGCATCTCGAGTGGCACGCCGAGGAGGGCAGACGCATCTACGGGCGCGTTGTGCCGGCGCGTTCCCCCGATGTCCAGCAAACGGTGTTGCGCGAGCCTGTCGGTGTGTGTGCCGCATTCTCGCCCTGGAACTTCCCGTTCAACCAGGCGATCCGCAAGGTCGGGGCGGCACTGGCGTCGGGGTGCACGCTCGTACTGAAGGGACCCGAAGAATCGCCGAGTGCCATCGTCGCCCTTGCGCGCGCCTTTCACGACGCCGGGTTGCCTTCGGGGTGCCTGAATATCGTTTGGGGTGTACCCAGCGAAATCTCGACACAGCTGATCGAATCTCCGCTTGTGCGCAAGATATCCTTTACTGGTTCGGTGGCGGTGGGAAAACATCTCGCGACATTGGCGGGTGCGCACATGAAGCGCATGACCATGGAACTGGGCGGCCATGCTCCGGTGATCGTGTGTGACGATGCAGACGTTGAACGCGCAGCCACGATGCTGGCCGCATACAAGTTCCGCAATGCTGGTCAGGTCTGCGTGTCACCGACCCGATTCTTTGTGCAGCGGCCAGTATTTGAACGCTTTGTCGCGACCTACCTTGAAGAGGTCAGCAAGATCCGGGTCGGCTACGGCCTGGAGCAGGGTGTGACGATGGGGCCCCTCGCACACGCGCGACGGGTTGCGGAAATCGATGGATTCGTGAAGGACGCGAAGGCAAAGGGCGCAGAGGTCGTTGCCGGCGGTGCCCGGCTTCAGGGGCTCGGGCACTACTACGCTCCTACAGTGATACTCGCGGCTGGATCGGATACCCGGCTCATGAACGAGGAGCCTTTCGGTCCCATTGTCGGCATTGTTCCTTTCGATGACATGGACGCGGTCATTTCCGAAGCGAACCGGTTGCCATTTGGGTTGGCCTCGTACGCCTTTACGACGTCGGCGCGCAATGCCCACCACATTGGCCGCGAGCTCGAAGCAGGGATGGTCAACATTAACCACTTCGGCATGGGGCCGGCGGAGATTCCGTTTGGAGGTGTCAAGGACAGTGGCTTTGGCAGCGAAGGCGGCACGGAGACCTTCGATGGCTATCTGGTGACCCGATTTGTCACCCAGTTGAACTGAACCAAGACAATGAACATCGGGGACAAAGACAGTCTTGAAGCCTGGCGTGCGTCGTTGCCTCCACGGTCAGGTTGCGTGACCGATACGTGCGGCTGCGTCGAGCAGAAGTTTGCCCAACACGGCCTCGTCAAACAACGCGAAATGCTCTTCGCGAAAGATCAGCGACACGCTGCTGTTGATTTCGCCGCTGCTTTCGGTCCTGATCGGCGCAGCAATGCCGACAAAGCCCTGACTGAGCTCACCGCGTGAGATCCAGTAACCGGTCTCGACGATATGCTGGCAGTGTCGCCAGAATGTCGCCCAGTCCCCGAATTCGCCCATCTCCCCGCGACACCGGCCATGCAGACGTTTGAGTCGCGCCCGCGACATCGACGCAACGATTACCTTTGACGATGCACCCTGAAACAACGGCATGATGCGACCACGTCCGAAGCCGAGGCGCAAACTCTCCACGCCGGCCTCGTGCATGACGTTGATGATCTGCTCGTCGTACAAGGTGGAAATCAGCGCGTCACCACCGGTCACCCGGACCAGGTTCTCAACGATCGGTGCTGCGGCATTCAGCGTCGGGTCCGACTGGCGCATGTTGTAGTCCAGATGAATGATGCGTGGCCCGAGCGTATACACACCGTTGTTGCTGACCAGCAGTCCGACCGATGCCAGTTCCTTCACGTACCGGTAGCATGTGGTTCGCGAGAAACCCATATGCTCCGCGATTTCTTCGGCTGCCATCGACATGGCGGACGACGAAAAGACATCCAGAATGGAGAGCATCTTGGTGAGGCTTGACATGGCGTGGTCCGTGGCGCTGAGAGGGGGGCAGAAGGCGGCGTTGCTGGTCGAGGTGTAATGTATATGAAATCCACATCACGGGATTTTAGAAAAAATACTGTCGTGAGTTCAACAATTTTTTTATCCTCTATCCTATATGGGTGTTGGTCTGAATTGACGGACAGCAAATGGTCGGTCGGCAGTCACTCAAGGTCGTTCTTCAGAGGGATAGCCCCGGTACCGGTCCATCTTCCGTCGAGGAGCGGTCATGCAGCTTTTCGTAACGTCTCACACTGACGTTCTTGAACATTCGGCAGCGGTGCTGGGCTGGCAACAAACGTACGACCAGCTCGAATGCGGGCGGCCACGCAGCACACTGACGCAGCTATGCGGCGATGGCTACCAGGTGTTTCTGGAGTCGATCGACAAACGTGTCGCCCAGCGGGGCCGGTCGCCTGCCGGGCGACTTTGCATTGGAGTGTCGTGGCAGGACCCGACGTTCGACAGCGAGGATTGGGCGCTCGCAAGTGGTGTATGCCAGGTCGCGCTGCTACGTAATGGCGAACCGTTCAATCTGCATATGCCCGCTGGAGCGACGTTGCTTTCCGTCAATCTGGATTTCGCGCGATTTCGTGAGCTGGCGCTCACCTGCCTGGACGATGCCCGGTTGCGTCAGATCGACGATGCCGGCTCTATCGAAGTGCCGGTGCCGGTAGTCGCACGAGTTGCTGGACGCCTGCGCGGTGTCCTTCAGCAAGCCGCAGGGCAGAATGGATTAGCGGCATCTTCCTGCGGGGATAACGACATGGTTGATCTGGCCATGTCTGGATCCCTGGAGTTATTCAGTGGTGGTCATACGGGCCGGACCGAACGATGTCGCTCGCTTGCGGTAAGTACCTGGCTCGTCAGGCGCAGCGAAGAACTTCTCTTCGACCGGGCGGCTGTGACTCTGACCGTTACGGACCTGTGCAATCAGCTCAAGGTGAGCCCCAGAGCGTTACAGAACAGTTTCCACGCAGTCACGGGTAGCGCGCCAGTGGAATACCTGCGCGGCCTTCGCCTGAACGCCGTCCGGCGCCGGCTGGCTACCACGTCTCCCGATGCACTCGGTGTAGGCGGCGCGGCAGCCGAAATGGGTTTTTATCACCTCAGCCACTTCGCGCGCCACTATCGCGACCTGTTCGGCGAATTACCGTCAAACACGCGTCGCGCCCGCACTTTGTCCGTTAGCCAGGGTATACGACAGCACTGATTTTTTGTGCCGATTCGGGCTAACCGCCTACTGGTCCAGCGCCCTACGATCAAGCTCACACAACCGGAGACACGCAAGGCGGTCGATAGCTTTGCACGTCGGGCGTGATATCCACGGCCATAGTGCCGCACTGACCTACGTACACGACGGAGGGAGCACGATGCTCCAGCAGACCCAGGTTCCACAGCCTGTCGGACTCAGGCAGGGCGCCTTGAGTACCGGATTCATTATTTTCTTTGTCATATCGGCGGCCAGCCCGTTAGCCGTTCTTGCCGGTGCCTTTCCGATCGGCATCATGCTTGGCAATGGGCCGGGTACGCCAGCCCTGTTGCTTGCCACCCTCGCGATCCTGCTGGTTTTTTCCGCGGGCTATACGGCCATGGCCAGGCATGTCGCCAATGCCGGTGGTTTCTACGCGTTTTCGTGTCGAGGCCTGGGTGGAGTCGCAGGCGGCGGCGCTGGCGTACTTGCCATGTTCTTCTACAACATCATTCAGATCGGCGTATATGGGCTGTTCGGTGCGGTGGTATCCGACACCATGGTTGCGACATTCCATGTCGTGCTGCCCTGGTGGGCGTACTCGTTTATCGCCATGGCGAGTGTCGCCATACTCGGCTACCGGCAGATCGATTTGTCGGCGCGCCTGCTGTCGGTGATGGTGACAGCCGAGTACATCGCCATTTTTGTTCTCGACATCTGCATTCTGCTGAAGGGCGGGGCCGTCGGCGTCAATCTCGACGCGTTCAAGCCGGTCAACGTATCTAGCGGGTCCCCCTCCATCGGCTTGCTGTTCTGTTTTGCGGCCTTTATAGGCTTCGAGGCGACCACGATTTACGGTGAGGAAGCAAAAGACCCGAAGCGATCTATCCCGATCGCCACATTTGTGGCCGTACTGCTGATCGGTGCGTTCTATTCGCTGTCGGTGTGGGCGATGGTCGTGGGTGTGGGCGCAGGCAAGATTGTGTCCGTGCTACAGGCCATGCAGGACCCGACTACTTTCATCTACGGCCTGTCTGATCATTACGTTGGGAGCGGACTCACGCATGTGATTCGCGTTCTTTTCATCGTGAGTCTCTACGCTGGTCTGCTGGCCTTCCACAATTCGGCTGCCCGGTACTTTTTCGCCGGTGGTCGTGACCGCTTGCTGCCGCAGAAGTTTGGTCGGGCACATGGCTCGCACCAGAGTCCGCACATCGGCTCATTGCTGCAAACAGTCATTGCAGTCGTTGCGGTTGGTCTCTTTGCAATGTTCGGCGCAGATCCGGTTATGCAGTGCTTTGCATGGCTGTCGAACGTCGCCACATTGTGCGTGATTCTGCTCATGGCAATTACCTCCGCGGCGGTGATCGGCTTTTTCCGCAAGCGTCCATCAAGCGGCGAGAGCCGCCTGCGTACCCAGGTACTGCCTGCAATCTCGTGCGTCGTCTTGATCTACGTACTGGTCACGGCAATCCGGCACTTCGACGTCCTCACCGGAGCGAGTGGTTTGCTGGCGTATGGGCTGTGCTCCCTGGTGCCTCTGGCCGTAGTGCTGGGCGTCATTCTGGCCGTGCGGCTGCGGCGTGTATCCCCTGAGCACTATCGTCGCCTTGGGATGCATACGGTCTAGTGGTTCAGGGGCAAGTCCGGGAACGGCTGGATCGCGGCATCGTCTGCGAATTCGCCCGGACTGTTTTTTGTGAAACCGAGAAAACTTCGCGAGCAATATCTTATGGACTATCAAAAACGCACCAAACGTTTCTGGCACCCGATGAGTTCTTCAGCAGCCGGGCATTCGGCACCGACTCTCGTGATTGCAAGGGGCGACGGTAACTATGTCGTCGATGTGGAAGGCAACCGCCTGCTCGACGGAGCGGGTGGCCTGTGGAACGTGAACGTCGGCCACAATCGACCCGAGGTCAAGGCAGCGATTTCACGGCAACTGGACGAGATCGCTTACTACCAGACTTTCGACGGCGTAGCGCATCCGCGCGTGTATGACCTGGCCGACCGCCTGTGTCAGATGTTTGCTCAGGAAGACATGCAGCGCGTGTTGTTCAGCAGTGGGGGCTCCGACGCGATCGAGACGGCGCTGAAGATGACGCGCCAGTACTGGGTTGCCGCCGGCGAGCCGTCGCGGACGAAGTTCCTGTCGTTGCGTAATGGCTATCATGGTTCACACATGGGCGGAACGTCGGTCGGCGGCAGTGGTGTCTATCACTACAACCATGGGCCGTTGTTGCCGGGCTGCGTGCAGCTCGATACCCCCTGGCTGTATCGCAATCCGTGGAACTGCGAGGATGCGGATCAACTCGTCGGGCATTGCATCCGGCAACTCGAGGAAGTCATTGCGTTCCATGGGCCGCAGACGATTGCGGCGTTCATCGCTGAACCGGTGCAGGGCGCGGGTGGCCTCATTGTGCCGCCTGCTTCCTACTGGCCCCGCGTGCGCGAAGTCTGCAACCGCCACGGTATTCTGCTGATCGCGGACGAGGTCGTGACCGGTTTCGGTCGTACCGGGGCCATGCTGGGGAGCCGAGGGTGGGGCGTGGCGCCCGACATCCTGTGTCTGGCCAAAGGTATCTCCGCGGGATATGTTCCGTTGGGAGCGACGTTGTTCAACGGGCGCATTGCCAAGGCAATTGAAAACGGCAAAGGCTTTTCACACGTTGTCATGCACGGCTACACGTATAGTGGGCATCCGCTCGCGTGTGCAGCGGCACTGGCCGTGCTCGACATTGTCGAGGCCGAGGATCTGCCTGCTAACGCTGCACGCGTGGGCAAGCATCTTCTCGAGCAGTTGTTGCCATTGCGAGAAGAATTCGAGGTCGTTGGCGACGTGCGTGGAAAGGGGTTGATGCTGGCGCTCGATTTCGTGACTGACAAGGCCAGCCGGACTCCTGTCGACCCGGGCGAGGGCTTTCCCGTCCGCGTAGTCGATGCTGCTCGCAAGCGAGGGGTACTGGTGCGCCCGGTGGCCAACAAGATCGTTCTGTCGCCGCCGCTCACGCTGACGGTGGAAGAAGCAGACCTGATTGCTCGAACGCTGCGCGAGGCGTTGCATCACTGTCGCTGACCTGGCTTCAAGAGCAGGTTAGTGAAAACAGGAAAACCCGGCGGGGGTATGAATAACCCGCCGGGCTTTCGTTTGAGATGAGAGGGTATTCACATGCAACATGACCGGCAGGACGAACAGGCCGCCCTGAAGACGATACAGGATTTCCTGGACGGGATTCAGGCGCGCGACAAGGAAGCCATGCTCCGCCTGGTTCTTCCTGATGGCGGCGCCACGCTGCTTAGGAATGGACAACCGCTTCATATGAGTATGCGTGCGGTGATCGAGCGTATTGAATTCGACGCGGCAATCGAAATGATCGAGAGTATTCACGATCCTCTAGTTCTGATCGACAGCGACATAGCGATGGCATGGACACCCTATGAATTCCATATGAATGGCGCGCTACATCATCTCGGTACGAACATCTTCACGCTGCTGCGCCGCAACGGTCGATGGCTGATCTCTGGTGTTGCAGACTACAGCCGTGCACCGAACGACGTTCCACAATAGCGGTCTGTCGTTCCAGCTGATTTCCAGCGTGATTTCCTGGCGACGGTCTTACCGACCGTCGCTCTGCCTAGAGAGATATCGTTACTGTCTTTTCGCGAACGTAGGACATCATCGACATGCGCGACAGATCATGACCTGAGCCACTGTCCCTGTGACCGCCCCATGCGAGGCGTGCGTCGAGTGGGCTCCAGCAATTGACGGCGACTGCGCCAACGTCGATTTGCCTGGCGAGTTTGTGCGCTTTGCTTACATCTTGTGTCCACAATGAAGTGGACAACGCATAACGGGTGGAATTTGCGATCCGCACGGCGTCTTCGTCATCGCTGAACGGGACGATGACTCCGACCGGGCCGAATATTTCTTCCTGAGCGAGCACACTGGTACTGTCGACGTGAACGAATAAGGTAGGACACACAAAGAAGCCTTGCTCTGGCACGGGACGGCCACCGGCGATCATGCGTGCACCTTCGCTCAACCCCTTCTGGATATAGCCATTGACCCGCTCCTTCTGGCGAGCGTTGATGAGTGAACTCATCTGGGTTTCGGGGTCCTGAGGAAGACCGATACGGATTGCGTTGGTGGCGGCAGCTAGCTGGCCGGCCACTGCGTCGGCGATTGACTCATGCACAAGAATGCGTGAACCGGCGGCGCAGGTCTGGCCTTGATTCGCAAACAGTCCCAGCAGCAAACCGTCGATCGCTCGGGACACGTCGGCGTCGGACAGCAGGATCTGGGCGGCCTTGCCCCCAAGTTCAAGCGTCAATGGCTTGAACGAGCCAGCCAGATCGCGAGCAATCGCACGACCGACTTCCGTGCTGCCAGTGAAGCTGACCTTGGCGACATCCGGATGCGTAGTCAGTGCGCGGCCGGTGGTGGGGCCCACTCCGTTGACCAGATTAACCACCCCGTCCGGAATGCCTGCCTCGGCCACGAGACGCATCAGATGCGTCAAGGTAACCGGTGCATCTTCAGAGGGCTTGATGACTACGGTACATCCTGCAGCGAGGGCCGGGGCTAGCTTCCAGACGCAGATCATGAGTGGTGCGTTCCACGGAATGATCTGTGCAACGACACCGACTGGTTCAAGCTCGGTGTAATTGAGCGTTGACCGGCCCATGCTGCCAGCGGTCGGAATCGTTCGCCCCTCAAGTTTGTCTGCCCATCCAGCGAAATAACGGAGTGTGTCGACCGACATCGGGATGTCCATCATGCGCATCTCGATGGCCGGACGTCCCTGTTCACGTGCGAGCAGGGTGGTCAGTTGCTCGGTGTCGCGCTCGATCAGATCGGCGAGACGATGCAGCGTCGCGGCGCGTTGCACGGCAGGCGTGTGGCGCCATACGGTCTCGAATGCGGTTTTCGCTGCGGCCACAGCGCTGTTGACCTCGGTTTGTCCCGACGCGGCGACGCGGGCCAGCTCGCCTCCCGTGGCTGGTTCAAGCTTGACGAAGGTCTCGCCGCTGGTGGCAGCGCTAAAGCGCCCATTGATGAAGTTCTCTACCTGCATGCTCATCGCGTTTCCTTGGGGCACGCCTGTCGTGCCGAAGTTGATAACAACGGGTCGATGGACCAACGCTAGCGGTTGATCCTCATCTGCGTCAACCGGACGGAAATCAGTGAAAACCCTCGATGATCGTTGGAGGAAAAAACAGTCGCCCGATTTCTCCATGAAGTACAAGAAATCCCGTCGGTTGGCTTGTGTTGCATTTTAGCTTATGTTTTCCCAAATTTATTTTTTTTAAATCCCGTAATTGGGGATACTTCTCACGTGGAGCGACAAGTGAATTCCGGTGACTTTGCCTTCCACTATCCGCGCCGAGACGATGCCAGGTTGCCGGCGCAACGTGAGACCACTGGTTGTACCTGGCCCGGTGGTACCTGGAGATAAATCGGACGATAGACATGAAAATGAAGACATTGGTGCTAGCGATGTTGCCGTTCGGCGTTTCGGTCCCGGCGTTTGCGCAGTCGACAGTGACCCTGTATGGCGTTCTGGACACAGGGGTGACGTACACAAGCAATACGTCTTCCGGCCAGAACCATGGGAAGGACGTGGCCTTGCAATCGGGCGTCGCGATGCCCGAGCGTTGGGGCATCACGGGTAAGGAGGACCTCGGCGGTGGTAACTTCGCGATGTTCAGGCTCGAAAATCAGTTTCAGACATCTGACGGTACTCTGGCCTTTCCGGACACGGCCTTCGGCCTGCAGTCGTACGCAGGGCTAGGCGGAAACTGGGGCACCGTGACCTTGGGGCGTCAGTATGATTTTGCTGGCGACATCCTCCCGGCATTTGCCATTGCAGCGAATACGCCTGCTGGACTTCTGGCCTGGAGCCTGCCAGCCAATGCGTCGGCGGGCGGCGCGTTAGACAACCGGGTATGGGGTATTCAGGTGAACAACTCCGCAAAATATCTCAGCCCCACCTTTGCGGGCTTCTCCTTCGGCACGATGTGGGGCTTCGGCAACGTACCCGGATCCGTGGCGCGGAGCAGTACGCAGAGTTATCTGCTTTCGTACGACAACGGTAAGTTCAGCGCAGCGCTTGTGTATTTCGGGCAGCATGATGTGAGTTCCGGTGGCAACGTTCGCGTGTTTGCAGGTGGCGCGGGTTACAACCTCGGGAGCTTCCGGTTTTTCGGTCTCGTCTCTGATGTGAGCATCAGTTCGACTGCATCACCGCGTGCAATCACCTATGAGGCAGGGTTGACGTACCTTGTTACGCCTGCCATTCAGCTTGGCGGCGGCTTCCAGTATCAGGATCGGAACAACGGTATCGGCTCGGCCAACCAGGTGACAGTTACTGCCGACTACATCTTGTCCAAGCGCACGGACCTGTACACCATATTTGCGCTTGGGCATGACAAAGGCTACGGTGCGCAGGTTGAAGCTGCACCACTCGGCAGCAACGCTTCGGGGTCGATGCAGAGTGCGTTCCGGGTTGGCCTGCGACATCAATTCTGATCGTTATATTTCCCGCAGATTCATTTCCATACACGGGGCAATAGCACGAGCGGCGGATAGCGGTTGACGGCGTCCCTGGCTGTCGCCGTTGCCGCCGTCTGATCATTCAGGAGTGTCGTAGTGCGGGCGACCTCGAAGCGTCGGGGTTTGACGCCGAACGCTTCGTCAGGCAGCCGGGTAACGGCATCGAGTTGAACAGACGGCCCGCAGTCACGCGTGGCAGTACTGGACGAATCAGGCGACTATGGCCACGTGTTCCGGGTAATCGGTGTAACCGTGCCCGTTGCCACCGTAGAACGTCTGACGGTTGTACGCGGCGAGCGGCAGGTCGTGCTGGAAACGCGCGGGCAGATCCGGGTTCGAGATGAACATCCGGCCGAACGCGACCGCGTCCGCGATGCCAGTGCTAATCGCCTGCTCGGCACTACGCTTGTCGAAGCCGCCGGACGCGATCAATGGGCCGTCGAATTCTGAGCGAAATATCGCCGCAGCCGAGACGGGCAGTGAAAAGTTGGGCGCGTCGGTCTGACCTGCGTTTGCGCGCGGCTCGACGACGTGTAGATACGCGATCCGCGTCGACGACAACCAGGCGGTGACGCTGCGAAACAGCGCTTCGGGCTGGCTGTCGCCGATATCACCCAGCGTTCCGAACGGTGAGATACGAACCCCCACGCGCGTCTCGCCGAACACACCGGCGACAGCCTCGACCACCTCGCGTAGAAAGCGCATCCGGTTATCGATACTGCCGCCGTACTGGTCCGTGCGTTGATTGGAGCGTTCCTGCAGGAACTGGTCAATCAGGAAACCGTTGGCCGCGTGCACTTCGACACCGTCGACACCCGCGAGGTGCGCACTGGCGGCAGCGTGCCGGTATTCGTCGACGACACCGTCGATTTCCTCGAGCGTCAACGCTCGCGGCGTCTCAAACGGGTAGCTGACGAACTCGTGACCGAGCGCGTCGCCCGCGGGCCGAATCGCGGACGCTGACACGGGCAACGCGCGATTCAAATGATGACTGGAGTGGGAAATGCGGCCGGTATGCCAAAGCTGGACGAAGATCCGGCCGCCTTTAGCGTGGACTTCGTCAGCAACGTGCCGCCACCCCTGTACTTGCTCAGAGGTGTAGATGCCCGGGGTGCACGGGAATCCCTTCCCTTGCTGCGAGATCTGCGTAGCCTCGGAAATCAGAAGCCCGCCCTGGCTCGCACGCTGACCGTAGTAGGTCGCCGCCAGCTCGCCGGGAACGTCTCCGGGCTGCAGTGCGCGCATTCGAGTCATCGGAGCCATCACTACGCGGTGCGCGAGTTCGAATGGGCCCAGTCGCATCGGGGCAAACAGCGGTGCGGAGGAGGACGCTTCAAAATGACTAGTCATATAGTATCCGGATGAATGCAGGATCCTGATTGGATGAGGCGCGATTCACGACACGATGCCGACAAAAACACGCAGCGGCACATCGCTGTACCCAACGCCAGTTGTTAACAAAATGAGTGCTGATTTCGCTTACGCGCCGTATCCACCGTCTACCGAGAAAACCGAGCCGGTAATGAAGCTTGCGCGTGGGCTCGCGAGAAACGCGACGGCTGCTGCGATTTCTTCCGGTCGACCATAACGGCCGAAGGCATTTCCCGCTCTCTGCCAATCCGCAAGAGGACCGTCATCCGGGTTCATGTCGGTATTGACGGAACCCACACGAATAACGTTCACGGTGATACCTCTCGAACCCAGATCGCGCGCGGCCCCCTTGCTAAAACCTTCCACAGCCGCCTTCGACGCCGCATAATCAGCCCTGCCCGGGCCACTCGCGCGATTTGCAATACCTGAGGACATCGAAATGATCCGGCCGCCGTCATTCATCAGACGCGAAGCGACGCGGATGGCCGTCAGAACGCCGTTGACGTTCACGGCGAACTGATGCTCGAAGGCGCTGGTTTCAGGTGTTTCGTGGATGGTGCCCGAGATGAACACGCCGGCGTTATTGACCAGGATATCCAGACCCCCAAAATCCTTTGTGACACGCGCCACCATGTCGGCGACCGCACTGGCATCTGCCTGGTTGGCCTGGTAGGCCCGCGCGTTCACACCGTTTGCCTGCAGCTCGGCAACAACCTGTGCCGCCTTGTCTGCCTGCTGGCTATACGTGATGGCCACGCTTGCACCCTGTGCAGCGAGTTCCTTCGCTACCGCCGCACCGATACCGCGCGAACCACCCGTGACGATTGCAACTTTTCCCTGAAGTATCCGATCCATTTTGAGTGCCCTGTCGCTGAGTCTGGCTATCAGACGATGACTTCGATTGTAGACAGGCCAATCGCAAAGAAAAGCAGCAGAATATGAATAGACTTTCCATATTCATGGACAATTCGATTTCGTAGGAGGAGCAGGCAGGGATGAGTCAGTCACTCGCGATTCGGGCTCGATCGATGGTGTCTCAGACTATTCAGATGCTGCGGCAAGCCGGCGGGCCAATGCTCGGATATGGGCGTCAGATGTCCCGCAACAGCCGCCAAGAATTTTAGCGCCGTGCCGATGAAGCGTCGTCATGTGGTCAGCGAAAGCCTCAGCATCGTCGCCCGCCGCATGAGATAAATTCTCCAGTTCACTGGGCGGCAGAGCCGACGCGTTAGCTTGCAAACCCACAACTCTGCCGGAGTCCGGCCAGGTCACATGAGTCGAGGCATGCAGGTAATGACTTGGGTGTACACAGCCGATCTGGAAATGGATGGGGGGGCGTGAAACACCCGCATCAATCCGCGCAACCGCGTCCGCGAGCGAAACGCCATCCGGTAAATACCCGTGAGCGTTGATGATCGGCGCAAGGACGTACGGCAGCGTTGTTGCGGCGCACGCTCGGGAGAGACCCAGCAGTTCCTCGGTGCTCGCGAAGGTCGGCGCATACAGCAGGTCGACCCCGCTCTGGGCGAATACATCGGTCTGTGCAGCATGGTACGCGGAAGCGTCCTCAGCATCAGGCGCTCCAGCCGGATCATAACCGTCAACCCTCGGGCCGATCACGCCCGCAATATAAACCGTTCCCTCGAGCTTCAGCGAGCGACGCAAGTCTTGCAGAAATGCGACTGCCTCCTGATTGACGGTCCGCAAATCGCCAGGAGCAGTCCACCCTTGCTTGACCAGGCCATCTCTATGGGCTCGCCATGTCGCAGTACCCACTTGCATGGGAATGCCATATTGAGCCGCTATTGTCATATAGCTTTCGTAAACAGCTTTAAGCGCACGGCGCCCATCGTCTTGAAAGAGGTGAACGAAGCTCGCCGAATCCGGCACAGACAAGCCGAATTCATAGACGAGACGCGTCACAATCGCGCCTTCCGTCAAGATTGCTGTCGCCGTACTAACCCGTTCTGAAAAATTCATTCATCCTCTCCCGGATCGGTTGCAGACTCATTGATCAATACGTGCCACGCCGCCGCCACTGAATTGACGCCCGGAGCAGCGAAAAGCAGAACGGCCTCGCTGCGCTCCAGACGGCGTTCGACGGACAGGTTGCAGGCACACATAACTTCGCGACTTTCGCTATGCCCGCGGATCTGGGAAATTCATCCGTGCCCACTCTAGGAACGTGTCTGGATGCCTGCCAGCCAGCTTGTTGGCGAGTGCAATCCGGTCGCGCGAGTCGGAGCCCAGATAGGTATATCTCCGGAAGTATTCAAACGTTGCCGCGATCTCGGCAGCTCCTGGGTAGAGCGTAGAAAATATGTCCCCGGGAACCTGCTTGAATGAAAACCTGTGTCCCAGGTGATTCAATGTTTCAATGACGTCGTTAAAGCTCATGAAATCGCCGACGAGGGGCAGGTACGCACCGTGCCCTGCCTGATCCGGGTGCGCGAAGGCGCCGACAACGATGTCACCGAGTTCGTGAATGTCACCCATGTGAATGCAACATACTGCGGGATCGAGTGGAAGGGCCCAGCCGTCGGATCCGTCCGCTTGCTTCTGCGGGCTCAGGAACCCCATAAAGTTCTGATAGTAGAAAGGTGCGATGACAAACGTGTGGTATGCGAATCCGGCTTCCTCGACGATTCTGTCAACCTTCGCTTTACCGGTAAAGTGAGGGACATGAATTTCCCCTCTGCTGATCGCCTCTACGTCCGGAAGCGTCGACCAGATAAAGTGTTTGACCCCGGCGTTGCTGGCAGCGCAGATTGCCGCGGTTGCCTGTTTGATCTCGTCGACCCCGTTGACCCCGTGCTGCCAGAAATCGGTAATCAGGAAGACGCCGTATGCGTTCTCGAATGCAGCTCTGAGGGTTTCCGGACGATTCAGATCCGCTTCGACAACTTCGTCGGCGAGGTCTCGATGGCGGTCCGGATTGCGAGTCAAAGCGCGTACCCTGAACTGGCCGTCTGCTTGCAACGCACGTATCACGGCGCCACCCTGGCTTCCAGTTGCTCCAATAACAGAAATCAGTTTTTTACTACTCGGTAACATGCTCGGGTCCTTGATGAAATGCCTGCGCTGAGCCTGGGCACTTTGGCGGCGCGCGATTTCCTCTAGCGGCAAAGTGCGAGAATCTACGCCGACCGGCTGCGCCGTTTCTTCGCAATGACCGGCTGCTGACGACTAATTCCGAGAGATGTCGCCTGGAGGATTTCATCCGAGAGTTCGGGGCGGCCGTGCTTAACTGCGCGAGACAGAACGATCGCACCGACAAGGGTAGACAACGTTCCAATTGCATCTTGTCGGCTACTCGGGCCGATCGCAGACTGGAAGCGCGAAATCAGATCAATATATTGCTCGAGTCCGTCCGCGAATGCCGCCTGGGCTTCACAAGGCTGGCGGCTTACATCCACCGCGAGACTCCCGGTAGGGCACCCTCCGGAAGGCGTGTCACGGTGTGCAGGCGCGAGATAGCCGAGCAGCGCGTCTGTCATCGCCTCCGAAGGTTCGTCATTTCCAGTGACCTTCGCCTCCAGTTCGTTGACCGACTGGCCGAACGCATACCGGATCACTTCGACGGCAAGATCTGCTTTCGATTCGAAGTGGTTGTAGAACCCGCCATGGCTAAATCCCGCAGCGCTCATCAGGTCCGCGACCGAAACGTTGTCGATCCCCTGCGTTTTGAACAGCCGTGTGGAGGCCTCAAGGATCTCATCGCGGTTCTGGGCTGCTTGTTCCTTCGTTAGACGCACTGGCGCTCTCCCGCATTTCAAGAAAAGTTCTTGACAACGATGATAGTCGACATCAATACTTTGATGTCAATCGCCATCATTATGGCAGCCCAGTGAGGTTTCGCAAGTGTGGAATGTGCACCCTCGTAACCAGAAGCACTTGGGTACAGATGGGGGGCCGTGTGGGCTTGGGCCTGGCTACATGATCAACACGCGACCTTCTGCCAGAGGTGTGACCGCTGGCGGGTGGTCTGGAAAAAGTAGTTAGTCGATAAGGAGGGCGCCATGGCGTCAGAAGTTCTCGCAAGCTTTTTTACAATTGCAGGCGACTGTGAACTTGAGTTCCTGGGCGGAACGGAGATCAGTCCCTTCGACCTTCGTGATCGGATTGAGGCGGTTGCCAAGGCCGGATACACGGGGATCGGCTTCGGCGACAAGGACCTCAAGCATTGGGGCCGTGTCTATCCGCCGAATGTCGTCAAGTCCATCCTGGCCGACAATGGAATTCACTATGTCGAACTGGAGATGCTGTTCGGCTGGTATTCCGACGGCGAGGAGAGAAAGAAGTCCGACTCCGCGCGCGCGGAGTTACTGAAGTGGGGCGAAGGCCTGGCAGTCCGGCACATCAAGGTTGGGACCGACTTCAGCGACAGACATTGGGACGTCGATCTCATTGCCCGCGAGTTTGCGCGTCTGTGTGCTCAGGCTGCCGACGTAGGCACGCGGATCGCGCTTGAGCCTATGCCGGTGACGACGCTCAAGACACCGACCGAGGTTCTGGACATGATCGACCGGTCCGGCGCCGGGAACGGAGGGGTGTTGCTTGACATCATTCACATGGTAAGGGGGCGAATTCCATTTGAATCTCTGGCAAAGCTTCCCGGCGATCGCATATTCGCCGTGGAACTGGGTGACGGGCTTGCCCAGCCCGTTGAGAACGATATTGTCGTCGACGGCACGGGCTATCGTCGGAGACCGGGCGACGGCGAGTTCGACGTCACAGGGTTCATCTCTGCCGTACGCGCGACCGGATTTGATCGGCCTTTCGGTACAGAGATTCTTTCAATCGAGAATAGAGGACTGTCCCTGCACGACGCTGCCACTCTGAATTTCCAGGCGGCGTCGGCGGCGCTCAAGCGGACTGCTTAGAGTGTATCTAGCATGAATACCGCGTAGCAGAGTAAACCAGCCATTGCGTGAGGCGCGTCCAATGGGCTCGGACCGGTAATGACCGAGGCGCTCGCAGAGGGAGCGAGCGTGATCATGTGTACCACGTCACGTGGACAAGCTTGCGCGAGAGGCAGACAGACTTGGCGCTGTCGTTGCACCGCTTGACCTGTGCGACGTCGCCCCACCGGATAGGCTCGTGACTCGATGCGTCGAGTCCTCCGGTGGGGCGGCCGTCCTGATATGAAACGGAGTAGGTCCCAAGACTGGTTGCACGAGAAATATAACAATCAGTGATCGTCAAGAGTCCTACCAACTTCCCGTATTTAAATTCGTAAGGCTAGCTCATCCAGCGGTCCCCTACCTGGAGCGCGGTTTATCTGGTCACATCATTGCAGTCTCAGTGACAGGCTTGCGCGCCCCCACGTCGTGCGTCGTTCCAACGCTGCGCGAACAGGGATTCACCGATACGCCTCTCCGCGTAAAGCTACGAACATCTCATCCAGAGAACACATGCTAACGCGCATGCGCCCGTCTCTTTCGGATGACGTTCAGAATTGGATAGTTCCCTTCCACACGGAGCGGATCGAGTGATGCTTTACGTTTACCAGATTGATAGTCTCGAAGCGGTATATTCACGACGTGGCTATTTTGGGGGACGATGGTGCGATTCAATAAACTAGACCTAAACCAACTCGTTGTACTGGACGCCATTCTGGACGAACGCAGCGTTGGTCGGGCGGCGGAGCGAGTATTTTTGAGTCAACCGCGATGAGCAACGCCCTCGGACGCCTGCGCGATTATTTCGAGGATGACCTGCTACTCCAGGTAGGGAAAACCATGGTCCTTACTCCTCTCGGAGAGAGCCTCGCAAAGCCGGTTCGCGACGTCTTGTTGCAGGTTCAGGCGATAACGACAACCAGACCATGTTTTGATCCACTGACTTCGAACCGGAAAATTGCGATCGAGGCGTCGGACTACGTTATGAATATTTTTCTATCGGAGGTCGTTAAGGTAGCGTGGGAGGAGGCACCGGGGATTCAGTTTGACTTACGACTGGTGAGTACGAATTCCCGGGAGAACCTTGATAGCGGCGATATCGAACTACTGTTGGTGCCGGACTTCTTCAATGCGCCAGATCATCCATCGGAAGCGTTGTTCGAAGATACTTTCTCGTCGGTCGTTTGGGCTGGCAATGCCGAAGTCGGTGCGCGAATATCGGAAAAACAATACCTCGCGATGGGGCACGTTGCGGTCCAGTGGGGGAGCGGTCAGCTCGTCTCGATCGAAGAAGAGTTCATGCTTAAGCATGGAATCAAAAGGCGAAGGGAGATAGTCGCGCCGAGCTTTACGCTGCTTCCGCGTCTACTTGTTGGTACAGATCGGATTGCAACGTTGCATACCCGGTTGGCAACTTCTCTCGCGGAGCACTATCCTTTGCGCGTCGTACATTGCCCAGTGCAAATACCTCGCATTGTTGAGACGATGCAGTGGCATCGATATCAGGAGCGCGACCCGGCAATCTCGTGGATCAGGCAACTTTTTAAGCGCGTCGCTGGATCGCTGTCCTCGCCTCAAGAGCCGCCTCCGGCTCGAGGTAGAAAAAAACGATGAACCTCGTGTGGCTCGTTCTACGCGCGTCAGATTGATTGGTAGCGAAAGATACCCAGACAACATGACAACGCCTGACGAGGACATTCGGGCTGACGCATTCGAGTTCGGCAGAAATCCGCTCCAGTAACAGACACCGGTGCGAGCGCTCGCGGACGTCGGACCATAGCGCACTCAATGCGTAGCTCACGATCGCTGCGCGGCTTACGACGAAGCCTTGCGGCTCGGTGATTCAGGCCCGTCGAGCTATGAGCCAGTGCAACTCCGGGCATGCCTGACCTCCCCCGTTAGCGATCCGCTTTCCAGTGATTCCACCTGAGCTTTCGGGTATCCCTGCTCTCCGGCGTCATGGCGAAAATCTCCTTCGTTCTTCAGGCCCAGATTGATCGTAGATCTGTGTCATGCAACGCATTTGGGTTCCGATGCCACACAACCCGTCGAACTACACCGACGCCGACGGATACATTCACATAGTGAATGTATCGTATTGAGATAATCAATTTGATAAACATCCATCGCAACTTGATGATTAATCCGTGGAAAAAACATCCAGTCGAGAACAACCTTTGACGGAGACGAGCGCATGCACATTCCCCTTCCTTTCCAGACGCCGTAGCGCGCCGCGATAGCGGTCGCGTACTTGAATAACTGGCGCTGCCGATTGCGATGAACGGTCCCCACCTGGTCGACTACGTCGACCGGATCCGCAACGTTGGTCGATGCTGTCAGAAGCGAACGATGTATGGAGACATTAGATATGACCATATTGGGTATCAAAGCTCTTGTATACGGCGTCGAGGACGTCGAGCGTTGCACGAATTTCTTCATCGATTTTGGTTTGCCGTTAATTCAGAGTGACGCCAAAGAATCCATCCTCGAGCTTGCAGAAGGCTCACGCGTTATTGTTCGCTCCATTGCGGACGCCCGTCTTCCATCGGGCAGTCTGGTAGGGACTGGGGTTCGCGAAGTAGTTTGGGGTGTGGACACGCAGGCCAGCCTCGAAACACTCGTGCGTGATCTCGAGCGGGATCGAAAGGTCGTACGTGCCGCCGATGGCGGCGCTCATTTCCTTAGCGATTGTGGTCTACCGCTGGCACTTGAAGTGTTCAGCAAGCGGCCGATCATAAACGCCCCAGATCCGGTAAATGCGCCTGGGGTGGTGAATCGACTGAACTCACACCGGAAATGGCGCAAGCGGGCCTATCCCAAGACAATTCAGCACGTAGTCTTTGCGGTGAAAGACTTCAGAAAGTCGTTCGAGTTTTTTCGCGATCGACTCGATTTCCGGCTGAGCGACTATCAGCACCATGTCGGTATCTATAGCCGCGCCGCGGGAAGTAATAGTCATCACAACCTCTTCCTTATAGACGCAAATTCGCCCGGGCCTGAAATGGACGGTCAGCCGCGCTTCCACCATGCGAACTTCGGTGTCGAAGACATCGACGAAATCATGACCGGAGCGAACTATATGGAACGCAAAGGTTGGCCGAAGTCGCACTTCGGCCTTGGCAGACATCGTATCGATTCAGCGTTGTTTTTCTATCTTCCGTGTCCTACCGGCGGTGAGGCGGAGTACGGAACTGACGGCGACTTTGTCGATGAGAGTTGGGTTCCGCGCGAATGGAATGTTCCGCTCTTCGGATTTGCCCACTACGTACACAATTTGCCCGAGTGGTTAATGGAGCCGCCAAAGTGGGAGTTCCGGTATCTGGACGGCGAGGTTCCCGCTGAGGCTGACTGAGTTAGGCGAAAAAAGCGGAGCAGGCGTGGTTATTTGCTTTCGCAGGAGACATCAAATGACGAAGATAAAGAGTGTATTGATTGTAGGCGGCGGAATCGGTGGGCTTACATCAGCGATTGCGCTGAGGCAGCGCGGAATCGATGCCGTTGTCGTCGAACAGAATCCTCACTGGTCAGTCTATGGAGTTGGGATCATCCAGCCGTCAAACATGCTGCGAGCACTGAAGACGCTCGGACTCGGTGATGCGTGCCTTGCCGCTGGTGTGGGATTTCATGGCTGGAAATTCTGTGATGCCAACGGCCAGGTTCTGGGTAGAGCAGCAAGCCTCAACGTGGCCGGCCCCGGTTATCCGGCGGTGAACGGGATCGGTCGTCCGGCGCTTCACAAGATATTGACCGACGCCGTTCTAGCTCAAGGCACACAAGTGCGCCTTGGTGTCACCGTTGCAGCCACAGTTGAGAAAGATCACGGAATAGAGGTCGTTCTGAGCGACGGCACATCGGGAATGTATGACCTGATGATCGGCGCAGACGGTGCGTATTCGAAGACGCGTTCACGCCTGTTTGGTGACCGCGTCAGGCCGGATTTTACCGGTGAGGCAGTGTGGCGCTACAACTTCCCGAGGCCGAAAGACCTCGATTGGGCGGCCATCTACTATGGAAAGAACAGCAAAGCCGGTCTTGTACCACTCACTGCTTCTAGCATGTACCTGTTTCTAGCCTCCCCGGAACCTGGCAATCCTCGCATGCCGGCAGAACGTCTTCACGACCTTCTGCGAGATCGATTGAGCGAATACGGCGGAATAGTGGGCAAGCTTCGCGAACAGATCACCGATCCCGCCGCAGTGGTGTATCGCCCCATGGAAGTCGTTATGTTGCCGGCTCCCTGGCACGTCGGCCGCACACTGCTGATTGGAGATGCGGCGCATTCGGGGACACCGCATCTCGCGGAGGGCGCTGCGATGGCTATTGAAGACTCTGTGGTCCTCGCTGAAATTCTCGCCGACACAGTCGATCTGGACGCCGCGCTCGCGGCCTTTGCGGAGCGACGGGAGCCTCGCACCCGTCTCGTCTACGAGACCGGTCTAAAACTGGGTGAATGGGAGCAAGCGGAGTGGGCGAGGACGCCGGTCCCGGATGCCAACCATCAGGCTCTCTTCGAACGCGCATACGCAACACTGGCGGAACCCATCTAGTCATTGGACGTTGCTTTCCGCGTTCCGTGCGACGGTCCACTTACCGTTCTCATCGAAGGATATGACATGCTCGAATATTTCCCGACTAACTATGTGTGGAATCTGTCGACCAATCTCGCGTTAACTATGGGTGCAAACATCGGCGAGGTGGATTCCATCTGCCGTCAGATTGTCGAGGCATCTACACGCGGAGACGACGCAGGCACAGAAGCGTTCTTCAACGCCTGGTGCAAACAGGCCGATCGTCTGGCCGAACTTGCAGATGAAGATCTCGCACTCGATCGTCGACTGAGCGCTGGCGCAAAGCATGGACGTGCCTCGACTTACTACCTGACCGCCGAACGCATGCAGCATCGTGACTATGCGCCGCGCAAGATCGTCTACCAAAAGATGCTCGAAAGTTTTGCAAAATTCGTCAAGCTTAGCGAGGAGAATTGTGAGCGAGTTGATATTCCCTATCAAGGCAAGACTCTCGCAGCGCTGTTCGTGAAAGCGGTTTCACAAACTGGCGCACCCGCTCCGTGTATTGCACTGTTTAACGGTCTGGATAGCACCAAAGAAATGATTTACGGATCGGGTATTCAACAAGCTCTCGCGCACCGTGGTGTGTCCAGCATCTCTGTCGACCAACCTGGTGTAGGGGAAGCGCTGCGACTGCACGGGCTCACGGCAATGGTCGAAGCCGAGGTTTGGGCAAGTGCTGTCGTGGATTACCTCGAGACCTGGCAGGATGTCGATCGTCAACAGATCGGCGTCGGCGCGTGGTCCCTCGGTGGGTATTACGCGCCACGGGCTGCGGCGATGGAGAAGCGCTTCAAGCTTTGCGTGGCATGGGGTGCAAATTTCAATTGGGGTGAACTGCAGAAACGGCGGCTCGCACGCGAGGGCGACCGTCCAGTTCCGCATTACTGGGAACATGTCCAATGGGTATGGGGCAAGAACACGCTTGAGGAGTTCATGGCGTTCGCTCCAAACGTCACGCTTGCTCCTGTTATTGACAAGATTACTGTCCCATTCCTGATTACTCATGGAGCCGGTGACCGTCAGATCCCGCTTGAGTATGCCCATCAACAGTATGACGGCGCACGCAATAGCCCCAAGCGGGAACTCAAGTTCTTCACATCCCGGGAAGGTGGCGTCGAACATTGCAGCGCGGACAATCAGGACAATCCACGCGACTACATTGCCGATTGGGTTGCGCAGACGTTTGGAGAGTTGGGGGCCAAAGGTGTCCGAACCTGAGGTTTTCCGGGTCTTGCTGCTGTGGCTGGACCTGAGCAGAGCCTTATCTTCGTGAATGTACTGAATTTAGCCTCCACTAGTCGCGCTGGAAACAGTGCTGGAAGAGGGGGCGGTATATGGCGTGAGATCCGGATTAGTTAGGTCATCAAGCCACTGTAGGCTCACGACCCGCGGTGGCCAATCAACACAATATCCCTTGCGCACAACGAGTGCGGAACAAGGCACCTGGAACCTGAGAGTATTTTTGCTAGCGCTTGCGCGGTTCAAAGTTCGCAAACCATTTAAAGGAGAGTGAAAATGCCGACATACATCGATTTATCAGTACCTCTCGAAAACAATCCATTCGCCGATCCACCGCATCAACGCGTCAACATCGAGTATCAGGCCCACGCTGAAGGCGGCAAGGATCTGATTGCATCGTTTCCCGGTCTGCAGCTCGATGATTTGCCCGAAGGGCTCGGCTGGGCGGTGGAAAAGGTTCATATCTCGACGCACAACGGAACGCACGTGGACGCACCGTGGCATTACCACCCAACCATGGACGAGGGGAAGCGGGCGATCACCGTCGATGAACTACCGCTTCACTGGTTCTTTCAGCCCGGCATCAAACTGGACTTCCGGCACTTTGAGGATGGCTACCTGGTGTCCTCGGATGACATCCGCCGCGAACTCGATCGTATCGAACATGAACTGCAGCCGCTGGAGATTGTGGCGGTGAACACCCGAGCTGGGACCTGCTACGGCACGAAGGAATATGTGAACTCCGGATGTGGCATGGGGCGAGATGCAACGCTCTTCCTCGCGAAACAGGGCGTAAAGGTAGTTGGTACGGACGGGTGGAGTTGGGACGCACCGTTCTTTCATACTGCTCGAAAATTTGCCGCGACCGGCGATGTGTCGCTGATCTGGGAGGGGCATAAGGCCGGGATGGAGGTCGGCTACTGTCAGATCGAGAAGATGCACAATCTCGAACAGTTGCCATCGAAAGGCTTTCACATCTCCTGCTTTCCTGTGAAGGTCGCAGGCGGTTCGGCCGGGTGGACCCGTGCCGTCGGGATCATCGATTAGCGATACTCGATGAAATCACCCGTGCAATGCCTCCTCTGACAAGCTCAATTTTCCAGGCAGACTTACGTATGAAACTCGCGTCGCTCATCAACGGGGAAAGGGATGGTCGCCTGATCATCGTTTCACGGGACCTTACACGGGCAGTGATCGCTCGCGCAGCAAAGACGTTGCTGGAGGCACTCGAGTCGTGGGAAAGCGTCTCAGATTCTCTCGCTACCCAAGCGCAACAGCTCGAAGATGGCATGCCCGCAAATGTGTTTCCATTTTTTCGCCAAATGACTCTTGCCCCGCTGCCCCGGGCTCCCCAGTGGCTGGATGCCTCGGCATTCAAGTGTCATAGCGAACTGGTGGCCAAGGCGTGGAATAACCGGAATAGATGGAGCGATGAGACACCGCTCATGTATCAAGGGGCGTCAGACGACTTTCTGCCGTGCTACGGACCGTCGCTGCTGCCATCGGAAGAGCACGACATGGACTTTGAGGCTGAAATTGTCGCTGTCGTCGATGATGTACCGATGGGAGTCTCCGCCGAACAGGCGTTGAATCATGTCAGGTTGATCGGAATTGCAAACGACGTTAGCTTGCGCGCGTTCGGTGCCTCGGAACAAGATTCTGGATTTGGTTTCGTGCGAGCGAAACCTTCGACGGTCTTTGGTCCGGTATTCGTTACGCCAGACGAACTTGCCGGAAACTGGTCTCGCGGGAAATTGCACGGCTCGATCACAGTTCATGTGAACGACCACTGGGTGGGTTCACCACATACCGAATACATGAGCTTTGGCTTCGGGGAACTTATTGCACATGCCGCTACATCGCGTCGGCTTTCCGTCGGCACCATTTTCGGTAGCGGAACCGTGTCCGATCCGCTTGACGATACCGGGTCCGCCACCATCCTCGAAATACGCGCGATCGAGAAGCTAAAGTATGGTGAATGCCGGACAGCGTTTCTCAGATTCGGCGACTCAATCAAGATCAATGTAGTCGACAATAGCGGAAATTCGATCTTCGGTGTGATCGAGCATCAGGTCCTGAAGGCTTGACCCGCGATTCGGCGAGAGCTTAGATGTTCGTCACTTCTCTTTGTCATTTCCTCGTTTCCTTTGCCCGCATTATCGCTGGCAAATGAAACGGCCAAACCGCCTATCCGACTGCCCAAATCTGCGCGGCTTTCTCTCACCACACTGCGCTCGGCTAGCAAAGCTGGTAGCGCGCATCGGGTCCGCGTGTGACAGTTTATTGGACGCGGATCATCGGCGGCAATGTGTAGGTTCCATTCAAGATCGAAAGATCTGGCAGGTATGCGCGTAGCGTGAGATTGAACGCACCGGCGGGTGCTGGCAGCCAGTTGCTGGTTGGCACACCTGCTGGCCGCGTGTGGCTAACGGCAAGCACGAGCGAACCGTCGTCTGCGAACTGAAAGTTTGATGCCGGATAGGATAGTGCGTAGATTTGATCGGGATTCGGATAGAAATAGGCCTGCGCCTGATTCGTACCACCATACAACGTCAATGACCAGAACGCACGCGCCGGGGGAAGTTGTCCGGCAGGAAACGCGATCTCGTAAACACTGTTGCCGTCGTAAGTCACACCCGCCGCGTTCGTTGGCCCCGTGCTGGCATAGTAGGTCGCCTCGCTGCTCGGGAGTGCCCCGAGACCACTTAACGCGACATGGGCACGCAGCGCGTAATCGGTTCCGTAGTTTCCGATTGCTGACGGGGCGACAGTCCACGCGTTCCCGGCGACACTCTTATCTGGTACCTGTTGCTTTCCCCCGCTTGACGTCAGGCTCGCCAACGCCTGCGCTGCGCCCGTGCTAATCGATGCTGCGTCTGTAGACGGTGGTTCGAAAGTTTGCGTCGGCCCCACGCCGATAACATCAAGCGCGTTCGCCAATACGTCCGCGTCCTGTGGGGCGGGCGGGTTTTTCTTTAGAAGCTGGTTCACGTACCGGAAATAAGATGTCCAGTTGGCATAGCCGGGCGGTATCTGCTTGTCCACACTATCCCACGAGGTGACGCCCACATCGGCAGACTGCGACGCCACCAGTTGATTCTGCACTGCCCATGCTGCCGGATAGTCGCTCGCGCCGCCCACGTAGGTGCGCGCCAAGGCCCAGACCGCGTTGGTCGACGAGCGGAGTACGGTGACGTCCGCGGGCACGGTGCCTTGCCAGCTCGGCCCTACCACCCAGAAGGTCTTCGCCATGCCGTTATCGACGCTCGTGCCGCGAATTGCAAAGTTGTTGGTATATGCGTCCATCAATGCGAGGGAAAAGTAACGGGTACCGCTCGAGGGTATATCGATACGAACGGGGCCTCTGTCTAATTGAAGCATTGCGTCGGAGTACAGCGTGTCATGATTTGGCTTCGTGACCGAGGTGGACGAAGAGTCGGCGAGCTGGCGGCTGTGCAAAAACGTATTTGGTGCAATGCCCTGTGCGATATAGCGTTGCCGGACCGCATAGAACTGGTATAGCGGGATCGTAAATATCGCGGCACGGCTTGCTGCATCTGCCACGGCGAGGCTCGATGCGACGGAACTGTCGATGCTTTCGCCGTTGCAGCCGACCAGGAGGGCGAAAGATACGGTGTATGCAACGCCGCGCGCTTGGCGAAGAAATCTCATCGGATGGATTGGCAGTGTTGGGTGAATGATTGGATGGGCCGAGCGTGAGATGGCACGTGCGTTGACGAGCCTCGCGAAGGAATCGGCGGTTCGGCGTAAAGAGCCTAGACGGCTTACAGCACGAAACGAACAACTTATTTGGTATTTGCAAATGCGGATAGATGAATAGCTAGCGGATGCCATGGATCGATATTTCACAGGTTTCTTTGCCATGTTTATCCTCGGTTCAAGGCCCGATCGAACCGCGTGTCCGATCGCCCAAAATGACGCGGCAACCTCTCCTCCACACTGCGCTCGGCACTGCAGTGCTGGTTCGAGCCCATTCGACCAGGCTGCTTGCCATAACCTTCCGAGTATTCACGCGCCGAATATGCTTCATTCAGATGATCAAGTTGATAAAGATGCACACTAGCTCGATCATCACTCCTGACACGAGAGCCAGCCGTTCGAGACTTGGCTCCTGATGGAGGCAAACTATGAAATTCCCCTCTCTTGGCAACAGCAGCCTCAATGCAGATGCTGACTCGCTTGCTAGCTACTAACGATTCCGAGGTGTGTCCCCAGCGGGCCAGTCGTCTAGCCTGGTGGTTTTCTAGCCCGCGGTACCGCCACGAAGTGACACAAAGCAGCGAGGAAAACGGACGCCGCGATGTTTGGAGTCAAAACACTGGAGAGCGGGATACCGGTCTAGCGTTCAGTGTTGGACTCTTTAGCTGCGTTGATGGGATGTAATCGACGCGCGTCATGAGGGAATGAACATGGTTGAAAATCGGTGGGCGACAAAATTTGATCGCTGACTCGCGGTGTAGTGTGTTGGGAAAGAATCAGCATGCCTTCGTGGTTATGAATACCAGATATATATTTTGCAGTGCTATGTAATTGGAGGGGAATTTATAATTTAACCGGTTTGGAGGAGGCGATGTTTATAAAAAAAATCAAGACTTCGATGATTGTATCGACATTGATCGTTGCCGGTATTCAGAGCACCTTCGCAACGGAAAACGGATTACAAAGCTATCCAATCGGTGTGGATACCGTGCTCGATGGCATTGTTCCCGCACCTAGTCAGACCCAGTTCTACAACTACACGGCGCTATACACCGCCGATCGCTTTGCCGGCCCCAATGGAGGAAGTGTTGTCCCGAACTTCAAGGTGAACGTCTTCGTTGATAGCGCACGTGTTCTCCATACCTGGGGTTCGATGCTCGGTCCGTTTACGCTCACCTCAGGTATCGCTGTACCCCTGATTCATGCGCAGACAACTGTTCCGGTCGGAGGCGATTCACGCTGGGGGCTTGGCGACGTCGTAGTTCACGCGATGAAGTTTGGATATTCGAATGAAAGTCATAGCCTATTCAGTATTCTCACCTTTGACTTCTCCTTACCGACCGGATCATTCTCCAACACCAAAATCGCCGCGACAGGGACGAATTATTATGCGTTCATACCGAATATGAGCGTGACCGTATTTCCGGTTAGCAATGTCGAGTTCTCGGCAACCGGCGGTTGGGAAATTAATTCACCCAATCACAAAGACGGATATCACTCAGGAAACGTCTTGTTTCTCGACTGGGTAGCTGGCTACTCGATATCGCCGCAGCTACAGCTCGGCGTTCAAGGCTACGCATTGCGGCAGATCACAGATGACACACTCAATGGCAATGTCGTCGAGGATGGTTTCCGCGGACGTGTCTTTGCAATTGGACCGCAGATCCGTTTCAACATCACCCCGACTTCAGGTGTCGTGTTCAAGTGGCAGCATGAGTTCGCCGCCCGGAATCGTCCGCAGGGCGATCGACTCTGGATAGAGCTGACGTTCCCACTGAAGAGTTAAGAGGCGTCTCGCGTTGACAACCGCCAGCATGCGAGATGTACAACGCGATGACTGGAAGTCTCCCTTCTCGCCTCCGTACTACGAATCATTTCGTATGCGGAATTATCTTGCCAGATTCGGAGGCGAAGAGGCCCGCGACGCGTGTGGCGTGTGATGTGTACACGATGTGGCATATCGAGGCCACACACGAACGCTTTGGGTTCTTGCCAATCCATCATCCACGTAGAGGCCGTATTGCCGCCGCTAGTGAAAACGGATTGGGGCTAGGAGGTGCGGTCACATAAGCTTCGGCTGCACGAGTCAAGACCTGTGTGAAACTATGACTATGCGAAAACTGCGCCGTCGACCTCCAGTTCGGCTCCACTGATGTAGCTCGCAGCATCCGATGCGAGGAAAGCAACCGCGTCTGCGATCTCGTCGGGCCGTGCAACTCGTCCGAACGGAATCATTGCCACGATCGCCGACTGGTCAGCGTCAGGAAGCCCGCGGAACATGGCCGTATCAGTTGGACCGGGCATAACCGCGTTCACTCGAATATTCAACGATGCGAGCTCGAGTGCCGCATTTTTTGACATACCTCGAACGGCCCACTTGGACGCAGCATAGGCGAATTGATTGGGTATGCCGCGCGTCGCGAGACAGGAGCTGATGTTCACAATCGCACCTTGCCGGTTGCTCCTGAATGCATCGACTACCGCTTTCATGCCCAGGAACGTGCCCAGTTGATTGACACGGAATAGCGCCTCCATCGAAGCGACCGTCGTATCCGTCATGGCGCCGTGCCGATGAATTCCCGCGGCGTTGACTAGAACATCCAGCTTCCCGAATCTGTTCAGGGTTCGCTCCACGACCTCGCTCCAGTCCTGTTCCTGCGAGACGTCATGTTTGAGGAAAATGGCCTGCTCGCCCAGCGACGCCGGCAACTCGACTGATTGCACGAGATCGGTAAGCACCACCGACGCTCCGCTGGCTACAAATTGCTGTGCTATCGAGAATCCGATACCTCCATTCGCGCCCGTCACAATGGCTACCTTTCCTTCGAGAGAGGTAGGATTCGCACGATTCCTTTCAAAACCCGTTTGCATAGCTTGATGTCTCCTGTCTGATAAATGAGCGCGCCGATCGTGGACGATTTGCGGGGCGTCTGGGGGCATATCCCGAGGAATCTTGGCCGTCAAGATATGCGGGATGATCTATACTATACGAGTGGTAAGTATAGAATGGAAGCCTTTTTAACATGCGGGAGGGAATGCATCTTCCGGTCAGAGCATGAAGTGCTTCGCCTTACCTTCTATCGATGTATGACCTTTGATTCGCACGTCCGCTCGCTTACATGCAGGTCGCTCGACGTACTCGAAGACGATGGTGGAGATCTGATCGGGGGCGTGCTGAGTGTCGTTAAAGCTGTGCGATAGGTCGGTCACGAAGAAATCGGGGACGAATTGATCCTTGAGTGTTGTGCGCATTGTGAGTCGCCCTCACACTGGGGTCAGATTCCGCTGCCGGCACGGGCTCTCATGATCTATCGCGATGATCGAACACGTCAGTGCTTGATATACTGTACGATAGTAAAATATAGTGACGAAGAACGAAGAGGAGACATTCGATGAAATCGTTGACAGGAAAAATCGCACTAGTGACCGGTGGCGCGCGCGGAATCGGTGCGAGCGTCGCACAACGTCTTGCCAGAGACGGCGCGCACGTCACGGTTACTTACCCAGGTGCGTTCGATGGGCCCGATAACGTGCTCCGTGCGATTTCCGACGCAGGAAGCAAGGCGTGGGCAATCGAAGCCGACAGCGCGGTGCCAGAAGCCGTAATCGCCGCAGTCGACCAGGTGGCTCGAGACAGGGGAGGCCTCGATATTCTCGTGAACAATGCCGGGATCATTATCGTCTCGCGTATCGAGGAATTTTCGACAGAAGATTTCGAGCGCATGCTGGCAATCAACGTCAGAGGTGTGTTCATGGCTTCGCGATCCGCGGCGCGACATATGAAAGACGGTGGCCGAATCATCACGATCGGAAGTTGCAATGGCGACAGAATGCCGTTTGAAGGGGGAAGCGTGTACGCGATGACGAAAGCGGCCGTAGCGGGATTCACCCGAGGTATGGCGCGCGACCTGGGGGCGAGAGGGATTACCGTCAATAATGTGCAACCGGGCCCGACAAATACAGATCTGAATCCTTCAGACGGTCCCTATGCGTCAACATTCAAGCAAATGCTAGCGTTACCGCGGTTCGCACATGTGGACGAGATTGCAGGAATGGTTGCCTACCTGGCGAGTCCTGAGGCCGCGTTTGTTACAGGTGCCAGTCTGACGATAGATGGGGGATTTAACGCGTAGGAAAGCGAGATGATCCGGGCTCGGTGTCAAAGAGATGGTTTCGTTGCGGCGACCAGTCGTGGTGACGAGAGCACAATTTTGAAGAAGATAATTCAAGGAGATCGAAATGAATGACGGTTTTGCCGCTGTGGTTCGCCTGAAAATCAAATCCGAGAAACTTGACAGGATCAAGGCATTGCTCGCTGAGGCCGGGCATGCGATGAGCGCAGAGAAGGAGTTTGTTCACGCGTGGGTGCACGAGTCGAAGGATGATCCGACGTTGCTGATCATTTATGAAGCATGGTCTTGTGACATCGACTACTTCATGAAGAACCTGTTTACCAAGTCATACCGAAAGACGTACGAGGATGAACTTTCGAGCGCCCTGCAGGAGGAGCGGAGCATCGAGGTCCTAAACTACGTTCAGAGCTATCCGCAGCGTCGGGAAAGCTAACCGGGCATCTGCGCGGGTCCTTGATGGGAGGGCCTGCGTGTAACCAAGGCAGCAAATCACGAAAGGTGAGCCCAGTCTGTGTCGCCGCACCTGGTGCATCGTCCAGTGCGCACATAGTGACGGCGCGATGGAAAGCTTGCCGCGAAAAGGTCCCCTAAATACGGTAGAGCCTCAACGCTCGCAACGCAGTATGCCTTGCGAGCGCGAACCGCTAATCCGACTTCCCCAGAATCGATATCTGACTAGCCGCGTGACAAAGCGGTTTTCCGTTCGTCGACCGGCTCTTCCCTCTCGACATAGGCGTAGAGGGTTCTGAAATATCTTTCTGCTTCATCGGCTTGCACCCTCTTTCCGCCGCAATCCACAGTTTCCCCCGCCCGACGAAATACTTCACTTCCGCTAGTAAATTTTACGATCGTTAAGTATACTGGCCTGATAGTTATGTCGAGGTGTCGGTCAGTTTCAACGGCATTGTCGAAAGGCATGGAGGGGGTGACTCGCGGTGTGAGTCGTACCTATTAAGTAGAAATGTGGTGCTCAGCGGCGCCGCAACGTATGAATCGATCTGGAGGAGAAATGATTGAAGAACGCGACCTCGTCGTAACGATGAGGGATGGAACCCGCCTTGCCGTTGACGTTTACCGCCCGGATAGCGCTGGCCGATACCCTGTTCTCTATGCCTCGGCACTACACAATAAGGACCTGCAGGGACCGGACATTGCCGATGTTCTACCACCCCAGCCAGCCCATGCACCGCTATGGTTTGGTCCCATCGAAGCTGGCGACTCTCGCCGCTTTGTCGCGAATGGCTACGTGCATGTGATTGCCCAACCGCGTGGTTCGGGCAAGTCGGAAGGGCACTACGGTGAGGAGCAGAGCGATCATTACGACATGATCGAGTGGATAACCCAGCAGCCGTGGGCAGATGGCAACGTGGGGATGGTCGGAATATCCGGTTTCGCTGGTGAACAGTGGCGGGCTGCCGCGCAGGGGCACCCGGCGCTTAAAGCGATTTTCCCCTATGACGCGTGCAGCGCTTACGGCGGCATGTTCGGATTTCGCGATTTCAATCCTGGTGGCGTGGTGCACACGTTTCCGTACCTGCTCGACGTGTTCAGCACGGTGCATGAGCCGCGTGGCGTGCCTGGCACGTTGCCGCCAGAGCAAGAGGAGTTCTGGCAGTCGGCAATGGGAAACCCCGACTATAAGATGTACATCAACCTGTACAACATCCTGACTCAGAAGGGGCAGCGAACCCGGGTGATGTACCACATCATGACCAACCCGTGGGAACCTGAAGGCACCGTGCAACGTGCTGAGGAAGCCTTCAAACAGATCAGGATTCCGTTTTACACCGGCTCGGGTGCTTATGCTTACACATACAAGCTGCACTGGCTTGGCGCGCAACATTATTTTCAGAACGTCAAGCAGCCGCGCAAGCTTCTCTTCACCGGTCCAGCGCACCTTGAGCGACCGTTCCATCAGTACCACGACGAAATTTTGCGTTGGTACGACTATTGGTTAAAAGGTATCGATACCGGAATCATGGACGAGCCACCGGTTCGTTACTGGACGATGGGGGCGAACGAATGGAGAACCGGCACCGACTGGCCGTTACCGGAGACGCAATGGGTCAAGTATCACCTTGCAGGATGGGAGCGGCTAACTACGGAGGAGCCCCGTGATGCCAGCGAGACTAGCAATGCGGCACGCGCTCCCGATGTCTATACACAGATGCCACTGACGAAGACAACTCGCGTTGAGCGCCTGCGCTACATGACCGAACCTTTGTCGCAGGATGTGCTGGTGGCGGGACCGATCTCACTGACGCTTTACGCGGAAATCGATCAGAGTGACACCAACTGGATCGTAATACTGAAGGACGTAGGTCCGGACGTATCGGTCGTTACTGCGCGGGTCGGCGAACGTAACGTGCCGGTTACGTTGCCTGAGCGCGAACTCACTCGAGGCTGGCTGAAGGCCTCGTATCGGGCAATCGATCCTGGTCGCTCCAAACCTTGGGAGCCGTTTTACAAGCTCACAAAAGATTCAATTGAGCCGGTTACGCCTGGAGAGGTTGTCAAATACGAAATTCAGGTGTTGGCGACGGCGAACCAGTTCAAGGCGGGGCACAGGATTTGCCTCGAAATCTGCAGTCTGGATGTGCCCACCGGTACTGGGGCGATGACCGACGTTGAGTACATTCCGTATCACGTGTGTAGCAGTACGACTGTCACACACAAGATTTATCGCGATGCGGATCGTCCATCACATTTGCTGTTGCCCATCGTTCCCTTGACGATGCAATCTTCCTGATTACATACCGCCTGGTACCGTTCGATTCCGGGATAGGTTCGAACGGAGAAACCTGGCAAAGTGAGCACAACAGATGAAAAGCATCAGATTCGAACGTGACGGCAGCGTCGGCACGATAGTGCTGGCCAATCCGCCTTACAACAGGCTCGATGTGCGCTTCGCGCACTGGCTAGAAGAGGCCGTCCACGAAGCCAGCGAAAGCGATATCCGTGTGCTGGTCGTGCGTGCTGAAGGACCGAACTTCAGTCTAGGTGGAGAAGTCCGCGAATGGCCGGGAAAGGATGCGAACTGGTTCCGTACTTTTGTCAGCAAGATCAACAGTTCGTACCGGTCGATCGAGGCGTTGCGCGTTCCGACGGTGGCGGTGGTGCAGGGTGGGGCGTTCGGGGGCGGCTTCGAGCTTGCGTTGAGTTGTGATTTCATCGTCACTGCTCCCGACACGGTTTTTCGCTGTGTCGAGGTTACGACCGGGATGCTTCCCCTCGCCGGCGCCTTGCAGCGACTAGCCGAGCGGGTCGGCCGCGGTCGCGCATCGCGCTTCGCCATGTTGGGCGAGCCGATACTGGGCGTGCAAGCGGCTGAACTGGGAATCGCAACCCATGTGGCCGAGCCGGGTTCGCTTGAGCACGTGGCAGACGAACTGGTCAGGCAGCTCGCGAGCGGCCCTACGCTTTCGTACGCAACCACCCGCACGCTGCTCAAGGCCTGGTCGAGTGGAGGCGTTGCGGCAGCCGACGCGGTTATGCTGGATGTCTGCATTGGCCTATACGACAGCGAGGACGCTACCCGTGGCTTTCGCAGTACCGCTGCGGCGTTTGAAGCGGACGAAGTACCGCCAGATATGATCTTCTTCGGCCGCTGACGCGCAGATACGGCGACTATGTATGCAATTCGCGATCGCAGACTGTGATTGAACCGAGGCACTTTTTCCGGTGACGTGAAATGCGCAGCGTAGTTGGGTTGGGCGAGCAGTCGGCCGGAGGGTATTCAGGCGAATTTGAATCGGGCGATTCGAAGTCCGTTGGCAGGAGATGATCCGATGAAAGTGTCACAAGGTTCGCCTGCGCTGATCAGGCCGTGCGACGGTGTTTCGTACGTCCGAGGCTCCACGGACATTCCACTTAGTGAAGCCACTATTGGGCAGTTTCTCCGGGATACTGTGCAGCGCGTTCCCGACCGTCCTGCCGTTGTGTTTCGCGAGCAGGGCATCCGCTGGACATGGAGAGCATTCGACGAAGAAGTAGATCGACTCGCTTGCGGATTGGCATCGATCGGTATAGCGAGAGGTGATCGCGTCGGCATCTGGTCTCCCAATCGGGCCGAATGGCTGCTAACGCAGTTTGCGACGGCGCGAATCGGCGCTGTACTGGTCAACATCAATCCTGCATATCGGCTGGCCGAGGTTGAGTACTCGCTGAACAAGGTTGCGTGCAAAGCGCTCGTAACCGCCGAGCAATTTAAATCATCGAACTACCTGGCGATGCTTCTCGAGCTCGCCCCGGAGCTCGCTGTTCAAGATGCTGGTCATCTTGAGATTGCGCGCTTACCGGAGCTGCGCGTTATTGTCAGCATGGGAGAGCCGAATCTACGTGGTGTTCTGGCATTTGCCGATCTCATGGAAACCGGCCGGATTGCGCTCGAAGGTGGGGCGAGTCGCGCAATCGGTGCCGAGCTGTCAGCGTCCGACAAGATCAACGTTCAGTTTACGAGTGGTACGACGGGTAGCCCCAAAGGCGCCACGCTGACCCACCGGAATGTTGTTAACAATGCACGTTTCATCGCGATGGCGATGAACCTTTCCGACGCAGATGCGCTTTGCATTCCGGTACCGCTCTATCACTGCTTCGGAATGGTATTGGCTGTACTCGCATGCGTATCTGTCGGGGCAAATATGGTCTTTCCGGGAGAGGCATTCGACCCCGGCGCAACGCTTGCAGCAGTTGCCGAAGAGCGGTGCACGGCACTACATGGTGTGCCAACGATGTTCATTGCCGAACTCGAACATCCACAGTTCGCGTCTTTCGATCTGAGCTGTCTCCGCACTGGCATTATGGCAGGCTCTCCGTGCCCAATCGAGACGATGAAGCAGGTCGTGGCAAGGATGCATCTTCAGGAGATTACGATTGCCTACGGGATGACTGAAACCAGCCCGATCTCATTCCAGAGTGCAACCACCGACCCGCTGGATAAGCGCACTACAACGGTGGGACGAATTCAACCTCATCTTGAGGTCAAAATTGTCGACGAGTTCGGCACTACTGTACCGATCGGTGCGACCGGTGAACTGTGCACGAAGGGTTACTCGGTCATGCAGGGCTATTGGGAGGACGACAAGCGGACTCGGGAGAGCATTGTGGATGGTTGGATGCATACGGGCGATCTCGCAACGCTGGACGCTGATGGCTATTGCAATATCGTAGGCCGACTCAAGGACATGCTGATTCGAGGAGGAGAGAATATCTATCCTCGCGAGATCGAAGAGTTCCTGTTCCGACATCCAAAGATTCAAAATGTGCAGGTATTTGGTGTACCCGACGAGAAGACAGGGGAGGAGGTTTGCGCGTGGATCGTGCTTCGGCAAGGGGAGGGGGCAACTGAGGACGAGATACGAGACTTTTGCCGGGGTCAGATTGCACACTACAAAGTGCCTAAGTACGTTCGGTTTGTGAGCGAACTGCCGATGACGGTCACAGGTAAAGTTCAGAAATTCGTGATGCGCGAGCAGATGATCGAATTCTTGAAGCTTGCCGATCAGAGAACTGCATGACGATGCTCAGCGTCCCCGTCAGGTGACGCTAATATCGATTGGGCCGCGCGCCGTGACCTTGCGATGAGCTGAAGGTGGAGCTCGCCGCCTGATTGGGCGTAGATGGTCACGTCTCCCAAGGGGACATTCCCCAGAACGTAGGTAGTCCCAAACCAAACCAAACCTGCCGTGCCGACCGTTCGTTCGCAAACGAGCAATCAATCGTACATCAACCATTTGCCATGTAAAGTGTACGGGCGTAAAGTATACTGAGAAACTCGATTTGGACCGAAGCGCGGGCCGGAGAGAATTTGAACAGTCCGCCCATGTCCTGTCTGATGACGGAGAGACGATGTGATCGAAAGGAGCGTTTCGATGAATCAATCAGTGAATCGGCAGGTGTGGCTCTGTTCTCGTCCAAACGGTATTCCGCGTGCAAATGACTTTGCCGTGCGGGAGGTCGGCATTCCCAAGATTGAGCAGGGGGAGTTTCTGGTGCGCAACCGCTTTTTGTCCGTTGATCCCGCAATGCGCGGTTGGATCGCGGACAAGAACAATTACTGGCCTCGTATCGAAGTGGGTGACACGATGCGTGCTTTCGCCGCTGGCGAGGTGGTCGAGTCGAAAAATCCCGAATATGAGGTCGGCGAGCAGGTCATGGGCATCTTCGGGTGGCAAGACTATGCGGCCGCCAAACAATCACAGGTGATGCGCAAGGTTCGGGAGCGTGATCTACCGATGTCACTTACGCTGGGTGTTTTGGGCCTCAACGGCATGACGGCCTACTTTGGCATGCTCGACGTGCTTCGCCCGACGGAGGGGGAGACCGTTGTGGTATCGACGGCTGCGGGTGGCGTTGGTTCAGCAGCCGGACAAATCGCAAAACTTCGCGGTTGTCGCGTGGTGGGCGTGACAGGTGGTCCTGAGAAGGCACGCCAATGCCTTGACGACTTTGGCTACGATGCCGTAATTGACTATAAATCTACTAAAAATATTGAAGCAGCATTGGCCGAACACTGCCCTAACGGCATCGACGCCTACTTCGACAACACTTCCGGCGCGACGCTGGACGCGGTGCTGCGTCTTATCAACGTGCATGCTCGCATTGCGATCTGCGGTACGGCCTCATTTGCCAGTTGGGATCCGTGGAACGAGGGGCCACGGCCGGAGCGGCATCTGTTAGTCAAGCGTGCGACGCTGCAGGGATTTCTCACCACCGACTTCGCGCCACGTTACGAAGAGGCAGCTACTGCTCTCGCGGGCTGGATTCGTTCTGGGCAGTTGAAATATCGTGAGGATCTCCACGAAGGTATCGAATATGCCCCAGGTTCAATCGAGAAGCTTTATGCAGGCGAGAACAAGGGTAAGTTGATCATTCGTCTATAGATGCGTCAACCCGGCGATATTCCACGGGTATGAAGAGGGCGTCCTGTCGCGGCTATAGCGCGGGCGTCCAGCCTGAGAGAGGTGGAAATTGAACAAGGTAATTATCAGCTGCGCAGTTACGGGCTCGATTCATACTCCTTCCATGAGTCCCCATCTGCCCATCACGCCTGATCAGATTGCAGATCAAGGCATTGAGGCGACGGAAGCTGGTGCCGCGATACTTCATCTCCACGCAAGAGATCCAGAGTCGGGCAGGCCAACCCCTGACCCGGCCGTCTTCATGCAGTTTCTTCCGCGCATCCGCGAGAGGACCGACGCGATTATTAATATTACGACCGGCGGCGGTCAAGGCATGTCTCTGGACGACAGACTTGCGGCGGCACTGGTGACTTCACCTGAACTCGCATCGTTAAACATGGGGTCGATGAATTTTGGTCTCTTTCCGGCGCTCGGTCGCTACAAGAAGTTCCAGTACGCGTGGGAGCCGGCCTATCTGGAGGGATCGCGAGACTGGATTTTTCGCAACACGTTCAGCGATATCGAGTCGATTCTTGAGAGACTGGGGAAGGGCCATGGGACGAAATTTGAGTTCGAATGCTACGACACCGGACATCTTTATACGTTGGCTCACTTTCTCGACAGAAAGCTGGTGACGCCGCCGCTATTTGTGCAGTCGATCTTTGGAGTGCTGGGTGGGCAGGGTGCAGACACCGAGAACCTGATTCATACCAAGCAGCTGGCAGAAAAGCTCTTCGGGAATGACTACCGCTGGTCGGTTATGGCAACAGGCCGGCATCAGTTGCCGTTCACGACTATGGCCGCGCTGAACGGAGGCAACGTCCGGGTGGGGCTCGAGGATTCACTCTATGCGGGAAAGGGGCGCCTCGCGACATCCAATGCCGAGCAGGTTCGAATCCTTCGTAGCGTATTGGAATTGCTTTCGCTCGAGATCGCTACACCTGCCGAAGCGCGAGAAATCTTGTCCCTGAAAGGAAGCGGCAACGTTGCGTTCTAACGGTCGCCGGGCCGCGCGTTGAGGAAGGTGCATTAAAGGGATCGATTTCAGAACATATGCCAATGAGATCGGGCGCGGGTTAGCCTGGAACAACGCATTGCCTTGCAAGGTTCTGGGGCAGCGGAGGGTGTACTCGCTGCGATTGACCATGTGAGAGGAGCATCAGATGAACGTGCAAGCAACTCAGCCACAACAACTCGGAGATGGAATGTTCGCTCGGATGGAATCCCTAGTTAAGGCTGAGTCTATGGCATACGTCATGTTCGAGCGTCGGGATGTCGAGAAGATGACGCAGTTTCTCACTGACTTTGGTCTCATCCTGCTCACCGCAATTGATGGTGTGTGCTATTTCCGTGGACACGGAACTGTGCCATGGCTTGTCTCGATAGCACCGTCGACAGAAGATCGGTTTGTCGGGTTTGGTCTGACTGTCGCAACAGAGGCAGATTTACATGTACTCGCGTCCGCGACTGGCGTCGCGGTTGAGCTCGCAGATGGTCCGGCAGGTGGCAAGCGAGTGCGGCTCACGGATCCTGAAGGTTTGGTGGTTGATGCTCTGTACGGTGCGAAACCTCTCCCCCCGTTGCCGACACGCAGAGAAAAAATCCAGGTGAATACACCATTGGGTGACGCTCGAATTAACAGCGGAGTAAGACCGCCACTTGAGCCATCAGCCATTTTTCGCTTTGGACACGTCGTACTCCAACGGCCGGACTTCATGCGTTCTGCCCGTTGGTATATGCGGCATTTCGGCTTCATTCCATCGGACATCCAGACTTTAGAGAATGGTCAGCCAGTGTTGGGATTCTTTCGGTTGAACCGAGGTGCAGTGCCTTCCGATCATCACAGTATTGCAATCCTCGGTGCAGCGCCGGCGTCTATGCTGCACGTCTCTTTTCAAACCTTTGATCTTGATTCCGTCGGGCAGGGGCATCAGTATTTGCGCGCGAGAGGATGGACGCCGTTTTGGGGGATTGGTCGCCACAGGCTTGGAAGCCAGATCTTTGATTATTGGAAGGATCCGGTCGGAAACGAGTGGGAACATTACGCAGACGGCGATGTATTCGACGCGGAACAGCCGACCGGATACCAGACGTTAGCTCGCGGAACCCTGTGGACATGGGGAGATGATCTTCCTGATTCGATGCGACCAGATCTCAAGTTTGATGACATTCCGAAAATTCATGCGGCCGGTGGATTCGGGGATGTTCCGCTGGATCAGATCACAGAATTTATGAAAGCGATGCTGGTCAAACCACGCCCCTGGCTGAAGTGATTCCTGTTGAGAAGTCGATTACCTATCCAAGGAGAACGATGTGTCGTTATTGGTTACCAGATATCTTCTCGATGGTCGTGTGAATTGGGGAGTGGTGGCAGGAACGCCGCCTTCATCGCCTGACGACCTCGTTGAGATCAGACCTTTGAATGTTGATGCTCAATCCACTGCGGAATTGATCGAAACAATTGAGAGCAAGAAAGCCACCGCTCAACAGTCTTCGACGATCAAGATTTCAGCCAACCAGATGTTGAGCCCAATTACAGGTGATTCGACAATCATCTGTCAGGGCTTGAACTATTCTGATCACGCGGCGGAAGCCCAGCACCACGCACGCAAGCAGAACCTCTTTTTTGCCAAGGCAAGTTCTTCGATAACGGGCGCTTTCAGTGCGATTAAACGTCCAGGCGAAGTAAATCTGCTGGACTACGAGGTCGAGTTTGGCATTGTTCTTCGCCGTGGAATTGATCGGCAAGTCACTGTGACTGAGGCCGAACTGGGCTCTTACGTTGCCGGTGTCGTTCTTGCTAACGACGTTTCCGCGCGTGATGTCATGTTCGGCGCATCGTTTCTGCAGTGGTTTCAGGGAAAGAGCTACCGCACGTTTTGCCCACTTGGACCTGTGCTGTGCTTGATGGAGAGGGAGGAGGTTGCCGAGGTCCTGGCTAATCTTGAAATCAAACTATGGGTTAACGGTGAGCTTAGACAGTCGGCTACGTCATCACAATTGATCTTTGGCCCGGCTGAGACGATTACCCATGTTTCCGGGGTATTGGATCTGAAGCAAGGTGACGTCATCTTGACGGGCACTCCTGGTGGAGTGACGGCCGCGGCGACGCCGAAACTTATCGAAATACTGAAAACGCATCTTCTTGCAGATTCGGTCAGGCGTGAGGAATTGACAGCGGAGATGGTCAAGGGGAGGCCATTTTTGAAACCCGGGGACGTGATTAAAGCCACGCTTCGAGACGTGTCAACAGGGCGAGCACTTGGCGGCATGGAAAATGCGGTTGTGGCGGACGAGAGTTAGCGTTGACGCTCGACCCATATGGGTCTGATACCAAACCGACAATGCGTTTTGAGCCCAATCCGCGTACATCCGAGATGACAAACAACATCACATTGAAGCAGGTGGACGACGTCGCGATTGTCACGATGAACAATGGCGGTCATGCCAACACTGTTGACATGGCATTCTGTGAGGGAATGCTGGGTGCCTTAAACGAGATTGAAGAGTCCTCACGTTACCGGGCGATGATCCTGCGAGGCACCGGGAGTGTATTTTCGGCTGGTGGCGATCTTTCACAGATCCGGGCGGGACTGAACCAGCCCGGCCGGTATCTGGAGCTGCTTATCGACGCATTTCATTCGACGATTCTCGCACTGCGTCGTTTGCGCATCCCCGTCATCGCGAGCGTACATGGCGCTGCAGCGGGAGGTGGGTTTTCGTTGGCGATGGCGTGCGACATTGTTGTCGCGTCGAGTAAGGCACGATTCGTTGTCGGGTACTCGAAGCTCGGTACTTCAAGCGATGGGGGACTTTCCTTCCAGTTGGCACGTCGCTTAGGGGTGGCGAGGGCGTTAGATCTCTTTCTGCTCAAGGACGCGCTGAACGCAGAGGAGGCGGGTTCCCTGGGACTTATTCAACGCATTGTTGATCCGTTGCTACTCGAAGAGACAACTCTTGATCTAGCTCGAAAGATTGCGAGCTATTCCCCGGACGCCGTCGGGGAGATCAAATCGCTTGTGGCATTGCCTGCGGACGACGAGTTGGAGAAGCATCTTGAGCGCGAAAAACAAGCCTTTCTACGGTGTGCCTCTACGGCCGAATTCCAACGACGCGTCGCCGAGTTCGTCGAGCGATCCACCACAGGGCCGGCGCGAACGTCGGCATGATGGTAGAGGTATGTCGACACGATACCGCGCATAGCGAAATGCAGGGAATTTGTATCGAGCGACGATGAACTTAAGGAGTGGGTCATGCGTGCAGTCTTTCAAATAGCGGCAGGCGAACCGGTCGACGTGTTGGCGGTGAGAAACACAGTGTCTCCGACTGCTCCCGGCCCAGGAGAGGTTCTCGTGCGAGTGGTGTTGGCTCCTGTTCATCACGGGGATCTCTTCGTAACGCGCTCAGCGCAATGGGGTAGTGGAGCGGACGGAGAGCCAGAGTTGATTCCTCGGGGCTCGGAGGCGGTCGGTGTCATAGAAGCAATTGGTCGAGGCACGTCGGCGCATGATGGATTGAAGGTTGGAGCGCGCGTTGCGGTGTTCCCTGGCCCAGGCATCTGGCGAGAGAGAATAGTTGTTCCTGCGGCATCGGTCATCGTGGTTCCTTCAAGTCTTCCGGACGACGTTGCGAGCATGGTACTTGTCAACGGCATTACGGCGCGGATGATTCTGCGTCGGACACAACAACAACTCGTCGAAACCGGGGAGGGTATTGTCATTCAGAGCGCTGCTGGCGCCTTAGTTGCGCAATTGCTCGCAACTCTCCTGCGAGAGAGCGACATTCCTGTCATTAACCTGGTTCGACGAAGTGCGAGTACTGCATTGTTGAGTAAGCAGTTCCCAGACATTCCGGTTGTCGCAACCGACGTCGAGCACTGGCAACAGCAAGTTCATCGGTATGCCGATGGGCGATCGGTCGCCGTGGCGGTTGATTGTGTGGGAGGCCCGTTCGCAGGTGCGTTGGCTCTTCTACTCAAGGACGGCGGGGCGATAGTTACGTACGGCGGTCTGGCCGGAGGTCCTATAGATTTGACCAGTCTGCAGATTACGTCTCGAGAACTTGGCCTGAAGGGCGTTTCAATCGGACGTTGGTTCAGCAACACGCCTCCCGAGTTACAGCGGAAGGATGTCGAAGCAGCAGTGGATCTGGCAGTGAAGCACTCGGATCTTTACAGCGTCGCCGCAGAGTATCCGCTTGAACGAATTTCGGAGGCAGTGGTCCACGTTGAGCGCCCTGGTAAGTCTGGGGCCGTGTTGCTTCGCATCAACGATAGATAAATTCAAGGCGAGCACTTCGGCCCAAGGCGCGGACCGATTTTGACGATGGCAAGGCGACGGCATTCCAGTTTGGGATGGCACCGATATGGGCCGGAAACTCGAATCAAGCGATCTGATGTTCGACCGTCAGCGACTAGCTGGTCTGTCGGGGCCGGCCGGAACGGTCATCAAATTTCGCAAATAACTCTGCGACCCAGTCGACGAAAACTCTCAATTTGGTTTGCAGATGACGATTGGACGGGTAAAGCACATGAAGCGGATGACGTGGTCGGTGCCAGTCGCTCAACACCTGCACCAGCGCACCGCTATCGAGATGCGGTCGTACCAGGGCGCTGAATGTCTGGGAGATCCCCAACCCGGTCAACAATCCTGTCAAATGCGCTGTGCTTTCGTTCACTGCAACCATTGTGCGTCCAGTCGTCTCGAACGACTCGTTACCTCGTTGAAATTGTAGCGGGAATGCCTTACCTGTCAGTGATGAAAAGTAGCTGAGCAGATGATGTCGTTCGTTCAGTTCCGCAGGATGCGCAGGTACTCCGTTGGTCGCGAGATACGACGAGCTTGCACAGGTCACGTAATCGAACTCTGCGATGCGCTTCGCTATAAACGAGGTATCGGCCAGTACACCTCCTCGGATGACACAGTCCACCCCTTCTCCAATCAGATCCACTGGGCGATCGCTCACTCCTAGATCTAGTCGGATATCGGGGAAAGACGCGCGGAACTCAGGTAACGCTGGGATAAGAATCAGGTTGGCCAGGGACGATCCGATATCTACACGTAGACGCCCCGTGGGTTGGGCTCGCGCGCCTGTGACCAACGAGTCCATGTCCTCCAGATCCGCGATGAGCCGTATCGCACGCTCAAAATACGTCGCCCCCTCGGGAGTGACGGTTACCCGACGCGTCGTGCGTTGCAGCAGTCTGACCTTTAGATGTCGTTCGAGATCCTGGATCAATTTGGTTGCGGTTGGGCGGGGAATATTCATCGAATCGGCAGCCCTGGAGAATGTGCCGGCTTCTGCAATTCGTACGAAAACGCGCAGGGCGAAAAGTTGATCCATTCGAAGACTCCATGTTCAAGATACGTCATTTTCTACGCAATGATTCTGATCTGCCTGATTTCTACGGGCCATCTCAGTCTTAGAGAATGACCTCTATGATCTACCTCACTGAACGTCAAAACACTCGATCGCTTCTGCTCATCTATCCAACCGCTGCGCGTTAGCCGCTACTACACTGTTCGGATATCGCAGCATATGTATTCGTCTCAGACACGTTTATCCCCACCTATCTGCCGACTAGACTGGGTGTTGGCACCGTCAACAGCTCCTGGCACCATCCCGGCGGTGCTCCCGGCAATCAAACGTGAGAGGACGCAATCATGAACAAGCTCGTTGGCAAAGTAGGAGTCGTAACCGGCGCATCGAAGGGAATTGGCGCTGCTATTGCCGTAGCTCTCGCTAAAGAGGGGGCGTCTGTCGTCGTCAACTATGTGTCCAGCAAGGCAGGAGCCGATGCTGTCGTCGAGAAGATTACCGCCGCGGGCGGCAAGGCGATTGCCGTGCGCGGAGACGTGTCGAAGGCCGCGGACGCACAAGGCATCATTGATGCGGCGATCAACACTTACGGCCACCTCGACATCCTCGTCAACAACTCGGGCATCTACGAGATGTTGCCACTTGAGGAGATCACGGAAGAACACTTTCACAAGCATTTCAATATCAACGTGTTGGGTCTGCTGCTCGCGACCCAGGCTGCAGCAAAGCATCTCGGCGAGAATGCCAGTATCGTCAATATCGGGTCGGTCGCAAGTAGCGTCACGCTGCCGGGCAGCGCCGTGTACACGGCCACGAAGGGTGCGGTGGATGCGATCACGGGTGTGCTCGCGCGCGAACTCGGACCGAAGAAGATTCGCGTCAACTCGGTGAACCCTGGCATGGTTGTTACCGAAGGCACGCGCAGCGGCGGCTTCATCGGCTCTGACATGGAAACGTGGATCCTCGGACAGACCCCGCTCGGCCGCCTCGGTCAACCTGAAGACATCGCTGCAGTCGCAGTTTTCCTCGCGTCGGATGACGCGCGTTGGCTCACGGGAGAACACCTTCTCACAGGTGGTGGGTTGCGCTAAGGTGGGTTCGTTCCTGGCCGCTCGTCGACGTCGCAGGTCCGCTTGAAAAGAAGCGAGGATAACCATCGGCGGTTCTCAATTCGATCGGCCCGACGCTCGGACCGATTCGACATCTGCCTACACCAGGGACGGACGATTCCCTGCTGTCAGGCAGTCCGTGTTCGAAACGCCTCGTTTTCCGCACTATTATCCACAGATGGAAATTCATAAATCGCTTTCCTGATATTTATTCACAGATCAATAGGAAGTACCGTTGCTGCTCTAGGTCCCCCATCGCCGAAAATGCCCGCGTGTTCATAGCGGGCGGGAGAAGGGGCGAACTCGATGCGACGGCACGGACCAATCGCAGCGGTGCAGCGCTTAGGTTTGAGACGCAACATTGCAACTATCTCGAGGAGCGTTTCTTGGTTGCCGTCGAGTTATCAATAAGCTGTCTACGCTTCTGCATGGAAACTCGCTGGCAAAGAGATTGATGAATTGCATGGGCACGTGCCACGAGAGAATCAGATGCAACGAGACTCGATCTTTGGATGCAAAGAATGAAGAATAGCTATCTCACGCAGGTACCAAATTCGCGCCGGAGAGTGCTGCAGGGCATCGTCGGAGCGGCAGCAACGCTAGGTGTGGGCCTTAGCGGCCTCGCTCAGACGCGGTCCACACCAATGGCCCGAGCCAATGTGACTTCTCTTACGCTTCCGCCCGCGTCGGATGCGATAGAGTCGTTTTCCGTTCACGTACCTCAATCTTTGCTGGACGACTTGAAGCAGCGACTGGAAACCACACGATGGCCCGATCGGGAAACGGTTCAGGACTGGTCTCAAGGCGTACCGTTAGAGCGAATGAAGTCCGTGGTGGAGTATTGGCGCACGAGCTATGACTGGAGATCTGTCGAGAAAACTCTCAACAGCTTTGCGCAATTCCGAACCCTCATTGACGGCTTGGGGATTCATTTCCTTCATGTGCGTTCCCCCCATCCTGATGCGTTGCCCATTGTCTTAACCCACGGCTGGCCAGGTTCCGTGATCGAGTTTCTGAAGGTCATTCGGCCGCTTACCGATCCAACTTCCCACGGTGGCAGTGCGAAGGATGCCTTCCACGTTGTCGTGCCCTCGTTGCCTGGATTCGGTTTCTCAGATAAACCTACTACGTCCGGATGGAACATTCCACGCATCGCTCAGGCCTGGGCCCAGTTGATGAAGAAGCTCGGTTATGCCCGTTGGGTGGCGCAGGGAGGTGATTTTGGCGCGGGGGTCACAACGGCGCTTGGCCACCTTCGACCACAAGGCCTGGCAGCTATTCACCTCAATTGGCAATTTGTTTTTCCGGAGAAAATTCCTGATTCGGGACTGACACCGGATGAGGCGCGCGCCGTTGCTCAGGCGAACGCGTTCCTGTCTAAGGGATATGGGTACTTCCTGGAGCAGAGTACGCGGCCGCAGACTGTGGGGTATGGCTTGGCTGACTCTCCCGCTGGCCAGGCTGCGTGGATCTATGAAAAGTTCCAGGCGTGGACAGACAGCAACGGTGATCCCGAAACTGTTCTCAGTCGAAGTCAGATTCTCGATGACATTTCTCTGTATTGGTTGACGGATACCTCGGCATCCTCAGCGCGTATCTACTGGGAAAATTTTCCGGCCAGTTTCGCCGGCGGGCGCATCGACCTGCCAGTTGCTGCCACCGCCTTTCCCAAGGAAATCTATCAGGCGCCGCGAAGCTGGGCCGAACGTGATTATCCTGATCTCATCTACTGGCATGAAGCGGAGCGGGGTGGACACTTTGCCGCGTTCGAGCAACCGGAGATTTTTGTGCGTGAGTTGAGGGCCGCTTTCCGTACGCTACGGGTATAGATATCTGTTTGCGCAAGAACCGATAAATCAACATTTCTCCAGGATCAGTTAATGGGCAAATCTCGTATCGAAAGTCCGAGTCGTCGACAGATAATAGTCAGTTGGTTCGTAGCCACGGCGGCGTTAGGATTTGGTCTTGTCGAGAAGGCAGTGGGTGCGACCATGACTAATCCAGACGTAGAAACAGGCAACCGAGAGAAAGTCTTGAATTCGACAGAGAACCTCCGACTAGCCAAACAGTTTCTCGAGAAGCTGGGTTCCGGTGCCAGCGCTGATGAGATTGCTTCGTTGTGCACACTCGATCTCGACTGGAACGTACCGGGTGACCCAGGCGCATTGCCTTGGATCGGGCACAAGAAGGGACGTACAGCAATGTCGGGTTTCGTTCGCGACTCAAAAACCATGATGGAACGCGTTAGCCTCGATATCCAGGGTGTTTTCGCAAACGAGGAACGAGCCGTCATCCTAGGCCACCTGCAATCGCGGATCAACGCCACTGGAAGACTTATCGATGGCGCATTCGCGATATTCCTGACGTTTTCCGATGCGAAGATCGCAAGCTTTCTGATGTTAGAAAACAGCTTCGCCGTCTCGATGGCCGCCCGACGTTGACAGATAGCACTTGCTTCGCACGAGCGTGGTCCCGGATGCTGCCGACTCACGTCTGAGTCGGTTCCCGACTATTGAGGGGAATCCGCGTGCGGTTTCAGGCACCGTAATTTGATCGCCGGAGTGTTTGCAGCTGCAGCTGCGGTGGCGTTGAGGTTTCGACTTCGTCAAGAGAGTGGCGAACGCGACGTCAGCTACCTTCGTTCGGCTTGCCAATGTTCCCCAGCTTACACATCGGGTTGCCCTGCGCCTGTCAACTTCCTGAAACTACCCCATCAGCCTTCATATCTGCGCCAGAGCAAAGTTGCCTTACGCCCTGCTGTGTCGATGCACATGCATCCGAATTTCAATGAGGGGACGATCTTGTGCTACTCTTCAGCAGCAGTTCTAGGTGCCCCTATTCCCGCCGAAGCGACTTCGGAGGCAGCCGGCGACGTGCAGATACAGCGAATCTGGGTAGCCGCTTGCTGTAGCCCGGCGCAGACCAAATTCGCATTGGTCGTGGCACATTCAATCGGCGGAACAGAGCGGCGAGGTGACTGACGCTTGGGTGAAGGCAATCTCAACTCGAAACATTAGATGGCGCAACGCAATCTTTCCAAGAAAAAAGTCGTCAGCTCGGGCCGACCAGCGGAGCTAAAGCGTGCAGAACAGCAGCGCGCGCAGGATACCCGATCTGCGATCCTGGACGCCGCGCTTGCGGAGTTCGCGGCGAAAGGCTTCACGGCAGCAAGTATCCGCAGCATCGCAGAGCGCATCGGCTTGCAACATCCGCTTATTACCTACCATTATCGCTCCAAGGATATCCTTTGGCAGGCGGTGGCAGAGTATGCATTCAGTCGCATTCGGAAAGAATGGGATAAGAGTTTATCGGGTACGGAATCCATGAACGCAGTGGATCGGCTACGGCTGGTCTACCGGATCCTTTTTCGGTTCACGGTCGAGTTTCCTGAGTTTCACCGCTTTATGAGGCAAGAGACGCAAGGGCACAGCCCACGACTACAATGGGTCGCCGATACGATACTCAGTCCGTTGATTGAGTGGTTGCTACCCCAGATTCGCGCGGCACAGGATGACGGCACTTTGCCGAAAGTGGAGCCAATTCTCATCCACTACCTGTTGATTAGTCTGACCACGACACTTTCTGACTTTGGCCCGGAGATGTCGGTAACTAGCAAGCTCTCTCCCTCGGACCCTGCGGTGATTGACGCTCATTGGCGCACGGTTGAGAACCTGGTGTTTGGTGAACCGCAGGCATCCCGCGGCAAACTGAAGACTGCGGTGCCGAGCGGTGACGCTATCGATCGGCCACGCGTTGCGGCCCGTTCGAAAGCCCGAAAATGAGGCCGGTCTAAGAGTTGAGCCTGTGCGGCAGCGGCAACCTGGCGCGACGTTGAGAGAATCCTGCCAGAAGCGATGCCGCCGTGGTGCCCCTGCGGGCAACTGCGATGGTGAGGCATCGACTCCCGCAAACGGGCCCGAGTGGGGACGACCATGGGAACAGCCCGAGTCGGCGTACATGGTGCGTAACATAGTCACCATAACGTGCTGCATTCATAGCCTTCCCTCATCAGCAACCGGGCGTCCAGCGCCTCGATTCGGGCTGCCGCCTGGTAGCCTTTGCCATGGCATGCCATGCGAGCCGTTTCGCATGGGCAATTTCGCTCTCCACCGACTCCCGCTCCAGCGAGTCGATCACCTTGCTGCCGAACAGGGGGCGCTACGCCACCTGGAGCTTCATATGGGGGCGCAGCGTTTGCCATGCTGAATGTCAACCGCTGTTTCATCGATGGAAGCCTTGCGTAGCGAATTTGGGTGAACGAGCAGTCGACACACTGGACCATTCTTCTATGCGTAAGGTGCTGTCTCTTTATATTTTACTCTCGGTAAGTATAAGTACCAACTGGCGCTCACAGGGTCGATGGGGGACATTAGAGAGCAACTGAGGGCACCGGCTTGGTGCCAACGCGTGGGATAGGTGATGGGTTGATGCACACTGGAGATTGTGTCGATTGAAGATCATTCGTGCTTCGCCATGGTGAGGCTGCCATTGGACAAGAAGTTCGAGGACCTATGTCGTGGCTTCATAGTCCACTTCCTTGTCCCCCCAAAGCTACGTTTTGCTAACGATACGTCGATAGCGGAGACGAAGAGTCTGCAACGGTTCGTCGCGCGCGAAAGAATGCTCGACCTGTTTGTTGTCAGCAGGCGAAAGACTGCGTGACGTCTCGCAACTCCTGGATGCGATCGACACCAGGGTAAGCGAGATGGGTATTCGAGTGTTTTCTTGAAATTATATACTTTACGATAGTATAGTATTGAAAATCAGGGAAGTGAAGGTGACGTGGGCATCGACTGGAATTGCCTAAATTCTTATGTGCCTGAGTGGAAGGTCCATGACGAAGCGCGCACCGCAGATCTTGGGGAAACCGATCCGCGTACAAGAGAGACGGTTTTGGGCTGCCAAGATTTCATGTAATAAAATTAGAAATACTTATTATATGAGAATGTAAATTCTTGACTATGGCGATCGCCCATGTAAACGGTGATGTCATTCTTTGGGACGATGCGGATGTGGATCAGACTGATTGCCTGTGTGCGGAGCGTTTAACAGATCAAGTGTTGATGTGCGGATTGAACAATACCAGGAGACAAGCATGAGCGGACATTTGCCTGCCGAACGCTCGGGAGCAGTCGCGAGCGTAATGGCCAACGCATCGGAAGGCTCAAACCCAGTACAAGATGATTATCAACCTGGAACCGGTAGCACTACACTACGTGCGCTCTGGCAGAGATTTGAAGAGAAAGGACTGGTCATCACGTTGATTGTCATGATGCTGTGCATCGGGATTCCAAATCATGCTTTCTTTAACCTGGCGTCAATCGTTAGCATCTTACGCCAGGCCTCTCTTGTAGCGATCATTTCGTTCGGTATGGTCTTCCTGATCTCCATGATCGAGCTGGATCTGTCGGTCGGTGGAATTTACGCGATGGCGACGACGATCACCGCGCTACTGATAAAGTCGTCCGGACTTGACCCATGGACGGCGGTACTAATCGCTCTTGGTGTATCAACACTACTCGGAGCAGCAAATGGAATTATAGCCAACCTGATTCAGGTCCCAGTGATTATTGTTTCCCTTGGCTCCCTGCCCCTGTTTGTCGGGATCACGCTGACTATCTCGAACGCGCAACCTATCATCGGAATGCCGGAAGATCACACCTTTTTCCAATTGTTCGGCAGCGATTGGTTCGGACTTCCGGCTGCATTCTGGACGATGGTCGTTGTGGGAATTGGCCTCCACGTCGTGTTTTTCCATTCGCGATTCGGAACAGCAGTACGCGCCGTCGGCTCCAACGCACAGGCCGCGTTCTTTACTGGGATTCGGGTCTCGCGGGTCCGCGTAAGTGTCACTGCACTGGTTGGTCTGCTTTCTGGCCTTTCCGGCGTACTGACTTTGGCATTCTTTAAGTCAACTGACCCGACCGTTGGACGTGGCCTAGAACTTCAGGTCATCGCTGCGGCCGTCATAGGGGGTACATCCTTGACGGGTGGATCCGGAACGATACTTGGTGCAGTTCTTGGTGTGTTGATAATTTCGACTATTAACAGCGGTATCGTCTTCTTCGGAGTCGACTCGAACTATGCTGAACTCATTACAGGGATCGTGATTCTGATAGCCATTTCGCTGGATCGGATTCTCAAGCGGAAACGCGGCGCGTAGATTCTCAGAATTGGAATGGACGTACAGATTCAGATTCGTGACTTTTGGTGGATCTGTGCTGCCTCATAAAACAAATGCCAGGAGACGAGATTATGAGAATCAGAATACAGTGCCGTTCGACTTCATCTATTGTTCGATCGCTAGCGAACGTAGCCTGCGCGACTGCGTTTCTCGCGGCCGTGAGTCTGACGCATGCAGCCGAAGCCAAGAAGTCTGTCACCATATCGGTGGTGCTTCCATTCAATTCAATGGAGTGGTCTACGCAGATGCGTGAAGGAGCGGAAGCGGCTGTCGCCCAGTTTGGAGAAAAAGTGCATCTGAAGGTGGTTGGACCTGCTACGTATGACACGGCCAAACAGGTGCAGATGTTCCAAAGCGAAATTCAGGCTGGTAGCGACGGCATCGTGATCGTTAATGTGGCGCAGGCTTTCTTTGTTGAACCGGCCAGACAGGCGCAGAGACAAGGCATCGGGATTGTCTGGGTGGATAGTCCGCCGGCTGCAAGCGTGAAAACGGCATTATTCGTCGGGCAGGATGAGCACGCTATGGCCAAACATGCTGGCGAACTCGTTGCGAGGAACATTCTTGCGCGATCGGGGAAACCAGCGTCGCAAATCTCGGGGGCGGTTGTAACGGGCGCATGTGCGCGCGGCGTCGAGACATTAGATGCTCGCTTGAATGGATTCAAGCAAGCCATCCATGCTGAATTGCCCAACGTGGCGCTCCCAAGTACTTTCGACAGTAAGGTGGATCGTTCGCAAAACTACGCAGCATGGTCACAGGCAATCCAGGCACATCCCGATGCGGTGGCCTATATGGATCCGTGCGAGTATGGTGACGAAAACATAGCAAAGATCCTGAGCGACCAGAAGCGCAGTGCTTCTATTGTGGCGCTAAACGACGCAGCAGAGATTCGCGAGGACATAAAGGGCCGCAGGATTCTGGCGGCACTTCCCGGGAATTATTTCAATGCTGGGTTCATGAGTGTCTATCTGTTGGCTTCACACCTGTTAGCCGGTCAATCCTTACCGTCCGGCTGGTTCGAGACACCGACTACGCAGATCGACGTGTCTAACGTTGACGCCTTGATCGCGGCTAGCAAGAGCAAAGACGGCCTATATCGTTACTACAAGCCAACGCTCGATCAGTTGATCAAGAATCCTCCTGCCCTTCAGTCGCTCGAAAAATGGTATCAATAGGCCATATTCGATCATCTAGTTGCAGCCGGAGGAATGGATGACTGCCATCATGTCCCTGCAGGGAATCAGCAAGCGGTTTGGCGCGAATTATGCGCTCAACAGAGTAGATTTTGACGTGGTTCGAGGGGAGGTGACGGGTCTAGTTGGAGCGAACGGAGCCGGCAAGTCGACTCTTCTCAAAATTCTCGCGGGCGCCATGCGAGCAGACGAAGGGGTTTTGCGTCTGGATGGTACCGAGATTTCACTTTCTTCTGTGGCTGACGCGGGTAGGCAGGGAGTCGCCATCGTGTCTCAAGAGTTGTCTCTTTTTCCTGCGTTGTCGGTGATGGAAAACTTGTGGATGACAGGTAGTCGCGAGAGGCGTATAGAAAAAATTTCCCGAAGCACACAGATGATGAAGTCACTCGGATTGGCGACTCCATTGACTAAAAAGATTGAAAGCCTTTCGCTCGCCGACAGGCAGTTGGTCGAGATTGCGAGGGCATTGCTGCAGAGACCGCGTGTGCTGATTCTCGATGAACCCACATCGGCTCTTGGCAAAGACGAAGTAGACAGGTTGCATGGTGTAATTCGCAAACTGAGGGACGAAGGTGTGGGAATTGTCTATGTGTCTCACTTTCTTGAAGAGCTACTGGATATCGCTGATAGCTTGGTAGTGTTGCGCGATGGTAAGCGCGTACCAGCAACCTTCGGCCCCGGCCTCGCACGCTTGCCAGATGTCGTCGAGGCAATGCTCGGATCTGCGAAAGATACCGCCTGCAGGGCAAACGTAGGACTGAATCCTGTCGGCGCGCCTCGGGGGTACGAAGTTGGGAAGGAAAGCCGGGCAATTCGTTATCTTCCACTCGAGATAAGCAAGGTACGCGGAGGAGGTAATCTGACGATCGACTTTCTGCGAGTAGATCCGGGCGAGATTGTGGGGGTGACAGGTCTGGCCGGTGCGGGGGTGGAGGAGTTGTTCGCGATCCTGTTCGGACTCGTCAAACCTGTGTCCGGGCACATTGCCTATCCGTCTGGTCGAACCAACATCACGTCACCGTCGAATGCCGTGCACGCCGGCGTGGCGTTTATTCCGTCGGATCGGAAGCGCCTGGGGCTGATGAGTGGCCGCAGCATTGCGGACAATACAGTCAGTGTTCGATCACTCGTGCAACGACGCGATGGTTTGCTCCTGTCCGCGCGTCGACTGCGTGCCGCCGCCGAGCGGCGCTGCCGGTCAATTGGTGTTAAGGCAGATTCCGTCTTGCAGCGAGTGGATGAACTCTCAGGTGGCAATCAGCAGAAGGTGGTTTTTGCAAAGTGGATAGAGACGGATCCCTCTCTGGTAATCCTGGATGATCCCACGCGCGGTGTTGACATTGGCGCTAGAGCGGAGATGTATCGGATCGTTCGCTCGCTGGCCGACGAAGGACGCGTGGTACTGCTGTATTCCAGTGATCCGGTGGAGGTATTGGAACTGGCCGACAGGATAGTGGTGTTCGCTCGCGGACGAGTGGTGACGACGCTTCCAGCAGCGGGTCTGACTGAGCATCGTCTTGTAGAGGCGATGAACCAGAGCTAACTTTAAGTGTGACGAAGACGAAACTGCAAGGTGTCGCGACCAGAGTGTCGTCGTTTTTTGTTGACTTCCATTGGTCAGCTTTCCGGGGCGGGCGACGATCTATCGCAACGGATAAAGTTTCTCAACTAGATTACCGTAGGAGATGTTGTTAAATAGCGAGCAAGCGTGAATTTGGCAAACCTGTCAGACATGCGATGTTTATAGAATCATTGCTCGGATCGAGCATTCCATCGGCATGTTAAAGCATAAAGATAGATATTATTTTCTCTTTCTTCGCCGTAAATATGATGGAAAGAAACTTAGGATAATTGATCAGATAACCCAGTTCCGTTGGTGTGCGGGTAACTCTATTCGAAATAGGTGGAGAGATTTTAATTTCCTGCGCGAAGCATCGTCACCGCCGTTGATTGGATTCGAAATATTTTGGCAACTTTCAGGCGACGACATCGGTTTATCGTCTGCCGCACTTACACATGGTGGGGAAAAATATGGCACAAATGCAAACTCTGGCCGGAAAGATTGCGATCGTAACTGGCGCGGCCCAAGGCCTGGGCGAAGCACAGGCCCGTTGGCTTGCGGAGCATGGCGCGCGTATCGTCGTAACGGACGTGAACGAGTCGGCCGGTCAGGCTGTAGCGAAATCATTGGAGAGTACGTTTGGTGACGCTATATTCGTTCACCATGATGTAACGAGCGAAGATGATTGGCGAAACGTCGTCGATTCTGCTGTACAGCGATTTGGGAAGGTGGACGTGCTCGTTAACAACGCAGGAATTGTAGACATTGCCCTGATCAGCGAAATGTCACTTGATCGTTTCAGCCATGTTCTTGATGTTAACGTCACGAGTGTATTTCTCGGGTGTAAAATCGTTCTGCCGGCGATGCGCATTGCCGGTGGTGGCTCGATCGTGAATATTTCGTCGGTACAGGGAATGATCACCAGTGTTCCAGGATTCGGCAGCTATTCTGCGTCGAAGGGAGCTGTCCGATTGCTGACAAAGGCGGTCGCAGGCGAGTACGTTCACTATAACATTCGGGCAAATTCCGTTCATCCTGGAGGCATCGCAACGCCTCTGACGCAGTCCTATTTGGACGATCCGGACACTCGATGGATGATAGTTGGGCGGACACCGATGGGTCGAGCGGGGCGGCCTGAAGAAGTCGCGGCGGCCGTCGGTTTTCTTGCCTCTGACGAATCGTCCTATATGACTGGGTCTGAGATCGTCGTGGATGGCGGTTGGCTGGCCTGCTAGAGAGGCGGATAGGCAAGCTCGGCTTGTTTGGGGCTGAGTCATGGAGATCGATCGATTTCGTTATGAAATAGGCACGTTCCGACTAGCGCGAATATTTTGACGATTGGGGTTGGCGGCAACCGTGCATTTACTCGACGCTTGCCCACGGAGCACGCTGAGACAGCGAGACATCATCGCTCCATTGAAAGTTTCACGTCTCTATGTTGTGCTTAAGTGTAAGCGCGTGGTCATCTCATCTTCAGTTATACTGAGGATCTTGGGAGAATCGTATCCACTTAAAAATAGGGGTACAACATCCGGTCAGGCCGGACAAATTGTCTTCGCATCTTTACAAATATCAACCAACTTCACACGTCATTAACGAGTTGTCTCCCTCTGTACTTAGTTGTTAGAACGAGTGAGTTATCCCGATACTCCCTCCGATGGTCCTCCCGGGTGGCCCATACAATGGGCCATCATTCGAAAGCCCGGTGTTCATCTTTCCACTATTGTTGACGAAGCCAATCTGCGCGTAGATCGATGTTCGTACCATCAGCGAATATCGAACACCAGTAGCCACCATTATCGAATGATTATTCGAGTCGTTCGCGTCCCGAATAAACCACACGCCGGAGTCGATAGATAGTGCAGGGGTTGCACCGTAACTCACACCGCCTCCGTATACGTGATTGTCAAAAGATCCCGCGACCTTGAACTCGGCGAACACTCCCCTGAATCTCAATTTCCCGAACGTATACCCTGCCGCAATTGTGCGGCCGGCGAACGCAACCGTCGAAGACGCTGGAGCAGAGGTGGTTGCATCTCCCGCGTTTCCACTATAGAACGCAGCGTTAGCGAAGACGCCGTTCCGGTCATAGGTCAGGCTTCCTGAGTACTGCCTCGCGGCCTGAAAATTGCCGGACTCGCCACCTAGCGCAATCAGGACGCTTCCTTGCAGTCCTGCGAACGTCGGGCTCGTGTAAGTGATCGCATTGGAGTTAAACAACGACGTCGCGAGAACAGCACCAACGTCGATCGGTGCGATCGATCCGAAATTTGACGCATAACGCGGGTCCGAATGGATGAGCGCTAATATAAACGGGGAGAGCTGCACACCTGCAGTGATAGTGCCGAGATTGCTCGCTAGTCGAAGCCATGCCTCTCGGCCAAATAGATTTCCGTTCGAGTTTCCAAGACCACCATCTGCGAGGCTGATACCGCTCTCGAGTTTGAATGACACATTTACTCCTCCTCCCAGATCCTCAGCACCCGTCATACCAAATCGTGATCCTAGAATCTGCCCATCAACCATGGCGATTTGATGGCCGGCTCCCTGATTTGTCAAAGGATTCAACGTTCTATTTACGTAGGTTACTGAATTATCGAGTATCCCATACAGTGTTACGTTACTCTGAGCAAAAACGGAGCCGGTCAATTTCACGAACAATGTCGCGGCGATCACAGCATGCAGAGCAACCCTCCTGCGACTCATTTCTCCTCTCATATCAATCCTTAATAATTACATAGATATCCTAATGAAAAGTTCAAAAATTCTGATGTAAATTATGTAAACTGCTATGCACCGCTGTCATCGCGAGGACCTCTGATCGACCGCATTGGACAGCTCAGCACGGCCAGCCAGCAGGAATGGTGTTAGCGATTGCGCCACCAACGTTACGTCATTGCAGTGGTCAACATGAGGTCCCTCGCACGCGTCAACTTTCCAGATAACCACTCTCGCGCAATCGATGCCTATTTACTAGCCGGTGTTTATACTTACCATATGTACAGCATAGTGTCGTGGAGCGACATCATGTAGCGCGGAGACTCGAAGGTACCGGGTCGACAGGGTTCTCGGATCGGTTGAGCGAAGCTTCAGCTCGTATCTGAACCCACATTGCCGGTCAACAGGTTCGTTTCTGCAGGAACAAGCGCAAACACCATCCCCAGGAAGTCGCAACCGCCAAGGCCGGCGTCAGCGTGCGTACGGCATGCCGTATCGAATCCGATGCTCCCGGGCCATCCTAGAAGCTGCGACACCACTGGTAAATTCGCCCTGGTACACATCGTCGATGTCTGACATAGCGAAGTGTTGCCGCTACTTTGCAACAGGCCACATATGGTGGACGTCACGGCCCTGCGCACGCGCAGTATGATGACCCGGATCGTTATCCCGATGGCATGCGGTGCGTGCTGGAGCGGTGAATTCGCTAGTGGAGTACAGTCCAGAGCTGCAGCGAGAGGATCTTCTTCCCCGAGGTGTGCCAGCCCGGCGCGCGTGGACTGTCAGACTTCAGCATATAAAAAGCTGTGCGCGACGATTGATGGCACCCGTCATTCGCTGAGGTATCCTGATAGTAGGATAAATTCCAGTGCGCTTACTATTTACATCTGGATTGCTCGCAATCTGATCGTGTGCCGGAACAGTCTGACATGATCAACAGGGTGTGGCCATTATTCACATAGGTGAATAAAGAAAACACTATCCTCATCTTTATCTCCTCATGTGCCTTCACTAAGCTACGGTCATTGATCAAGGCCGCAAGGAGGCCAAAGATGACCGTTTCTCCCTACGTCAACATTCATTCGACTAAACATGCTGGCAAGGTCGCACTCGTGACCGGCGGCAGCACCGGTATCGGTCTTGCCACCGCCAAGCGCCTCGCTCGCGAGGGTGCGACGGTGTTCATTACCGGGCGGCGGCAGGCCGAACTGGACACTGCGGTATCGGAAATTGGCCACGGCGCAACGGCGATCCGGGGCGACATCTCGGTGGCGGCTGACCTGGAGCGCATTGTGAAGACCGTGTCGGCGGCTCGCGAGAGAATCGACATTCTCTTCGCCAACGCCGGCGGCGGTGAATTCTCGCGCCTGGGCGAGATCACTGAAGCACAGTTCGACAAGTACGTCGGCATCAACATGAAAGGCACGTTGTTCACCGTGCAGAGCGCATTGCCGTTGATGCCCGCGGGCAGTGTAATCGTGATTACCGGATCTATCACATCGGTAAAAGGTGCGCCGGCATTCGGTGTCTATGCGGCCACGAAAGCGGCCTTGCGATCGTTCGCGCGCACCTGGGCCTCGGATCTGAAGGGGCGGGACATCCGTGTGAACGTGGTCGCGCCGGGTGTCATCGTCACGCCGGGCTATAAGACCGAACTCAAGATGACCGACGAGCAGATCGAGGCCTACAGCAAGGAGGTTGCCGAAACAACGCCGCTTGGCCGGGTCGGCACCCCTGACGAGATCGCAAAGGCGGTGTCCTTTCTCGCCTCCGACGATGCCAGCTATATCACCGGCATTGAGTTGTTCGTCGACGGTGGCCGCGTACAGGTCTGACTTTTCATCCCCGCGCTCATCCGAGCGTGGGTAAAACATGAACGGAAAAACATCATGAGCTCGGCAGAGAACCTTCGCCTCACCCAGCAGTTTCTTGAAAAAATGGGCTCGGGCGCGAGCCCCGATGAGATCGCCGCGTTGTGCATATCCGATCTCGACTTCAATATTCCGGGCGACACAGGCGTGCTGCCCTGGATCGGCCACAAGAGGGGGCGTGAGGCAATGTCGGATCTCGTTCGCAACTCGCGAACCATGATCGAGCGCGTCAGCTATGAAATTAATGATGTGCTCGCAAGCGACGAGCACGCTGTCGTTCTCGGTCACCTGCAATCGCGAGTCAACGCTACTGGAAAACTGATCGAACTTGCATTTGCGTTCGTCCTGACGTTCTCCGACGGGAAGATTGCAAGTTTCCTGATGCTGGAAGACAGCTTCGCTGTATCGGTGGCCGCGCGACAGTGACAGGTAACACCTGGTCGTGATGCCAGCAGTCCATGGTTTGCCCCGATCTTCAACTACTCGACGGAATCTCCGATGTCTTTTCCAGTGAATGAGCTTCTCAAACGAAACCTCCTCGCTATCTTTAGCGAGCGAGATCCTGCAGCGCGCATGGCGGAACTGAAAGCCATCTGGCTGCCGGAAGGGCTCTTCGTTGACCCGGACGGCCGCTATGTTGGTTTCGATGCCATCGACCGCAGGATTGCCGGGTTACAGGACAAATTCCCCGGTTTCGATTTTATCGAGCGTGGTCCCATTCAGACCATGCATGGAATTGGGCGTCTTGCGTGGGGATATGGGCCCGCAGCCAACCGGACCGCTGTGACCGGTGTCGACATCGCTGTTACACGCGACGGCAAAATTCTCGAGTTGTACGCGTTTATTGACGGCCTGTGATAAGTCGGCGGGAGGTACCGTCAGGCTATTGCCGAGATCAGCGAATACAACGAGTCGTCACGAAGTGTTCTGCCTTCGTTGCACCGGTGGTTGCGGCGCTGCTTTCGGCCTGGTGACTCGATCTCGCTTCTATGCATCGACGTTGATCCGGCTTTGGTGAGACGCAACACGAAGCGCTTTGGCTAGACACAGCGAACGATGTCCATGTAATCGTACAAGGTGCCACAGGAGGCTGAAATGGCAAAACTGAACACCCTACCGCCCGGGCACAAGGTAGCTCTCGTGACTGGCGGCAATCGTGGTATCGGACGGGAAACGGCTTTGCAGCTGGCACAACTTGGCGTGCATGTGATCATTGGTGCACGAGACCTGGCAAAGGCCACGTCGGTTGCAACCAGCCTCCAGAGCCTGGGAGGCTCGGCCGAGGGAGTCGCGCTGGATGTGTCTGCTAAAGACAGCCGGAACGCAGCCGCGGCGATGATCGAGGCGCGTCACGGCAAGCTCGACATCCTGATCAACAACGCAGGCACCTGGTTAGAAAGCGAGGACGCGTCGCATCATGTCGCCAACAACACGTCGACGGTCAGCGAAGACGTGTTGCGTGCAATCTTTGATGTCAACTTTTTCGGGGCGGTTGCGCTGACCCAGACACTTCTTCCGTTGCTCGGTCGAAGCGTCGCCGGCCGGATCGTTAACGTGTCGAGCATACTTGGTTCGCTCGCCTTGCATTCGGACTATGGGTCCGTCATTGCGGGTAGCAAGGCTTTTGGTTACGACGCATCGAAGACCGCACTGAATGCATTCACCGTGCATCTCGCGCATGAGCTGCGTGACACCCGGATCAAGGTGAATTCCATCCATCCCGGATGGGTGCGAAGCGAAATGGGCGGGGCTGCGGCCGATATGAGCGTTGAGGATGGCGCGCAGTTAAGCGTTCGGTTTGCCACGCTTTCCGACGATGGGCCGACGGGCGAGTTCCATTTTGACACCGTACTCCCCTGGTAGCAGGCATCAACGAGACCCATCATGAGTCGAGAACAGAATCTTGTGATTGCCCGGAATTCTTTTGCCAGCCCGATCCTGGGCGACCTTGCCTCGAAGCTGACGGCAAATAGCAGGGCGATCGAAACTACCTCCGCGATCATCCGGATTATTGCCGGCGGCAAGATCCCCTGTTTCCGGATGATCGAAGACGGCTTTGATATCCCCAACGCCGCGCTGGCACTGCCAGTTGTCCGCTGAGGTTCCGGACGATGTCATTCACTGCTCCGAACTCACCGAAATCAGCGCGGCCGACAGACTTCCGTCGTGCGTCAGTGTTGATGGCGCTTTGTCTCGCCGGATTTGCTGTGACGCTCACTTACACCGGAATCGGGGTCGTCGTTCCGGCGATTCAAAACGACTTCCACGCGAGCAGCATCACAGCAAACTGGATCATCAACGCCTTCGTACTCGCGTTCGGCGCATTCGTGATGGCAGCTGGAACGCTGGCTGACCGCTATGGTCGGCGGCGCGTAATGGTGTTTGGCGTCTTCATCTTCACCGCGTCATCGTTCGCTGGCGCGCTTGCCCCCGGAATCGTGTTTCTGGACCTGATGAGAGCGGCGCAGGGCATCGGCGCGGCGCTCACCATGGCGGCGGCCGCCGCCGCTGTGGCGAACGTGTTCCGGGAACGCGACCAGGTGCGCGCGTTCGCGCTGCTGGGAACATGCTTCGGCATTGGCTTCGCCTTGGGCCCAATCCTGATCGGCCTGTCTGTTGGCCGCTTCGGCTGGCGTGCCGTTTTCGCCATGAGCGCCTTGCTCGGTGTGCTCGTCATGCTTGCAATGTACCTGTCGAGCATGCCGGAATCCCGCGACCCGGGCGCGACAAGATTCGACTGGGCAGGAACGTTGGCCTTCAGCTTGATGCTCGTGCTCTTCACTGACGGACTCATGGAGGCTTCCACGCTCGGTTGGACTGACTTGTTGCCGGTGTTCCTTCTGATAAGTGCGGCAGCGATGCTCGTCGTCTTCATTGTCATCGAGCGCCGACAGAGGCGACCGATGCTCGATCTTTCGCTATTTGCCTATCCCCGCTTTGTCGGCGTGCAGTCGCTGCCCGTCGCTGCCGGATTTGGTTTCATCGCGCCGCTTGCCATTCTGCCGATCCGCCTCGTCGGCGCTGAAGGCATGAGCGAGGCGCAAGCCGGGTTGGCCCTGCTTCCACTCTGTCTTCCCATGACCGTCGTTCCTCTTCTCTCCGGTTACCTGACCCGATGGATAGGTCCTGGCGTGCTCTGTGCCGCGGGTCTCGCATTGTCTGCATACGGATTGTTCTCCCTTGCTGGTATTCCTGCCGGAGGCGCGGCGTCAGCTTTTACCGCGCCGCTACTCGCGATCGGTATTGGCGTGTCGTTGCCCTGGGGATTGATGGATGCACTCGCTGTCTCGGTGGTGCCGAAAGAGCGAGCCGGCATGGCAGTCGGCATCTTTGGGACCATGCGTCTCATCAGCGAAGGGAGTGCTATCGCCATCACGATCGCGGTGCTCACCAGCTCGATCAGGATGAATCTGCCACACGTGGCGGCTGCGGGGGAGGCCGCAAACCGGCTCGCGGCCGGGCGATTTCACGAGGCCATGCTGAGAATGCCCGGGCTCAGGATTGAGCAACTGGAGGCGAGCTATAACCATGCGTTCCACGTGACCTTCCTCGTGCTGGCCGTGATTACGGGCGTAGCCGCATTTATCGCTTTCGTAACCGTACGGCATCCCAGCCCAGAGACAGAGGTGCCGGTGCTTGAAAGTTCGTGCGAGGCGTTAGTAGGTTGTGGAGGTGAGCAGTGACTTTGGTTGCCGTATCCCTCGGTTCCTGCGCCTCCAGCTTCGTCAACCGTATAGACGTTTTCGCTGACCGCGGATGCAGATTCGAACAGAGACAATCGATCACAGCGAGAATACTGACATGCTGACCCTCAAGCGCTGTGACGAGATGGGCGGTGGCGACCTGGGCTGGCTGAGGGCCAAACACCATTTTGCAATCGGCAATCACGGTAATCCGGTCCACACCCCGCTTGACAATCTATACGTGCTCAACGACGACCAGATCGCGCCGGGCACTGGTTTTCCGATGCACTCGCACGCCAACGTTGAGATCATCTCCTATATCCGCGAGGGAACGGTTACCCACGAGGATAGTCTCGGCAATAAAGGCGAAACTCGCGCGGGCGATGTGCAGGTAATGAGCGCCGGCATCGGCATCCGTCACACCGAATACAACGAAGGCGACGTGCCGGCTCGTCTTTTCCAGATCTGGCTGCGCCCACGAACCGACATGCGCGGCGGCGTGCCACGCTGGGATACACGACAATTCCCGCGCGCCGATCGTTCAGGAAAATCTGTCCCGCTGGCTAGTGGACACAATGTATCCGATGCACTGCCGATTCTCGCCGATGCCGAGATCCTTGGCGCCATGCTAAAGGCCGGTAGCTCCACTACGTACGATATTCCACTGGGCCACAGCGCATATCTCGTACCGTCGACCGGAACCATCACTGTGAATGGGTTGCGGGTGGAAGCGCTCGATGGCCTCGCGATCACGAGTGAACTGTCGATTACGGTCAAAGCAGTTGCCGACGCAGAGTTGCTGCTTGTTATCACCGCAGCCGCCGAATAAGGTCGTGAGAAAAAGACGAGATCCGGCTACGGAAGTCGGCAAACGGTTGGAGAGGTATTGTCAGATTGTCCGACGCAAGGGCAGTGATGGCATCAAATCTCGTCGAAATCTTATCCACTTCGGTCAACAGTTCAGGAGCTGAGCTGATGGATCATTTGCAGGCCATCCGGATTTTTACCCGCGTCGTCGAAACAGGTGGTTTCGGACGGGCGGCGCTCTCCCTGAAAATGCCCAACGCGACGGTGAGCAAATGGGTCAAATCGCTCGAAATGCACCTTGGCGTGAAACTGCTGGAGCGTAGCACGAGAAGCGTCACTGTGACGACCGACGGTGCCGCTTACTACGAACGTACCCGGCACCTGCTCAGCGAACTGGACGATATTGAGGCGACGCTTGGTCGAGCGCAGGCAAACCCATGCGGCGCGCTGCGAGTCGACATGGGTGGGTCGACCGCCAGCGGCATCCTGATTCCTGCACTACCGGCGTTTCGCGAACGGTATCCACATATCCAGGTGCAATTGAGCGTGACGGACCGGACCGTCGATCTCATCGCGGAGAATATCGACTGTGCCATTCGAAGCACGGCAGACGATCCGGGCCTCGTGACCCGTCGGATTGGCACGCTCGCGTGGACAACCTGCGCAAGTCCAGCCTATCTGGCGAAGTACGGGACGCCCAAACATCCTCGTGAGATCGTCGATAAAAGCATGCCTGTGGTCGGATACTTCTCTGCAAGCTCCGGTCTGACCCAGCCGCTTCGATTCCGCCGAGGCGACGAGGCGTTGACGCTTGAGCGAGTCCGTCACGATGTGCTGGTCAGCGAAAGCAACGCCCATCTTGCTACGGCGCTCGCCGGTCTGGGGATCGTCCACGCGCTGGACTTTATGGTGCGCTCGTTCATCAGGGAGGAAAAACTGGTTCCTATTCTCACTGAATGGGAGCCTGTTCCTCTCGAGGTGTACGTAGTGTATCCACCCAGTCGGAGATACAGCACCAAGGTGAGGGTATTCGCTGACTGGGTAACTATGCTGTTTGCGTCAATGTGAGTCGGCCCTTAGCAATAGCGTAGACCGTACTTATGGAGGTTCTTTCATGACATCACCATCGCCCGACGCTTCGAGATCACCTGACATGGACATCACGCGCCGTACGGTATTGCGTGCTGCCGCGTGGCTTGGCACGCTGGGTCTTGGAAGCGGCGTGGTCGCTGCACGACGAGCCGAAGCGAAAGCAACGGACATTGTGCTTCCGCCTGCCTCGGAAAACGTAACACCGTTCAAGGTGAACGTCCCACCCCCCGCGATTGAACATCTTAAGTTACGACTCGCAGCAACGCGCTTTCCCGAAAAGGAGACCGTCAGCGACTGGTCTGAAGGGGTGCCCCTGGCGAAAACGACGGCGCTCGTGGAGTACTGGCGATCCAGTTACAATATGCACCGTATTGAACGAAGACTGAATAGCATTCCTCAATACAGGACCCAGATAGATGGACTTGGCATTCATTTTCTGCATGTAAGGTCCAAACATCAGAATGCGTTGCCGATTATCCTTACGCATGGGTGGCCAGGCTCTATCGTTGAATTCCTGAAAGTTATCGAACCACTAACGGACCCTACAGCACACGGGGGTACGCCAGACGACGCTTTCCATGTCGTCGTACCATCTCTACCAGGATACGGGTTCTCTGACAAGCCGACTGAGCGCGGGTGGGGCTTGCCTCGTATCGCGAGAGCCTGGGCCGTGCTAATGAATCGATTGGGCTATACAAGTTGGGTTGCACAAGGCGGAGACTGGGGGGCCGGAGTGACTACATGGATGGCCAGGCAACATGTGGAGGGACTAAAGGCTATTCATCTGAATCTTCCCATTCTCTTTCCACCACCGCTCGAAGGAGAACCAGGCGCCGACGAGAAGGTTTCAATTGCTCAACTTGTGACGTTCTCCAATAACGGCGCGGGATATGCAAAATTGCAGTCCACAAGGCCGCAAACAATCGGGTATAGCCTTGCGGATTCGCCGGCCGGCCAGGCTGCCTGGATATATGAGAAGTTCGCCCAATGGACCGACACCAACAATCGACCAGAGCTCGAACTATCGCTCGACGAGATGCTCGATAACATTACGCTGTATTGGCTTACCAATACAGGTGCTTCTTCTGCCCGCTTATACTTTGAAAGCTTTACGACCGACTTTTCGCGGCAGCAAATTGACATCCCCGTTGGCGTGTCGATCTATCCCGGCGAGCTCTATCGACCTCCTAAAATTTGGGGTGAGCGCACCTATTCAAAACTCTTCTACTGGAATGAGGTCGCAAAAGGCGGGCATTTCGCCGCTTTCGAACAGCCTGACCTTTTCGTCGCTGAATTGCGTGCTTGCTTTAGTCGGCTGCGCTGAACAGGGATATACGCGAGCTCGCCACGCCTGGCGGCGCTTCTGGGGACTACGACGATGAAGCGAGCTCGTGAGGACGTTCCACGGTAGCCATCGAGCGTGATTGCGTCTGCTGCGTGGCCCTGATACCTGATCTCCCTCCTGAAAGAAACCTGAGCTGTGCTCGGGTTGCGCCTCGCTCTGAGCATGAAGTCTACCGCCTCGTCCGCCCGATCCACCGCCCGGTACGGATAGGTTTACCTGCCACTGATCTTTGCACAGGGTTCGTCGACGCTCTGCGATTGGCCCACTACCGGTTTGCGCCAGAACCTCTTCCTTGCGCCTCTCGTTGCCGTCGAAAAACAAGACCATTGAGAACCGAATAGAATATGAAATGTGTCATTGGGGACATTTCATTCACACCGGTGAACAATTCAGGAGCTGAGCCGATGGATCATTTGCAGGCCATCCGGATTTTTACCCGCGTCGTCGAAACAGGTGGTTTTGGACGGGCCGCGCTCTCCCTGAAAATGCCCAACGCGACGGTGAGCAAATGGATCAAATCGCTCGAAATGCACCTTGGCGTGAAACTGCTGGAACGTAGCACGAGAAGCGTCAGTGTGACGACCGACGGTGCCGCTTACTACGAGCGTACCCGGCACCTGCTCAGCGAACTGGACGATATTGAGGCGACGCTCGGCCGGGCGCAGGCAAATCCGCGCGGCGCGCTGCGAGTCGATATGGGTGGGTCGACTGCCAGCGGCATCCTTGTTCCTGCGCTACCCGCGTTTCGTGAGCGGTATCCGGATATCCAGGTGCAATTGAGCGTGACGGACCGGACCGTTGATCTCATCGCGGAGAATATCGACTGTGCCATTCGAAGCACGGCAGACGATCCGGGCCTCGTGACCCGTCGGATTGGCACGCTCGCGTGGACAACCTGCGCAAGTCCGGCCTATCTGGCGAAGTACGGGACGCCCAAACATCCTCGTGAGATCGTCGATAAAAGCATGCCTGTGGTCGGATACTTCTCTGCAAGCTCCGGTCTGACCCAGCCGCTTCGATTCGGCCGAGGCGACGAGGTGTTGACGCTTGAGCGAGTCCGTCACGATGTGCTGGTCAGCGAAAGTAACACCCATCTTGCTACGGCGCTCGCCGGTCTGGGTATCGTCCACACGCTGGACTTTATGGCGCGTCCGTCTATCAAACAGAAGACACTGGTGCCGATTCTGGCCAAATGGCGGCCTGAGCCTCTTGAGGTGTACGTCGTGTATCCACCTAGTCGGAGATACAGCACTAAGGTGAGGGTATTCGTCGACTGGGTGGCCGCGTTGTTTGGTTCAATGTGAGTCGAACTGCGGTAATTGAGAATTCAATTGACGCGGAGTCGGGCGATAATTGTGTAACTCGCCTGAGTCAAATCGCCGCGTTGAGCTTCTCGTCGATCACATCGGTCCATACGTGGCGGACCCCAAGTTACATTTCTGGCGGAGAAGAATTGCTCTGGATTAACGGTTACCACGATCAACCGTGTCTCCACTTTTCCGTCGATTGTCGATCTCACTAGTTGCACCAGAGTCGACTTGAAAGCTACCCGATTGCCTTTTCCACCGTATTCCGCAAGGTACCGATCTTCTCGATCTGAACCTCGCAGACGTCACCGGTTTTCATAAAAATCGGCGGCGTGCGGGAGAAGCCCACACCAGACGGTGTTCCAGTAGCAATGACGTCGCCCGGTTTTAACGGTACGAGTGCCGAAGCATACGCGATGATTCGTGCGACACCGAAGATCAGGTGACGGGTATTGCTGTCCTGAAGGGTCTTGCCGTTGAGCAAAAGCTTGATGTCAAGGCAGCTCGGATCTGGGATTTCGTCGGCCGTGACAAGCCACGGTCCGAGGCCACCGGTTTGCCAGAAATTTTTGCCGGAGGTTACCTGGCTCGAGTGATATTGCCAGTCGCGCACACTACCGTCGTTGAAGCAGGTATACCCCGCGACATGGTTCAATGCGTCGGCTTCGTCGATATAGCGTCCACCTTTTCCAATGATCACGGCCAGTTCTGCTTCGTAGTCGAACTCGTCCGATACCTTGGGTATTTGCAAAGGTTGGTCATGTGCGGCCAGCGATTCCGGAAAACGGGGAAACAGCGATGGGTGCTTCGGTTTCGGGCGTGCGATACCGGCATCCTGGACCTCCTTCAAATGGTCTGCGTAATTGACGCCGACACAATAGAAATGGGCTGGGTCCGGGATAAGCGGCAGGAACACCACGTCGCTGAGAGCGTGGTCGGGTTGCGTCTCCTGAAACTCGGCGGCAGCCGCAAGCTTCCCGGCCTCAAGCAGTGCGCGCATGCTATTCACGCCAAGCCGCCTGCCGATGTCGACAATGCCGCTATCAACGAGCGCGCCTAGACGGGGAGTGCCCTCGAACTCGTAAGACAGAAGTTTCACGTTACCTCCATTTCGTCGATTGGGGCGACGACTTTGCCGGGACTGTCCCGGGCGATTGCCATAGATAACTACACACAAGCATGGTGAATGAGTCGCGGTTATGGGCCGGCTCAGGTTTCCCGACCAGTGACCGTCGTCTTGCGGGCGATATCGCGGAGCAGATCGTTCAATCCGTCGGAAAGAACCCGTGTGGTTTCCTGATCGATGATTCGGCCGTCGCGTACTTTTTCATGTGCCATGCCTATGACAATCTGCGGACGCAAGACGAGCAATGCCGCATTCGAGAGCAGGGTTTCGCTGAGTTGCGCCTGCGCTCTTACTCCTCCCGTAAATGCTGGCGATGCTGAGAGCGTCAGGACAGGTTTTCCTTTCAGTTTGGTCTTTCCATAAGGTCTGGATGCCCAATCCAGGGCGTTCTTCAGAACGCCAGACATGCCGTAGTTGTACTCCGGCGTGACGATCACCAGCCCCGCCGCTCTTTCGATCGCCTGCCGCAGGGCAGCCACAGATTGGGGAGGAGATTCGTTATCGAGATCCTGGTTGTAAGGAGGCACCGAATCGAGCGGAAAGATCTCGAGCGTCGCGCGGCTTTCCGTGAGGCCGGCGATGTTTTGCAGGATCGCCGTGCATAGCGAGGCTTTGCGCAGACTCCCTGAGATTCCAAGCAAAACGGGTTGATCAGACATTCAAGTTCTCCAGTTGTGTTCTCAGAAATCATGCAGGCGCCAGTTTATTCCCAATGTTGGGAATAATTCAACTGAAATTCAGAGGTTCCCGTGGAGGCGGAATCTCTGCTCGCTACCGAGGCTTTGGTTTCGGGAGGTGAGGTTGGTGAGCGGGGGGTGAACGTCACCTTGACATATTCCCATTATGGGGAATATATTGCTCGAAAGCACGGACGGTCGGTGTCGCCCGCAGTCTGGACGAGCACAAATCGGCCGTCGGGCCAGGTACCGCGTCCTGCACCGTTCAGAACAGTGATCGACGGTTTCGGTGAGTCAGCACACAGAAGTGGAGATATGGATGACTAAGGAAGTGGCGTTGGAGCCGAGTGGATCGGATCAGAAAAGATCCTACGGTATGGTATTCGAGCAGGACGTTCCGATCCCCGTGAGCGACGGGCTCGTTCTGCGTGCGAACGTGTTCCGTCCGGACGCAGAGGGCCCCTTTCCTGTGATCATGGCGCAAGGCGTATATGGCAAAGATCTCCATTTCGAGGACGGCTTCAAGGCGCAATGGGACCAGTTGATTGGTGTCTACCCGGATCTCTCCAGCAACGGCTCCACGGGTAGGTATCTACGTTGGGAAACGGCCGATCCAGAACGGTGGGTGCCCGATGGTTTCGTGATTATCCAGATCGATTCGAGAGGAAGCGGCAAGTCACCCGGTTACCTCGATCCGCGTTCGCCGCGCGAGATCGTCGACTACTACGATGCAATCGAATGGGCGGCGCGGCAACCCTGGTCTAACGGCAAGATCGGCTTGCTGGGCATCTCCTACTACGCTGTGACGCAGTGGCGCGTTGCGACGTTAAGGCCGCCGCATCTGGCCGCGATCTGCCCGTGGGAGGGCTATACCGACTACTACCGCGACAGCACGCATCACGGCGGTATTCTGAGCAGCGGCTTTGCGAACTACTGGTGGCCCAAGCAATGCCTTGCTGTGCAACATGGCAACGGTGCCTCGCCTCACCGGGAGCGAGAGAGCGGAAAGCGGATCACCGGCGAAGATGCGCTGAGCGAACAGGAGCTCAGCGCTAATCGCACCGACTACGTCGCCGACATTCTGCGTCACTCGCTCGATAGCGCATGGTGGCGTGAGCGAACGCCGGTGCTTGATCGTATCGAAGTGCCGGTCCTGTCGGCTGGAAACTGGGGCGGTCCCGGCATGCACCTGCGCGGCAACATCGAGGGGTTTCTCGGTGCTGCTTCGCAACAGAAGTGGCTCTCACTGCATGTCGGCAAGCACTGGGAGAGTTTCTATCTGCCCGACTACGTCGCGATGCAGAAGCGCTTCTTCAACCACTTCCTGCGCAACGAACAGAACGGCTGGCAGGACGAACCCAAGGTGCGAGTGGTCGTGCGCGATCCGCGAGGCGATCGGGCGCGCACAGCATCGTCATTCCCACTGCCAGGCACGCAACTCACGCGACATTACCTCGACGCTACCTCTAGCAGCCTCTCCGCCACTTGTCCCGCAGAGGAGGATGTGGCGAGTTTCGACGCGATGGGAGACGGTGTGAGTTTTACGACAGCACCGTTCGAGGTCGACACCGAGTTTACTGGCTTCGTCGCGGCTCATCTATGGGTGTCGTCGTCGACGGAAGACATGGACCTGTTTGCCGTCCTGCGTATCGTCGATGCAAACGGCAAGGAACTCGTTATCAACGGAGCGCATGAAGCTTCGCCGGTCTCACGCGGCTGGCTACGCGTGTCTCATCGCAGGCTCGATCCGCAGCGCAGCGACGCGTTGCGCCCCTTCCATGCTCACGACAGGGTAGAGCCACTGGTGCCGGGCCAATTCTATGAGGTGGACATCGAGATCTGGCCGACGTCGATGGTCTACCCCAAGGGCTATCGGCTGGTGTTGACCATTATGGGTAAGGATTTTGAATTCCCCGACATCCCGGGCCGGATCCTGCACAAGCATGCGTCCGACCGCGGCGGTGCGACTTTCCAGGGGACCTCTCGCATCGCGACCGGCGGTGCCCGTGCCTCTTACCTGACCCTTCCCCACATCCCCAACCATTGACGATCAAGAGGAGGAGACCATGCAAATTCGAAGAGTGGTTACAGGGCACAAGCCGAACGGTGACGCCACGATTCTGATAGACGAAGCGTCAAATGACGTAGTCAGCTTTCGCCCAGGTGCTACGGTGTGCAATATCTGGTCGGCCTCGCTGCCGGCCGATAACGACGATGCTGCGGACGGTGCGAAGCAGATCGTAGGCACGGCGATGAAAGGGCGCTCGGTTTTTCGCGTCATTGAGTACGCACCGGGCGTTGCGCCGCGTAACCATCGCACCGACTCAATCGATTACGCCGTCGTTCTCTCCGGTGAAATCACGATGGAAATCGATGACGAGACAGTGGTGTTGCGGGCCGGTGACGTGCTCGTGCAGCGCGGCACGATTCATAACTGGGTCAATCGCGGCGAGGCCCCGTGCGTCATCGCCTTTGTCCTGATCGACGCGGCTCCAGTGACAGTCGCCGGCGACGCGATGGTTGCAGTTGGATGACGTGAAGATTCCGGCCGACGGTATCGGCGGCATCATCATTGTCCACTACGGAGTCGACTACTCGACTCCAAAATCTATGAACGAAACTCTCCAGCAGTTGTTCACCTTGGGAAGGAGCTGCGATGAAACCGATTAGGCGGGTGCTGATCGTGGGTGGAGGTATCGGCGGTCTGTCATTGGCCGTCGCGTTGGGACGTCAGGGAATCAGGGCCGAGATTGTCGAGATCAAGCCTCAGCACAATGTCTATGGTGTGGGCATCATGCAGCCAGGGAATGCGCTGCGTGCGCTAAAGAGTCTCGGTTTGATGGAACGCTGTCTCGATGCGGGGTTTCAGGTCGACGACTACGTGATGAATGATGGCGGCGGCGAGTTCATCGCCAGAATGAAGCTACTGCGGATTGCCAGTCCAGATACGCCGGCTGTCAATGGCTTGCCGCGCACGGCGCTGCACCACATCCTGATGGAGGCGGCCACGGCCGCTGGCGCAACGATTCGTCTGGGCTTGAGCGTGCAGACACTCGAACAGACCGGTGACGAAGTGGACGTCACATTGACAGACGGATCGAGGGAAAAATACGATCTCGTCATAGGGGCTGACGGCATTCGCTCGCGGGTCCGTACGCTGCTATTTGGCAACCAGTACGATCCTCGATACACCGGCCAAGGTGTCTGGCGTTTTACGACCGAGCGACCCGCCGAGGTCGATCATCAGATCATGTTTTTCGGCGTGGGAGTCAAGGCGGGGATTATGCCAGTCTCGAAGGACCAGATGTACCTTCTGCTTGTGACTAACGAACCCGATAATCCGTGGTTTGAGGCGGATCAACTGGCACGCCTGCTGCGCGAACGATTGCAGTCGTTTACCGCGCCCCTCGTCACACGGATCCGGGAACAGATCGAAGATCCGGCGCGTGTGATATACGGTCCGATCGAGGAAGTCATCATCCCGTCGCCGTGGTACCGGGGCAGCGTGTTACTGATCGGCGACGCAGCGCATGCGTCGGGTCCTCACGTGTCGCAGGGAGCGACGATGGCGATCGAGGATGCCGTGGTGCTCGCGGAGTTGGTCGCGCAAGGCGAGGGCGCGGAAACGACTCTTGCGAAGTTCATGGCGCGGCGCTATGAGCGCTGCAAATTCGTGCAGGAGGTTTCACACCAGATCGGTCAGGACGGCAATCTCGAGGACCCGGTTCTTTGTGAGTTGCGCAACGAACGGATGCGAGTGGCTTTCCGGGATCCGCAACCGCGGCCGCACGAACGGCGTCTTGCGGAGCCGATCTAGCGGTGCGGCGATGGCGTCGGGCGATTATCGCTTGCGAGTGGTTTGCGCAGCTACCGACGACTTTCGCGAGGTCTTTTTGTCTGCCGCGACTTCGATCGAGGCGGAGCCCATCACTAGATCGCTAACGAAGTCGCAAAACCGGTCCTTGAATGCAGGAGAGTCGACTTCGTTCCCGAACAGTGCTGTGAAGACAGGTTTCGCGCTGAACATGAATTCGCAAATAGCGGCGATGGAAACGTGTATGAACCTGGCGTCCAGCGGATAAGCCTGCTCTCCGTGAAGGAGATTGCGCAGCTCGTCAATGGAGTGACGGAACCTGTCGAGTGCGGCATCCCGCTCGGGGCCGGTCGTATTGAAGAGATAGTCAACGACCAGCCGATGGTAATGAGGGTTGCTTCCGAAGAAATCCCAGAAGATCGAAATGCGCAGCCGTAGACGGTCTCTCACGGACCCATCCTTGACGTTGGATGCAACGAAGCAGTTGCGTAGCTCCTCCGTGACCTGGATGGCGACCACCTTGAGCAAGTCTGGCATCTGACCGAAGTAGTAGCGGATCAACCGCTTGTCAATGCCCGCGAGGAGCGCGACCTGCTGGAATGTGATCTCTCCCGGCGGCACTGTCTTCAGCGTCTCCCGCGTAGCGGCTACGATCGCCTCTTTGCCGACGGCTCCGGACGTGGATGGACGGCCTTGAGGGCGCCGGGTCTTTGGAGTTTTTCGAGCTGACATGTTCGCCTGGTTAGATGGATGATGATGAAGGGCGATTGCAATCTGCAGCGTGTGTAGGGCGTTCCAGTTGTGCGTCGCAGATGAATTATGCCCAATACACGGGGCCTGGCGGGCGTGAATCAAGTATCTTTCGTCGAAGTATATTGACATTTCCCATAATGGGGAATTAAATTGTCAGCAACGCAGGAGACGAGCAGCAAGGAGGGGACGTCGATGCTGGAGCTTTATCACACGGTGAATTCCGTCTGCGCCCAGAAGGTCAGGATCGAACTGGCGGAAAAGGATCTGGTCTGGGAAAGCCATCGGATGACCTTGCGTGGAGATCAGTTCGATAAGGCCTATCTCAAGCTCAATCCGAACGGTGTGGTGCCGACGTTGATTCATGACGGGAAGCCCATCATCGAATCATCCGTCATCCTCTTCTACCTGGAGGAGTGTTTTCCCGAGGTGCGATTGATGCCTGAGGACCCGATGGCTCGAGCGACCGTGCGGTTGTTCAACAAGCTCATCGATGAGTACGTGCATAACGCCTGCACCGTGCTGACTTTCGCGATTGCGTTCCGGTCGCGGTTTCAGGAGATGGATCCGGTTGACCTCGAAAGCTACCTCTTGAACTCGCCGAACCAGAAGCGTTCTGATCATAAACGCGACGTGATAGTCCATGGGCTCGACTCGAAATTTTGCATCGAGGCGGTCGAGCATTTCATCAAGCTGTTGCAGTGGATCGAGCGGGCAACGTGCGAACATCCGTATCTGGCTGGTGACGAGTTCTCGCTTGCGGATATCGCCGTCGTACCGTACGTCATTCGCCTCGACATGCTGCGCCTCACACCAATGTGGCGCGCCCAACCGCATGTGGCGACATGGTACGAGCGTGTGCGCACACGTCCTGCAGTCGAGCGCGTGATCGTCGGCAGCATGACGCGGGCGGATAGGGCACCGTTCGAGGAGATCTCCTTCGATCCATGGCCAGATATCGGCCGCCTGCAGGAGCATAGCGCGCTCCGTACGTCGTTCGATCAATAACAACTGCCCGTCATCGTAGAACAGGCGAAATCAGGAGACAAGACGTGTTGACGGTAAAGGCAGTCGTTCCCCCCGCGGAACATGCAACCCATTCGACGGCCACGACGGCCGATGACCTTCATTCGAGGAGCGCGGCGGAGATTACCGCGCGCATCGAGCGGCTGCCGTTTTCCTCATGGCATGTCCGCCTCGTCGCGGTGGTCGGCATCGCGCATCTGCTCGACGCGTTCGATTCACTCGCTATCGCGCTCGTGTTGCCTGTGTTGATCGAGCTCTGGCACTTCGCGCCCGGGCAGGTCGGCCTGGTCTTTTCGATCGGCTATCTCGGACAGATCGTTGGCGCGATCGGTCTGAGCTGGCTATCCGAGCGCTTCGGGCGCCTGCGCGTGCTCCGTCTCGCTCTGGGCATCATGGCGGTGTTGAGCCTCGCGACCGCGTTTGCCGGCAACTACCTGACTTTCGTCATCCTACGTCTGATCCAGGGCGTGGGGCTCGGTGGTGAGGTGCCGGTTGCCGCTACCCTGGTCAACGAACTGACGCCGGCGCGGTTCCGTGGGCGCGTCATCAGTTCACTGCAGACCATCTTTGCAGCTGGCCTGTTCCTGACGTCGTTCGCCGCGGTCTGGCTGATTCCGTCGTTTGGCTGGAAATCAATGTTTTACCTGGGGGCGTTGCCAGGGGTGCTGATCTTCGTGATTGGTGGGCTGGTGCCAGAATCGCCTCGCTGGCTTGCGCTGCGGGGCAAGGTGGACGAAGCCGCTGCAGCGACAACGCGCATCGAGGCCGCGATATCGAAGCAGGGCACGCGGCCCCTTCCGGCGCCGGGTCCGTTGACGCTCCATCCGGTGCTGCGGCACGGGCGCTTCGTCGATCTATTCCGTAACGGCTACGCGGTTCGCACCGTCTGCATCTGGGTACTGATGTTCTGCATTTCTGCCTGCGGCAACGCGTTGATCACGTGGCTGCCGACGATCTACAAGACGATCTACCACGCCACGCTCACCAATACGTTCCTGTTGAGCAGCGTGCTTGGCGTGGCGGGCCTGACCGGCGCCACTACGAGCGTTCTCGTGATCGACAGAATCGGCCGGCGTCGCACCTTCATGCTGTCGCTGTTCGGTAGCGCCGTGCCGCTGATTGTCCTTGGCTTAGCCGGACCTATGCCGATGCCCGTGGTCGTGTCTCTGCTAACGATCGGCAACTACCTGCTCGCGATTGGGCTGGGCAGTGTTCATACCTATGCAACCGAAATCTATCCGACTCGCATGCGTGCGCTGGGAGCGGGCGCTGCCATGGCCTGGCTGCGTATCGCGCAGGTGGTGAGTCCGCTCGTGATCGGTACGCTTCTTGGGCACTTCGGAGTTGGAGCGGTTTTTCTGTTTCTCGCTGCGATGGGATTGATCGGCGGCATCACGGTTGCCGTTGCGGCGATCGAGACCAGAGGGCGCATCCTCGAAGAGATCTCTGTTTGAGAGGGTCGTCACGTCAGCACGGCTATTCCAGAGAGTCCGGATGAAATGTTTTCAGGTACCTGAGTGGAGAAGGGAATGGCTATCGTAGGTGTACAAACCGTGGTGTTCGGCGTCGACGATCTGGCGCGCTGCAAAAAGTTCTTCGATGACTTCGGTCTGGTAAGAGACGATTCTAGTACCGGGGGCATCGACTACAAACTGCGTGAAGGATCGCACGTAGTTCTGCGACAAAATGGGGATCCCGCTCTACCGCGGTCGTTCGGCGAAGGCTCGGGCGTTCGCCAGGTTATCTGGGGAGTCGACAACCAGGAAAGCCTGGATGCGATCGAGGCCAACCTGCGCACGGACCGTCCTGTCGACAAGGACGTCGACGGGAGAATTTATTGCTTCGACGATGCGGGATTGTCGATTGGATTTAGTGTCTTCGACCGTCAGCCGCTCTCTTCGGAGGAGGAGTTGATCAACTCGCCCGGGCGGTCGCTACGCTGGAATCGCCACCGAAAATGGTTCAAGCGTGCGGCACCCCAACTCATCCATCACGTCGTCTTCGCATGCCCAGAGCACGAAAAGGCGGCCCGGTTCTATCGGGATCGACTCAAGTTCCGCATCACTGATGTTTCGCGCGATCGTGGCATATTTCTTCGAGCCGACGGGCGATCCGATCACCATAATCTGTTTTGGCTAAAGGACAAACGCGCCCGATTTGCTCACATCTCCTTCGGAGTCGAGAACCTGGACGAACTGGTAGCCGGTGCGAATCATATGCAACGCACGGGCTGGACGAGCAATCTGGGTCTGGGTCGACATCGGCTATCTTCGACGATATACGCCTACATCAACAATCCCGCGGGAGGCGAGGCTGAATATTCGGCTGATACCGACTGCCTGGACGATCGCTGGCAACCGAGGATTTGGAATCCACCATTCGCGAATCAGCATTGGGTCGCAAATTTGCCGGAATTTCTGATCAAACCACCCGAGGAAGACGTGAGGTTGCTCGTCGAAGTCGATCCGGATCTCGCCAGAATTCCGGAGTAGCTGGAAGCTTTGTTCGGAATGCCGTGTACTTATGGCGAGCCACGCGACGTGCGTTGAGGGACATCGCAATCTCGTTGTCCCTGTTGCGCAGGCTGGCAGGAACACAAGTAGCGGTCAACTGCCTCGACTCTGGGGGCAACGTTACGGGACTCGGACGCGAGCTTTGGTTCGCAGCACACTCAGGGTCGGTGACCCAGAGCGAGGCGCAGGTGCTATCGTCGCGCCTCGCGACCGATACCGCATTCGCTGAAGTTACAGGGGGATACTTTTCGGTTCGTGGCACAGAACCACTCGTCCCGATTACACTAGGCAACGACCCGCAAGCACAGCTAGCTCTTTGGCAGTCGACGGCAGAACGCGTTGCACCATTCACCTGCGTCGAGTTTGTCGGGAGGAATTCGAATGAATTCGGTTTGTCAGGCAATGGATAAGCCCTGTTATTGTATCCCCAATCGTTTCGTCGTCCGGACGGTGAGTCGCGGAGACAGAAAGTTCTTACGCAAATGAGGAATCTGGAATGAAAATCGAGGTAGAACCCATTGGCATTGTTGAGGCTCCCCGGCCTCACGCCGAAGACGACTTCTGGGGTGGCGAGGAGGCGTGCATCGCGCTGACAAATGCATTCTCCCCGGATTCTCTTCAAGGGCTCTCCGAATTTTCGCATGTCGAAGTCATTTTCTATTTCCATGAAGTCGATCCAGCGAAAATCGTTAGTGGAGCAAGGCACCCACGAAACAATGCGTCATGGCCAGCTGTTGGTATATTTGCCCAACGTGGCAAAAACCGCCCGAACTGCATAGGTAGCACGATCTGTGCGGTCGCCCGAATAGATGGAACTCGCTTGTATGTCACGGAACTGGATGCGATCGACGGGACGCCCGTGCTCGACATCAAACCTGTAATGGTAGAGTTTTTGCCACGGCGTAGAATTATCCAACCAGCCTGGGCGCATGAACTCATGCGCAAATATTGGTTGCCTAAGAACGACTCCGAATAGTCGCCGGAGGTCACACGGCATCGTCCAAATCGTCTTGTCGGAACGCCAGGACGAAGGAGGGTGAATGTCCGGTGTCCGGCAAGTCGACCGGCAGCTTCGGGTCGAGACTGTGTGGGAACTCAATTTTTGGCGCTGAAGGCTCGCTGTCGGTTCAGCTGAATCAGGTTTGGTCGGTGCAGCTTACGCTAGTCGAGTCTCGCGAGCACAGCGAAGCCCCTCCGGGCTTTAGCTTCCAGTTACCGTCATGACCTTCATCGTTCCCGCGACACCGAGTATGTTGATGACCCGCTTCAGGTTGTAGGCCAATACCTGAAGACTCATCTCCGTACCCACCCGCCCAAGCGTGGGGGTCAGGAAATGCGCGGACCCTTCCAATGTTTGAGCGTACCGAAGACATGTTCAACAGTACTTCGGCGGATCGTCATTGCATCGGGCTTCCTGTCGAGCTGGCGCTGCATGGCTTCCAGTACATTTTTGTGCTCCCATCGTCGGATGCGGCGATAGTCGCTGGGCATACATCGTTCCTTGAGGTGACAACGGGGACAGGCGCTGGGCCAGTACACCTGCAGGGTCATGTCATACTCGACGGTGTTGACTCGATGAATGGCACGCTCACCCGCAGGGCATCGGTACACGTCGCTTTTTGAATCGTAGATAAAGTCGGCCTTCGTGAAGAGACCTTTCTTCCTTGACGCGGAGGTGAGTAGTTTGGGAACGTACGCGCTGATATTGTCCAGATCGCATGCACGTGTCTCCGGGCCGCTGTAGTAGCCGCGATCAGCTAATACCTTCATCCGTGCTTTACCCATCGCGTTCTTCGCAGACGTTGCCATCCTGCTGAGTTGTCAGTGGTCGTTTCCGACGTTGGTTACCTCGTGCGCGACGATCAGATGATGCTTCGTGTCCGCAGCGGTCTGAACGTTGTAGCCCACTATGCCTGAGCCTCTTCCGCTTGTTGCCATGGACCGTGCGTCGGGATCCATCATGGACAGCTGTTTGTCCGGTTGCTTCTTCAACTGCTTCCTGACTTGGTCGAGCTCACGCATCTGCTGGCGCAAGCTGGCAATCTTCTCGTACAGGCGCACAGTCTTCACATCGAACCCCGTCGGGCTGGTCCGGTCTGCACTCTCGATCAGGTCGAGGTGTCGCTGAGCGCTTTCCTCGATCTGCAGCTGGCGCTTGTCGATCTTGCACATCGTGTAATTCCTGTCGCGGCTGTTCGTAGCCTTGAACTTGCTGCCGTCGATGGCCACCATGTCACTGGATAGCAGCTTCAGTCCGCGACACGGTTCAACGAAACGACGGCACACATTACGAATGGCTGGCCCGTTGTCGCGGCGAAAGTCGGCGATCGTCTTGAAGCCCGGTGCCAGACGTCCTGTCAGCCACATCAGTTCGACATTTCGTTGGCATTCACGCTCCAGACGAATGCTAGACGGCACCCGGTTCAGATACCCGTGACCTGCTTGCGGTCATCGCCTTCAACGAATCCCTTCATGAGTCACACGATCTCAGTACGTTGATGCAGTTTAGGCGATCGATGCGTTTTCACACACCCTGGGTCAATCCGCGACAGTGGCGAACGGCCGAGTTCTCGAAAAAAGCATCGCCCGCCCGGATGATTTCACTATTTGTACTAGCAGTTTTTCACGTAGCTGGCGCAATTCTCACTTTCTATGTCACTCGGCAAAGCGGTCGTCCGAACGAATGTGGGTTGCCACATGGAATGGGTGCGAATCCTGTCGCGATCATGCTTGGCATTTCCGGCATCGATCGTAAACCTGCTAGAACGCATGGCGGATCCCTAGCATGCTGCCCACCTGGCTCATCCTCTTGCCAGGTGTCGATGCTCCGCCGCCGCTGACGGAGTAGGCGGCCTGAGCGCTGTTCTGCAGAAATCCAACCTGTGCATAGACTGCAGTGCGCACCGATAAAAAATAGGTGGCGCGGGCTACTTCCATGGTTGCCCGCGTGTCTTGCTGGCGATCGATGACCCGTTGCAGCAAAGCTTCGAGAAACAACGATGGTGACATCTGGTACTGCGCTTCGAGCGCGAACTGATTGGACGTGACATTCGGCGTTGACGTCACCGCGGAATTCACGCGACGGTTCACCCAAACTGCCCCGAACATGAACTTGCCGACCTTGGCGTAACCGTCCACCACCAGATGCGTGTCCCGATTACCGCTGCCAGTCAGGGCGAGGGGGGGGAGGCCGTTGAACAGATTAGCGGCTGCACCAGTTCCGCCGTTCTGGCGATCGTAACTTGCCGCAGCTCCCCAGTTGCCGGCGTCATATTTCAGCATCAGCGACCACTCCCGGCACGCCTCGGCATTGCCGGCGATACCGCCAGCGCACGACCCATCTCCCGGCGTATTGGATCCATTGGCCGGAGAAGCATCGCGGCCAAATGAATAACTCGCGCCGACAGTCACACCATCAAAGCTCTTCCGATAAACCACTGAGTTGTCGCTACGTGGGTTTCCGATCCATGCATCGGGCGAAGCAAGTCCATAGATGTTGGTACCGATGAGATCCGCAGGTTGCAGAGACCAGAAGATCATCGAATACTGCCGGCCGAAGGTTAGCGCGCCCAGCGGACCGTCGACACCGACAAAGATTTGCCTGCCGAAGAACCGGCCGCCCTGGTTGAGGCCGCCCGTACCGGTGGCAAAACCGCTTTCGAGCGTGAATACAGCCGCGTAACCGCCGCCAAGTGATTCCGAACCCTTCAGGCCCCAACGCGACGGCATCTCTCCAGTCGTGCCCGGCATCCGCACCAGCGAACCACCCGCCGGGTTTGCGTGGTTAATATATTCGATGCCTGTATCGACGATTCCGTACAACGTGACACTGTCGGCACGGGCCACGCTACACTGTGTTGACACGAGGAATGCTGCTACAAGAACGCCCAGGGTCGTTGTGATTCGAGTCATGCATGTCTCCAATCCATATTTTAATAGTACTAAATTATTCAAGGCAGCCAGGGCGGTGTCTAATTCGAATGCCTGACCACCTTCAGCCTTTCCGGGTTTACCTTGGTATCTGTAGTCCGCCACCGCTCGCTGTATCAGAACCCCGATAGCGGTTGCAATTGCGGATCGTGAGACCACAGTACCCGGTGATGATTGCAGAGCCCGATCTCGTGCGCAGCGCCATGTTTCGCGTCACGGCCTAGACTGGATGAAATTTATATTCCCATAATAGGGAATTGTCAATTGACCGCATGGGAGGAGTTTCCACTAGTGACTGCGCGAGGCAACTCGGTCGCTCTCGCGACGCGACGAGGCCGTCAGGTTTCAGTGAGTGCGCTGGAGGGGAGCCACAAAGCGACGTCGGTCGGGATGGGCGCATCCAAATCGTGCCGGCGCGATTCGGCAATGCTAATTACCGCAACGGTGCCGTTTGGAACCATGCATTAGATGGTCTCGCAGCAGCGGTTATGCAATCGAACGCAAGGAGGCGTCAATTTGCATGATTCTGTTCAGGCACGAGGACTCGTTGGTTGAACAGGAAAAACTATTCCTGAAAATTTTTCGGGGCACTGTCAACTGTGAGGGGCAATACAAGGGTTAATGAACGAAAGTATCGGGTCGGGACGCAGGGAGGAGCATGTTGGCGAAGACTTTGAGCGGCGAGCGGAATTGGTGTGTGGAGAGAGGTCGGCCGTTGGGGCGGTCGGCAATGCGAGTCGAGGTCATTGTGGCGGTGGACCGAGAGATCGGTACCGTTTGGCAGATACTGGCGTGGCAGACCGTTGATGTTCTTGCATGTGCCGCGCGGCCAGAGTGCCTGGGTCTCTTTCTGAAAACGGGAAATTATTGGCAGGAATGTCAGACAAGGCCGCCAGTCAAGTGGCCGGTGCACTTGAGCGCGCGCGACGGATCGTAGTGGCCAAATCGTGTGCGATGGCCTCCGCTATCTGATGCCGATAAGTCCGGGCACCCGATCCACCGCGTCTCTGAGCAAGGTCGCCATCGTTTGCGCGTTCGGTGTCAGATGCACGTCCGAACGCATCAGCAGGCCAACGGTCATTTCGGGCAACGGCTCTGACACGTCGAGCAGCGCGATCTCCGGATCGACGATGTGGTGCGCCGTCAGTGCGTGCGGCGCAATCGCGACTGAATCAGTGCACTTCAGCAGCACGCTTGTGGCCACCAGGTTCTGGCTTTCGATAATCGTCGGATCTTCGAGGCCACGCTCGGCAAGATTCGAGCGGTATGAATCTGCGCCTGCGTCGATCGGTCCCGTATGAATCCACCGGTAGCGGCTTAGCTCCGCGCGCGTGCACGGCCGACCAACTAGCGGGTGGTTGCGGCGGGCGATGAACGCCGCCTTCGAACGGAACCACGGTTCGAACGAAAAGAAGCGCGAAACCGTGGGGGCATGGGCCGCGCAGATGCCGAAGTCGAGCGTTCCGTCTCTCAGGCCCGGCAGCACCGTCGTCAGAAAGCCTTCGACGATGCGTAGCGGTGCGTGCGGCCGCTGCGCAATGAACGCAGGCAGCGCGTGCGCCAGCAGCGTCGCGGACGCGATCGGCGATGCGCCGAACACAACCGAGCCTCGCTCGTCTTCCGATACGTCGTGAGCGAGACGCTCCATCTGCTCAACGATTAGCGCGGCGCGCGGCAGAAGAGACAGGCCGGCCGCCGTGAGCGCGACGCCTCGTACGCCACGCGACACCAGCATCGCGCCGATATCTTCTTCGAAGGTGCGCAGCGTCCGGGTGACCGCCGCCTGTGATACGCCCATCGAGCGTGCCGCCGCACGAATGCTGCCGAGACGCGCGATGCGGACGAACGCGAGCACCTGCGGGTATTTCATGACTGACAACCTGAGGTTATCGCAGCAATTAAAAAAGCGTCTTTTTCGGGTTTCATTTCCGTGTCAACCTCAAGCCGCTCTTCTCCGAAAGCCTTTTGGAAAAGATCGTTCGAGCCGTACGAAAAACGCGCGGTTGCCGGAATTCTACCTACGGCGACCACCTCATGTTGTTGTCATGGAACTGGCACATGAAGAAAAAGCAATGCGCTGAGACATGGATTCAACGAGGCCTGTTCGGCATCGCGATGGCGATCGTGCTGGCGGGATGCAGCGGCAACAACATCAGCGAAGACCAGTCGGGGAACGGACCAGTGCCCGTATCGAACGCAGCGGTCGGCGACGGCGGTGTGCCATCTTTCTACGTATGGACGAGCACCGTGCCCAGCAAGCCGGGCAGAATACTCCGTCAACAGCCGCTCGATGCGAATCTTGCACTGGCGAATTCCGATCCTGCGAAGAACATCCGCGGGCTCTACACGTCGACTGACGGCGTGAATGGCAAGACGCCGGTTGCCGTGTCTGGCGCAGTCTACGTGCCGAAGGGCAGTCCGCCGGTCGGCGGCTGGCCAGTTATCGCGTGGACGCATGGGACGGTGGGCGTGGCGGATGTGTGCGCGCAGTCTTTCCGGCAGCGTTCCGATCGCGATCAGGCTTATCTGGGCACGCTCCTCGCCGAGGGCTACGCAGTCGTTGCCACTGACTACCAGGGACTCGGTACGCCCGGCCCGCATCCTTACCTTGTGCCGCGCGCCGAAGCCTACGACACACTTGACAACCTCCGTGCCGCGTTCGAGGCGCTGCCCGGCGTGCTTGCCAACACGGTGGTATCGGTCGGGCAGTCGCAAGGATCGGCGGCCACGATCGCCACGCTTCAATATGCGCCGGTTTACGCGCCTGAGATTAATGTCGTGGGCGGCGTGGCCACTGGCGTCTGCTTCGGTTTCGCAGGCGCAAATCCGGCGCCGCAGATACCGCCACGGGCCGCTGACGCCGGCAACTCTGTCTACGACATGTTAGCGCTGGTTGGTACAGGACCGTCCGTAGAGCCGGGCTTCGATGCGAGACCATACGTGTCGGATCGCGCGCTGCCATTGTTCGTGGCATCTACCAAGGAATGCATCACCGACCTGGATACGGTTCAAGAATCGAATGGCGTCGACGAGTCCAACTACCTGAAAGCCCCACAGCCTCCGGACAAGATCGACCCGGTGCTGGCAGCAATATCAACGCCGGTTAAAGGTTTCACTCTGAAGGCGCCACTTTTCACGGGCACCGGCCTTGCCGACACGACGACTCCGCCGACGAGCGCGTATACCTTCATCTCGACCGCGTGCACGCTGGACGCGACCATCGAATGGAATTACTACGCGGGGCTCACGCACAACGGAACCGTGAACGGCTCGCTGGTCGATTCGCTTCCGTTCATCCGCAAGGTGCTTGCAGGGAGACCAGTGACGAGCAACTGCAGTGCGCTGACGGTGCCGGGGCCGACGCAGGCCCCCACGCCTGGGTTACCGTTCAATACGTGACGTGACAGGTCGTGGTGACGGCAGGGAAGCCAGATAACCCATTCAATCGATGAAAGCGGAGTATCGCGAAATAACGACACGGTGATGGTCCGAGCCCCGTCTTTGCCGACGCGAACCGGATCGCGGCTCTTGGGATATCGATTAAGCCCACATCCATTAAGCTAAGAAACGGTTTCAAAAAGGCCCACGTGAACGCGCCGATAGTCATAGCGCACCGCGCGTACGTGATCTCCCGCATGCGTGAACGAAGCTCCGCTCAGGGATCCTTCACGCTTCGGGAATACTGCATGCTGCGCGGTTGCTTCATGAACCTGCAGGCCCGCCTTATCGCCAATCCGTAGTGGCTTACCACGTAATCCGCCACGTCTTTCCTCAGCGCGGGCCGGGCCACTTTTTACCGCGACGTCCTGCAGGAAGGCCTTGTCGAGGCTCAGTTCGGCGACCAGTTTCTTCTCCCTGGCATTCTCGTCCTGCAACTGCTTGAGCTCACGCACCTGATCCGACTGTATCCCGGAATACTGCTTCTTCCACCGGTAGTACGTCTGCTCCGACATGTCGACCCGACGGATCAAGTCCGAGACCGGCATACCTAGCTCCGACTGCTTCAGTATGGCCACAATCTGTTCGATCGAAAAGCGCTAGCGTTTTATGGCAAACCACCTCCAGGTTCTGGGTCAAGTTTGCTGAAAAACTCGCTCTCTCATTGGTCTGGACTTCCTAATGCAGATCAAGACGCCTCGGCCGGTGTTCTGAACCCCAAAGTTTTTCTGGGGCGGGAGTTCAGCTTGGCGGCCACGGCCTCGTGACGTAGTGAGATCGCTAGCTGGAACGAGATTTGGCAAGCACCCACTCGTAACGCGCCGCCCCACCGCCAAACGGCGAGAGGACGGCTTGGACCTGGTAGTCGGCGACGCTATGTGGCGGAAGGTATTTTAGGCTCGTCGCCAATGTGCCGGACGGCCCAACGTCGACTAGCAGCATGGGTTCTGCGCGGCAGAGCGTATTGACCGTGTCGTCGAAGCGGATCGGCTTGCGAACGACGTCCCACAGATAGGCAGCGGGAATCTCTCGCAGGATGCCGCTCTCCGCGCAGCAGACGATGGGAATGTGAGGCGGCCTTAGATGCAGCGAAGCCAGGAAGGTCCGATAGGGGGTCGCCGCGGCGTCGATCCAGCGCGAATGGAATGCGCGGGACACCGCCAATCTCTGATAGCCGATATTCTCGTTCCGCAACACGGTTTCGGCACCGGCAAGGCGCGCCTGGTCCCCCGCCAGCACGCAGGTCGTCCATGGATTCACGGAGGCGAGTTCACAGTCGAAGCGACGCGCAAACGCCTCGACCCGTTGCCGCTCCACGCCGGCCAAGGCCAGCATGCCACCGGCGACGCAATGTACATCGAGCAGCCGGGCCTGCGTGATCAGCGCTAGGATCGCCTGCTCGACAGACAGGCTTTCCGCCAGCACCAACGCAGCAAACGCGCCCATGCTGGTTGCGAGCGCATAATCGGGCCGGAGACCGTCATCAATCAAGGCCTTGGCCAAGGCATACTCGACCAGGAAGATCGCGGCATGCGTGAGTACCGTGCGGTCGAACGGATCCGAGATCTTCCGTCGCGGATCGTAGATTATCTTGAGTACCGACGTCCCCAGCGCCTCGCGGAACAGCGAGTCCACTTCCACCGCGTGCCGGTGAAAAGAACCACGTTGCTCGAACAGGTCGCGTCCCATCTGGTAGTAGTGCGAGCCTTGGCCCGAGAACAGAAAGACAAGCTTGCGTTGCTCCGGCATGGTCAGGCGGCCATGCGAATGGCGTATCCGTCGGCCAGGCGGCTCGCGGTGGCGTCGAGCAACGCTATGGCGATTCGGTCGATATGGCGCTGCTCCCAAGGCTCCAGCGCCGTGCCCTTGACCCATTGGTTGAATGCGCCGAGCGCCGGGCCGGTATGCACCTGATAGTTGACCAAGTCATCTGGCGAGCCGCTGAACGCGAGCCGGGTCGAGTACCAGAAGTACCAGCGGAACACGCGCGCCATGCGAACCTTGGGATTGGCGCGCGCCAGCGCGATGTCTTTGTCGCGCCCGGCCGCCCGCAGATGCGTCAATGTGTCATCCCACACCGCAGCCAGGCTGCGCTTGAAGAAACCACGCTCCAGCTTCGCGCGCTCCGCTTCAGGGATGTCCTCCAAGCTACTATAGTGGGTGTATAACGCGAAGAGCTTGTTGGCGCGCATCGGGAACAGCAGGCCTTTTTTCAGCACCTGCACTCGCGATCCCAGCTCGAACATATCGCCCGCAGGCGCATACGCCATGTCGTGGATGCTGGCCTGCTGCAGCATGGTTTTGACCAACTCGGTGGCGCCCGACTCGACAGTACACTGGTTGATGGAGCCGGTCAGGATGAAGTCGGCCCCCATCGCGAATGCGGCCGCTGCGGCCCCCGGCGTGCCGATACCTCCGCCTAGGCCCATGCACAGCGGTTCCTCGTAGCGATTGCGTGCACTGATGGCTTGCCGCAACAGCAACATGGCCGGCAGCAGGATGGTGGGAATGCCCGCATCGGTGTGGCCGCCCGAATCCGCCTCGACGCAGACGTCATGGGCAATCGGAACGTGGGCCGCCATCTCCGCCTGCTCAGCAGTAATCGCGCCTTCCTGCAACAAGGCTTTCACCAGCGGCGTCGGCGCAGGGCTCATGAACGCCTCAGCCACTTCAAGTCGCGACACCTTGGCCATGACGCGGTTCGTGCACCGGATGCGGCCCGTTGCGTCCCGCTTCAAGCCTCTGAGACGGAACAGCACTAAGCCCGGCGTGACCTGGACATAGGACGCCGCTTCGATGCAATGAACTCCGTAGCGCAAGTACAGGTCAACCGTCGCGCGCTCCCGAGCAGGCTCGTCGTAATCAGCTAGCAAGTTCATTCCATACGGATCATCCGGCCCGAGCTGAGACTGAATGGTCTGGATGCCAGCCTCGATCTCGGCATGATCAAGACCACCGGTGCCAAGGTAGCTGAGCATGCGAGCCCGCCCCATGCGCACTACCGATGCGGGCGAAGCAGTGCCGCGATACATCGCGCCGGCCACGTAGGCGTACCGCAGGCCATAGCGCTCGCGGAACGTACGGCTACCGAGCGACTGGGCCGAGGACAGCATCCCGGAGGGTATCGCGCTCGCGGACGTCGCCGCGCTTGCAACGCGTGGCTCGCTCGTACCCGGCCATACTGATCCTTCGGCCACCACCGATGTTGCCACCAAGTCCTCCAAATACAGTGGCGTTTCCGTGCGGCGAATCTCGTCAACCATCTTCGTGAGCACGGTGCCGCCGATGCGGACCGGATCGGCCCCAATCTCAACATGGGTGAATTCGCCGCGTCCCATCAGGTAGCGGATACTGTCCGTCCACAGCACCGGGCTGGTGATCTGTCGCTCCAGCAGCGACGCAACCAAGCCCTCGCCATAGGGCTGGGCCGTGACGTTGGCAATGACCGGAATCGCCGGATCCCTAAACTTGAAGCCCGCGAGAAAATCCTTGAATATTTGCCGCGCCTCGCGCATATACCGCGAGTGAAACGCCGCACTGACGTTCAGAACGACGCATTGTACGCCGCGGGCTGTCAAAAGCTTCTCAGCTAAAGCGACGGCGGAGGTCTCGCCCGCGATCACTATCTGCGTCGGCGTGTTGAGGTTGGCTAGGTCGATGCTGTCAAGGCCGTGCTCGCGCAGTACCGCCTGTAACTCCTTGACCCGCATGCCTAGCACGGCGGCCATGGTACCGCCGATGACCTCTCCCATGATTTGCCCGCGCTTCTGTACTAGGCGAAGACCGGTTTCGAAATCGAAACTGCCGGCGGCCAACAATGCCAAGTATTCGCCCAAGCTGTGTCCGGCCGCGATGTCGGCAACGCCGCCGCGCTCTTGCCAGTCGTAGTAAGCAAGCGCGCCGACGACATAGAGCGCCGGCTGGGTATACGGGGTCAGGCGAAGTTGATTGTGCGGATCATGAAGGCACAACTCGCTGATCGAATACCCGAGGATCTGAGAGGCGGAAGACACCAGCTGTGGGTATTTGGCCCACAAATCCTTACCCATGCCTCTGTATTGGGACCCTTGTCCTGGGAAAAGTAACGCTTTCATTGTTGAAAAGAAACCCAATATCTCGATTGAAGGGCGCGATGTGGCATTGCTGCACGGGGGACACACATCGTCGTACGATTTACTTTCGCTCGCCTTGTCGGCACATGCTTGCCATCCTAATCATCACCAAGGCAGAGAAACAACGATAGGTTCAATCTTAAATATTCGTATTCCTAATCAAACAATCATAAGGTATTTTGTAAAATTGAATATGCATATTGTGTCGCGTGCATACCCGTGCAGAGCGCGAATCTCTGGTAGCTACATTTCGCACAGATAGAAACGCAATTGACTGAGCAACTGGAGACGGCCTTCGCCGTATTTAGCCACGTCACATAGCTGCTGAATGAAGTCCATCCTCTTTGAATCAGAATTTTCGAAAGTACGGCCACAGCAATCCCGTGCCATTGGATTCTGCCCGGGCACTTTGTGCAGAACGCATCGCGCTACACCACTTGACCGTCAACTACTCGGGTTCTTGTCTACCCTGAGCCTCTGCCATACAAGATAAAGGATGAACCCAGCATTGGTAGACAAGAGCTTATTCTACCTAAGGGGAAAGCCGGACGATAGGTAGAAGAATGCCAATAGTCGTCGACATTGCGCCAAAAGAGGTAGCTGTGGAGAGTGGCCGGAAAACTCACTCTGGCAGGCTGTTGAAATACACTTGGGCGAAGCGCGGCAGTTCGTTCCAACGAGCGGCCGCGCCGAGCTGGTTGATGTCGATTTGATGCTGGACGTCCTTGATTCAGGTGAAGCCAATGTCATCTCCTCGCCGATTTTCGTCTCTACGCCGCTTTGACTGCGAGCGTGCGCATGCGAGTCAGGTTGCAGGCCGCCTGAGTCAACAGGAAGAGTTGATCGACTCGCTGGAGCCCTCGATACATCGCCTGCCGGATCCTGCCGACTGTCTTGCCCCAGCCAAAGACCTGCTCAATGCATTTGCGCTTTCGCTGACTGATGGCGTAACCGGGCCAGCGCGTCGTACGCTCATCAATTGCCGAGCCACCGGCGCGACCATCGTTTTGCGCAACATGCGGTGTCACGCAATTTGCGCGACACGTCGCCACGAAGCCGGCCATGTCGTAGTTCTTGTCAGCGCCCACCGTAACAGGCGTACCGGCAAACCTCGCAGCATCAGCAAGCATGTCGGCCGCTGTGTCCCGCTCGGCCGTGCCATTGGCCTGCGTCACCTGTGCGTTCACCACGAGGCCGTGCCGGTTATCGGTCAGAACGTGACCCATATAGCAGAGCATTGCGCCCGTACCGCGACCCTTGCGAAACAGCCGGGCCTGACTGTCCGTACTGGACTCATGCGTGTCGTTGCTACGCTTCTCGCCGTGCCAGTTCTCTTGAGAGCCAACACCTCCATCAGGCGACGTGTCGTCGTCCGATTGCGTCCTGGGCGCAAAGCTCTTGTGTCCTGCCCATGCCTGGATGAGCGTGCCGTCAACGCTGAAGTGCTCACCCGACAGATAGCCGCGCACGCGCGCCGTCTCTACCGTCTCGTTGAACAGGCTGACAATGACGTCGTGAGCCAGCAGCCGGTCGCGGTTCTGGCTGAAGGTGGATTGGTCCCACATCTCGTCGTCCATCGCCAGGCCGACAAACCAGCGGAACAGCATGTTGTAGGAGATCTGCTCCAACAGCATGCGTTCGCTGCGAATCGAATACAACACCTGCAGCAGCAGAGCTCGAATCAGTTTCTCCGGCGCGATGCTCGGACGACCGTCCTTCGCATCGCTTTCGTACATCCGCGAGAAGACCGCATCCATGCGACCAAGCGCATCGTTCAACCACATCCGGATCGGCCGCAACGGGTGACCCGCTGGAACAAAGTCATCCAGTCTGGATATCGTGAACATCGACTCGGTATAACCGTCCGCTCCGCGCATCGCTTCAGTCTCAATGTTGTCCGATTCCTTGTCTCAACGTTTACTCCTCCCGACCGCATGACGTGTGCGGGAGGTATTTCAACAACCTGCTAGTACTACTGTGTCACAAAAATCATGGCATTATGGGATCTTCTTCATTTCTTGCATGAGGAAGTGATGGACTGGGAGACATCGTTCGACGAGTACCTGGAACACCTGTGCAATGCCATTGGACACAGTGACCGCCGTGCCGGTCTTGTGGGCTATTGCCGGGGCCTGATGCTGCCGGTTGCGCGCAAGAGCGTCGAGCCGCTGGCAGCCCATCTCGAGCCGGATCGCGTGAGTGCGCGGCACCAGTCGCTGCATCATTTCGTTTCAAAGTCCGAATGGTCTGACGCTGCATTGATCGAACAGGTCAGGCGCTGGGTATTGCCGCACATGGATCCATCAAATGGGCTGTACTGGATCATTGACGATACGGGTTTTCCGAAGAAGGGAAAGCATTCGGTGGGCGTGACGCGGCAATACTGCGGGCAGCTGGGCAAGCAGGATAACTGCCAGGTGGCCGTGAGTCTGTCGGTTGCCACCGGGAAGGCGAGCCTGCCCGTCGCCTGGCAGCTTTATCTGCCGCAGGAATGGGTGGAAGACCCGACAAGACGGCGGCAGGCCGGTGTGCCCGAAGAAATCAGGTTTGCGACCAAGCCGCAGATCGCGATCACGCAGTTGCATGAGGCAAGGCAAAGCGGTGCCCCGAACGGGGTGGTGCTCGCTGATGCGGGCTATGGAAACGACACGGTATTTCGTGATGCCGTTGGTGAACTCGGCCTGCAATACGCGGTGGGCATCCAGTCGGGCACGCGCGTGTGGCCACCGGGTCTTGCCCCACTGCCTGCCGAGCCATCAGCAGGCAAGGCTGGCCGGCCACGAAGCCTGCAGCGGCGAGTACGGGGACATGATCCCGTACCAGTCAAGGATCTTGCACTGGCGCTCGAACCATCCTGTTATCGCACGGTTTCGTGGCGCGAAGGCACACGTACTGCACTGACCTCCCGGTTTGCGGCGTTGCGCGTGCGCGCCTCTCACCGTGACTACTGGCGGGCTACGCCACGCGATGAAGAGTGGCTGCTTATCGAGTGGCCAGTCGGCGAACCCGAGCCAATCAAATACTGGTTTTCAACGTTGCCAGAAGACACGTCTGTGGAACATCTCGTTGACGTTGCCAAGATGCGCTGGCGCATTGAGCGTGACTACCAGGATCTCAAGCAGGAGTTCGGCCTTGGACACTTCGAGGGGCGTGGATGGCGTGGATTTCATCATCATGCATCCCTATGCATTGCAGCCTACGGGTTTCTCGTCGCGCAGCGCCTTATCGAAGGAGGCGGTAAAAAAAACTCCGGAATCCGCAGCGAACCTGCCTTACCCGCGGACTACATCCCACGCGGCTCCCCAACGCATGCAGCGACACGTACCTGACTCGATCGCGACGCTACGCTGGAGAATTGCTGCCCACATCTCCAGGCAGCTGCAGAGATGCCCGTATTGCTGCGGTATTTCAAATTACTTTGTGACACAGTAGTACTAGGGGAATTCTGCAAAAACCCAGGTATTGAAGAGCGTATGGACTATCGTGTGAGCGGGAGAATTTAAGGAACGGTTTGATGACGCAACGAGGTCTTGACCTGGATATGTCAACGAAGCGTACGCGCAAGCGGGAATTTCTCAAAGAGATGAGGCACGTGGTGCCGTGGTCGAAGCTGATTGTCCTGATTGAGCTGCACTATCCGAAGGGTAAAACGGGACGGCAGCCCTTTCCGGTTGCCACGATGCTGCAGATCCATTTCATGCAGCAGTGGTTTGGTCTGTCGGATCCGGTGATGGAAGAGGCGTTGTATGACGTGCCGCTCTATCGGGACTTTGCGTGTCTGGACGGCGGCATGACGCGATTGCTTGACGAGAGCAAGATTCTCCGGTTTCGTCACCTGCTAGAAACTCATGGTCTGGCTGTGCAGATGCTCGCACTGGTCAATGAGATCCTCGGCGAGAAAGGTCTGATTGCGTATTTCGGTGATGGTGATCAGCTGTTCCGGCGAACGTGATCAGTCTGGAAGGTGGTGTTGCGCGGTTAATGAAGTATAGCGAAGGTGATCATGATGCGGAAGCGTCAAGCGATTTGCCGTTCGATTTCCTCATCGACTCGCCTTTCAGCGGAAGCTTGTGAGCCTGATGGACGAGGCGATCGAGAATCGCGTCAGCGATCGTCGGGTCCTGCAACCATGCATGCCAGTGTTCGAGTGGCAGCTGACTGGTGATGATGGGGGAGCGCGTGCCGACACGATCGTCGAGCACTTCAAGCAGATCGTTGCGAGTGCCCTGATCGACGTCCTGCAATCCCCAGTCGTCGACTAATGTTGCGCGCAACATTAGTCGACTTATGTGCAGCGCACGATTATGTGGAGTATCCGCCGCGCGGTGCTTCGACATTTGGTTGCGTCGGGAGCCTGTCAACATAATTTTACCGTAGGAGTAGCGTGGTTCTTCCGATCAACGTATCTGGAGGCCACCATGCTTCAGGATCTGTTTCCGAAGGTACATCGTCGCTACGAAGAGTCTCGGTTCGCCGCCGACCTTGAGGACTTCGCTGTCTGGCTGCGCAGACGCGGATATTCGCGCACCAGTGCCTGCGATCATTTGTTTCGGGCGAAGCAAACACTTGAACGGATGGATATCGCCGAGCCTGGTGGAACGTTTTCCGCGGAACATCTATACGCGGCATTTACGTCATTACGATTCCCCGCATTGTATCGAGGCACGCAGCGGGCATTCGAATGCTTCCTGTCTTCGCGTAACAGACTGATCCTGGCTGAAACGGACGACCCGTTCGACGCCCTGCGTGACCACTATCTTCAGCACCTTCGCGAGCTACGTGGATTTGCCGTATCTACCGTAGCGCAACACGACTCGACCATCAGGGAATTCCTGAGTCGGATAGCGTTACCCGAGCAAACGCTGCGGACATTGAGCGCTACAGACGTCGAGGAGTACATCCGGTTCAAGAGCCAGGAGGTTACCCGTCAGACGCTGCAGCATGTCATTGCACATCTGAGGGCGTTCTTGCGCTATTGCGAGGATCGTGGCGATATCGTCCACGGACTGCATCACATCGACACGCCTCGGACCTATCGTGGCGAGTTGCCCCCGCGTGCACTCGACTGGAAACTGGTGCCGAAGCTGGTCAATTCGGTGGACCGTCGCAGCCGCGCAGGCTGGCGGGACCACGCGGTTCTCCATTTGATGGCGTACTACGGTCTTCGAGCGTCGGAAGTTGCAGCGCTCACGCTGAGTTCGATCAACTGGGAATCGCGGACACTGCACGTCCAGCAGTGCAAGACCCATTCGATCCTGATATTGCCCCTGGCGGACAGAACCATAAATCTACTACGACGCTATTTGCGCTACGGCCGTTCTGTAAATGATTGCCCCGCATTATTCCTGCGGGCACGAAGCCCGGCTGGGTCGCTGACTCACTATGGTGTGGTCGACATTTTTTACAAGCGCACCAGTGATCTGCATTAGGAAGTCCAGACCAATGAGAGAGCGAGTTTTTCAGCAAACTTG